>JBDTNT010000271.1:0-4004 GCA_039933615.1 Flavobacterium sp. | reverse complement strand
ATACTAAAGAAGAAATGAAATTAGTTCGTGAGACTCAAAAAATCCTTGGTGATAATACCATCAGAGTGACGGCAACTGCGGTTCGTGTACCTGTTGTAGGTGGCCACAGTGAGGCTGTAAATGTTGAGTTCACCAATGATTTTGATGTAAATGAGGTGCGTGAGATTTTACATAATACAGATGGAGTAACAGTTCAGGATAATCCGGACACATTTACCTATCCAATGCCTCTGTATGCTGAAGGGAAAAATGATGTATTTGTTGGAAGGATCCGTCGTGATGAAAGCCAGGAAAACACATTAAATATGTGGATTGTTGCCGATAACTTAAGAAAAGGGGCAGCTACAAATACAATCCAGATTGCGGAGTATTTAATTCAGGCAGGTTTGGTTTAAAATGTAAGTTGAAGAAAATTGTTATAAAGAGAAAGCCGTAATTGCAGTAATGTAATTGCGGTTTTTTTGGTTTATAATAAATATCTTATTTTGATAGTTTTATGTCTTTTACGGGCTATTTCCAAGTTCAATATAAACTACTTTTGAAAAAAATAAATATCATGGATGCTAAAAAAATAAAAGAATTATTTAATAAAAATGGGCTTTCCCGATTTTGGAATATTATGGAATCTCAGATAAAAAATGGGATAAGTATTTCTCTCGAAAAAAAACACGAAGATAGTGTTCCGATCGGGCAATCAAAAATTGGTGGTTTTCCGGATTTGCCTAAAGAGATAGAATGGTTTAGATTTAAAGATAAACCAATGTCCTTTTTAGCTCAAATAAATTTAACTGAAATAAAACCATTTGATTTAGATGATAAATTACCTAATGAGGGTATTTTGTATTTCTTTTATGATGCAGAACAGGAAACATGGGGATTTGATCCAAAGGACAGAGGATGTTCCAAAGTCTATTTTTATGAAGGTAATTTGGAAAATCTTGAAAGAAAAAAAAGACCTGAGGAATTAGAAGATTATCAATATTATTATAGTTGTAAGTTAAATTATCAAAGCACTGTTAATTTGCCTAATTATTTTAGTAGTTTAATGGATGGAATAGAATTAACTGATGAAGAATCCGAAAAATATTTTCAAATAATTGAGGAAGTAAACCAAGAAGAAGTAATTAATAAAATATTAGGACATTCTGATAATGTTCAAGGAGGAATGGAATTAGAGTGTGAATTAGTTACCAATGGATTGTACTGTGGTGATGAATCAGGATATAATGACCCAAAGACAACTGAGTTAGCTAAAAATGTAGATTTATGGAATTTGCTTTTTCAAATTGACAGTAATGAAGAAGATGCAGGTATGATGTGGGGTGACTGCGGGCGTTTGTATTTTTGGATAAAAGAAGAGGATTTACGAGAAAAGAGATTTGAAAATGCGTGGTTAATTTTGCAATGTTGTTAAAAAGACACGATTCAAATCTCTGAATATTTAATTCAGGCAGGTTTGGTTTATAATAATGTCTTATTTTGATAGTCTTATGTCTGAATAAGGTTACTTAAAAATGTTTTTTTAATTAGTTTTGCTTCATGGATAAACTGAAAATAAAGGAGCAAATAATTAATTTTACTATTAAAGGAGTAAGTGAATTTTTAAAAAATAATCCTGAACTTGAGTTTTATGCTTTCGCTTATGATTGTAATGCTGAATATGCAGAGCTGAATTTATGTTTTAATACATTATTAGACTTCGAAAAAACTTTAGACTATTATCAAAATGGGAAGTTTGGTCAAAAGTATAAATCTGATGAAGACATAAGAGATTTGAAATATAATACAGGAGATTGGGAATATCAATGTTTTGAAAGCATGAATATTTTATCAGATGAAGAACTGAATGATATATTTGCTGGTTTTCCTGATGATGATTACAGATCGTGGAATGAGTTTGTAGAAAGTGTAAGAGAATTGTTTTGTGAATGTTTATTGGAGTTTAGAAGTACAAAAACTTTTGAAAGTATTCCGAAAAGTAAAGGTTTTATTTCTTTTTGCATAGATCATGATGAGGGTTTGGAAATAGCATTAGAAAGATTGAAAAGAATTAAACTATAATATATTAAAAACATGGCAAAGTACGATGATTCCTCCTGGCATTACGGAGGAGATTACCCAACGGGTTTACCTAATGAAAATGCTTCAACTCATATCGGTATGTTTTTAACATGGTGTATAGATAATAATCTTTTGTCTGAAGAACAATTGGAAGATTCAGAAAATGATATTAGTGCGGTAAAAAACAGAGAACTCACAGGAGCCGAATTTTTAATCAGCAATTGTGACGAAAAATTTACCGATTACGATCTTAATGATTTAGGAAATGAATTTGCTAAAGCCTATTATGCAGAAGAAGAATCAAATTTTGCTAAAATTTATGGCGGGTATAGTGATGATTATGGAGATCATTTTGATAAAGAAGCAGAAAAGAAAGGGTTTGAATACGAATCTTTTTATCAGGTGGAAAATACATGGGAGAATTACAATTCATTGAAACCGGTTATAGACAAACGCTATAACCAATGGAAAGAGTATAAAGATTCTGAAAAATAAATCTTTTGAAAATTTAAACCCTACAGGTTTCTAAAACCTGTAGGGTTTAAAATCATAAAAAAATTCCAAATTCTAATAGCACACCCGGTACTATTGGAATTTGGAATTTAAAATATTGGAATTTAGTATTTAATATTCCGGTGCCAGCTCTAACTCCAGCCCTTCTAATTCTGTAGTGATTGGAATCTGACAGCCTAAACGACTATTAGATTTAACATAAAATGCTTCCGATAGCATGGCTTCTTCTTCATCTCCCATTTCCGGTAATGCAACATCATTCAGAACATAACACTGGCAGGAAGCACACATTGCCATTCCTCCGCAGGTTCCTTCAACAGGAAGTTCGTATGCTTTGCATAACTCCATTATATTCATTGCCATATCAGTTGGAGCCTGTAATTCGTGTATAACTCCTTCTCGGTCTTTAATCTTTATTAATACATCCATTTTAATTGGTGGAATTTTTTTAGGATTTGAAAACGTGAACAAATCCGTGATCTTTAATTAACTGTTAGGTTTAAAACTAAAAGCGTATTCTCTTCTACTTTCGTCTTTCAAATGCATTTTTACACCCAGCATACTGTCTCCTTTTTGTAACAATGTAACTATAATAATTACGGAATAATAATCTCTGTCAGATTGAAAAATCAATGTTCCTTCGTAAGTTGAGTTTACAACTCCCTGTTTGTCTGTTGTTACAGAAATTTTTCTCGGATGTGCAAATTCCGCAGCGCTATAAGTCGCTTTGTTGGAAAATTTTGCTTTTCCTTCGCACAAATCATATAGAAAATCGTAATTACCAATTCTCAATGTTCCTTCTTCACTACTGGAATTGATTGAAAAAACAATTTGTCCTGCGTACGTAAAATCAGACCATTCTTCAGATTCGTTTACCCAAGCTTTATCAACAACTAAGGTTGTTGGGCTTTGTTGTGCATAATTAGCAGAAACAAAAAACAATAATAAAAGTAGAGTGTAATAATTTCTCATACATTAATAGCTTAAGGGTTATGCTACAAATTTAAGTTAAAAATGTAACAATAAAGCAATGTAATCTCTTAAAACTTTATGTTATTTTTTATTAAAACTGCAAAAACAAGCTTTTTTTTGAATGATTTTTTAAATTTTTCAAATCAAAATGCCTTTAGGTCTATTATTCTTGTTAATTGAATTGCTTACAAACAATCTTGAAAAAATGCCTTTTGTTACATGATATTCACTACAGTTTCAATCTGTGGAGCATATTTTTTTATCGTCGTTTCAACGCCTGCTTTCAAAGTCATCTGGTTTACGCTGCAGCTAATGCAGGCTCCTTCAAGACGAACTTTTACATGTTTGTCATCGTCAATAGAAATGAGCGTAATGTCTCCTCCATCAGAATTTAAAAAAGGTCTGATTTCATCCAAAGCCAATAATACGTTGCTTGTTAATTCTTCTGTTGTCATAAT
>JBDTNT010000270.1:0-3314 GCA_039933615.1 Flavobacterium sp. | reverse complement strand
CACAAGCAGGTTCTGAGGTATCAGCACTTTTAGGACGTATGCCTTCTGCAGTAGGGTACCAACCAACTTTGGCAACAGAGATGGGAGCCATGCAAGAGCGTATTACTTCTACAAACAAAGGATCTATTACATCTGTACAGGCCGTTTACGTTCCTGCGGATGATTTAACGGATCCGGCACCGGCTACAACTTTTGCCCACTTAGATGCTACAACTGTATTGTCTCGTAAAATTGCTGAGCTAGGTATTTATCCGGCGGTTGACCCGTTAGATTCTACTTCAAGAATTTTGACTCCTCAAATTTTAGGAAATGAGCATTATGACTGTGCACAAAGAGTAAAAGAGATTCTTCAGAAATACAAACAATTGCAGGATATCATCGCGATTCTGGGTATGGAAGAGTTATCTGAAGAAGATAAACTATCTGTTTCAAGAGCACGTCGTGTACAACGTTTCTTATCTCAGCCATTCCACGTAGCGGAGCAATTTACAGGTATTCCCGGAGTTTTGGTTGATATTAAAGATACAATCAAAGGATTCAACATGATTATCGATGGTGAATTAGATCACCTTCCGGAAGCAGCTTTCAACTTGAAAGGATCAATTCAGGATGCAATCGAAGCCGGAGAGAAAATGTTGGCAGAAGCTTAATATAATTATGAATTTTGAGTTATAAATGATGAGTTTCTACTCAATTATAACTCATAACTTATAACTCATAACTAAATAAAATGACTTTAGAAATAGTATCACCAGAAGCAAAATTATTTTCAGGAGTAGTAACTTCAGTTACATTACCCGGAGTTGATGGAAGCTTTCAAATATTGAATCATCACGCTCCTATTGTTTCTATTTTAGAAAAAGGAACTATTAAAATTGTAGCGCCAAGCTTCAGTTTTTCTAAAGAAACAGCGGGTAAATTCACGAAAGTAGATGACCAGACGTATACTTTGGATATTGTGTCAGGTACTATCGAAATGAAAGACAACAAGATAATTGTTTTAGCAGACTAAGACGATTTCGTAATAAAGTAAAAAGCCAAACAGTATTGTTTGGCTTTTTTTATATCTTTGAAATATTACAATGTCTTTATAAAATATTGATTCGTATAAAAGTTCAGTAAACTTTTATTGTTTCGTTTTATCGAACTGATAAAACGCAATTTATCTATGTCAAATTTTATAAAGAATATATATGAAAAATATAAAAGTTGCCGTTTTAGGCGGTGGAGGAAGAACTGGGAAATATCTGACAAACCAGTTATTGAAAAAAGGATTTAGTATAAAACTTTTACTAAGAAGTCCTGAAAACTTTACAATTCAAAATGCACAAATCGAAATTATCAAAGGCGATGCAATTGATGAAAATGCCATTCGTTTATTACTCGAAGAATGCCAGACAGTAATCAGTACTATTGGACAGCGTCCGGGAGAACCAATGGTAGCAAGTGCTGCAACAAAAAATATATTGAAAATGATGAATGAATTTAACATCAAAAGATATGTTTTGCTGGCGGGACTTAATATTGATACTCCGTTTGATAAGAAAAGCGAAAAAAACACTATGGCAACAAACTGGATGAAAACCAATTATCCTGAAATTCAGAAAGACCGCCAAATAACGTATGATCTTTTGACTGAAAGTACTATCGATTGGACATTGGTACGGGTTCCGTTTATTGAGTTTACGGATATGAATTCTGAAACAGCAGTGAGTCTGGAGGATTGTCCGGGAGATAAAATCAGTGCCTGTGATATTGCGGATTTTATGATTAAGGAAGTGATTCTTTCTGAGTTTTCTAAAAAAGCACCTTTCATAAGTAATATTTAAATCAGATAATAAGACGGCGGACAATATCAAATCCGCCGTTTATTTAATATTGAGATCATTTTCATAACTTTGCTTTTATGAAATTACCCGATAATCTTACTCAAAAGCTTGAAAACAGAAAGCAGAATAATTCCCTGAGACAATTGCCAGGTTTTAATAATATTATTGATTTTTCATCTAATGATTATATTGGATTTTCAAAGTCGGAATCTGTTTTCAAATTAGCACATCACTATTTAATAGAAAATGATATACTGCAAAATGGCGCAACAGGCTCCCGATTAATTTCCGGTAATCATTCTCTTTACCAGATTGCGGAATTGTTTCTGGCGCAATTTCACGGCTCAGAATCGGCTTTAATTTTTAATTCAGGTTATGATGCCAACGTTGGTTTTTTTAGCGCTGTACCACAAAGAAACGATGTTATACTTTATGATGAACTGAGTCACGCTTCTATTCGTGATGGAATTGTAATGTCGAATGCTAAATCATATAAATTCAATCACAATGATTTTGAAGATTTAGAACGTCTTGTTCTGAAATTTCCGGACACCACAATTTATATTGTCACCGAAACTGTTTTCTCTATGGATGGTGATAGCCCGAATTTAGAAGAATTAGTGATCCTTTCTGAAAAATACAACTGTTACCTTGTTGTGGACGAGGCGCATACTTTGGGGGTTTTTGGAGAAAAAGGGGAAGGATTAATGCAGTATCTGGAATTACATAATCGCATTTTTGCCCGAATTATGACCTTTGGAAAAGGTTTGGGCTGTCATGGTGCAGCCATTTTGGGAAGTACAGAACTTAAAGAATATCTGGTCAACTTTGCCAGAAGCTTTATTTATACTACTGGATTATCCCCACATTCCGTTTCAACTATTTTAACGGCATATCAGCATTTGGAAACTGAAAAAGACACGATAGGGAAATTGCGTCAGAATATTGTGTTTTTTAATCAGCAAAAGAATTTATTGGGATTAAAACCAATGTTTGTCAGAAGCAAATCTGCCATCCAGTCTGCCATTGTTCCGGGCAATGAAAAGGTAAAAAAATTAGCGCAGCAATTACAGGACAAAGGTTTTGATGTCAAACCCATACTTTCTCCAACAGTTCCGGAAGGTCAGGAACGTCTTCGTTTTTGTATTCACAGTTATAATTCAGAAGAAGAAATCAATCAGGTTTTAGAATTATTAAGAGATTTCATATTTTAGTCCACGGATTAAACTGATTTAACGGTTTTGCGCGGATGATTAGGAATGATTTACTACACAAAGAAATATCTAAACCGATATTAAAAATATTTTATGATGTTTATAACCAACTTGGTTACGGTTTTTTAGAAAAAGTATATCAAAATGTAATGTATTTTGAATTGATATCGCAAGGCTGTAAAGTGGAAGCCCAAAAGCAAATCAAAGTTTATTTTAAAAATCAATTAGTTGGCGAATTTTATGCTGACTTACTAGTTGAAGATGCGATAAT
>JBDTNT010000269.1:0-4556 GCA_039933615.1 Flavobacterium sp. | reverse complement strand
TCTAAAAACTGATCTTGTTCCCAAAGTAAATGCAGGATGTTTTCTTTTGCAACATATCCATGAGCTTCTTTAGGTAAAATTACCATTCTTGCAGGTGCTCCCAATCCTTTTAAAGCCTGGAAATAACGTTCTGTCTGTAAGGTAAAAGTCCCCGGATTGTTATCTGCTTCACCATGAACCAACAAAAGCGGTGTTTTCATTTTGTCAGCATTCATAAAAGGTGACATTGTATTGTAAACCTCAGGGGCTTCCCAGTAATTACGCTGCTCACTTTGAAATCCGAATGGAGTTAAAGTTCTGTTGTAAGCGCCGCTTCTGGCAATTCCGCAGGCAAAAAGATTAGAATGAGTCAATAAGTTTGCCGTCATAAAAGCACCATAGGAATGCCCTCCGATAGCTACTTTTTTTCTGTTTATATATCCTAGTGCGTCTACAGCATTGATTGCTGCTTCAGCATTGTCTACTAATTGTGAAATGAAATTGTCATTAGGCTCAGTAGTGCCTTCACCAATAATAGGAAAAGCGGCGTCATCTAAAACGACATACCCTTTAGTTACCCAATAGACGAATGATCCATAATACGGAAAAGTAAACTCATTTGGATTCTGAGTTGATTGTCCTGCGCTGTTTTTGTCTTTATATTCAGCCGGATAGGCCCAGATTAACAAAGGCAGTTTTTCTTTTTTCACTTTGTCATAACCGGCAGGCAGATATAAAGTTCCTGAAAGTTCAACACCGTCCTTGCGTTTGTATTTGATCACTTCTTTGCTGACATTTTTAATACTTTCAAAAGGGTTTTTGAAAGATGTAATTGGTGTCAGGCTGTTTTGTTTTTTAATATTCCTGAAATAATAATTTGGATAATCATTCTTTGATTGGATTTGCACTAAAACTTTTCCGGTTTTAAAGTCTTCAATTTCTAATAAATCTTCTTTCTTATCTTTGTATGAAGAGGTATAAATGCGTTTCTTTTTTAATGTTTTAAAATTGAATTCATCAATAAAAGGAAACTGGCCTTCTTTTGTGTATCCTTCACCAATACGGTAAGCGTTGTCATTTTCAAGAGCTAAAACATTTTTGTTGTACTCATTTTTTCTGGTTTCGAAAGCACCGGGATCAGAATAAACATCCTGAGAGTTTCTGTCGGTAAGTACTTTTGGTGCCTCACCCGGATTTGATGGATTAATTAAATATGTTTTTACATTACGGGTATCATACCATTCATCCGAAACTACTGCAATAGTATTGTTCCCCCAGATAATACCGGAAAAACGCTGCGGTAATTTTACCAATGTTGCTGCATTATTTGAAAACGGTGCTTCCCATTGGAAAACTTCGTCCCTGAAATCTGTTTTGTTTGCTGGATTTCCTTCATCTAAAGCTGTCACATAAGTCAAAGTTGCAGGTTTGTCATTCCTCCAGGTCAGTTCTCTTTTTCCTTTTCGTACGGCCATAAATCCTTTAGGGATAATTTCGTTTAAAGGAACTTCATTAACGATTTTGATTTCTTTTCCTCTGCTGTCATATACAATAGTTTTAGAAGGAAATCTGTTTAGCGGAACTACATAAGAAAATGGCTTTTGAATTGTAGTCAGCATAATATAATTCCCGTCAGGGGAAATTCTTTCTCCCGCAAACATGGAAGCTTCTTTAAATAATGTAGCCGTTCCGTTAAGATTTACTTTGTACAATTCTGAAGTCATGATATTTTCAAAATTGATTTCATCATTTTTGTTTTTCAGCATATCCGGATACGTCCTGTTTTGGGATTTTTCTCCTGAAGTATTAGAAACGATTGGCCCCGTTGGAAGATCTTTTTTAGAATCAAGCAAAGGCTGTCTGTTTTTAGGAAGCATTTTTACCAATATGGTTTCATTGTCTAAAAACCAGCTAAACGGATTTCCAAGATTTGCGTTTACGTTTGCATCGGTAAGCTTCGTAGCTTTTGCGCCTGCAACATCCAAAACCCAAAGTTCAACTCCTGACTGGGTAGTGTGGGAAAACAGGATTTTTTTGTCATTTGGAGACCACAGAATATTGCTTATCTTAGGATTATTCGGTAAACCTGTCACCTGAACTTCTTCTGTGCTGTTTATTTTTCGGATTTTTAAGTTAGTGATATAAGTTACCGTACTTGAAATATTAGTCACAGGATTTATCCTTAAACCAGCCAGGCGAAGTTCTTCCTGATTTAAATCATCTAATGTTTTATAGGTGTTTCTGTAAGACAGAAGCATGTATTCTTTTTTAGTATCCATTGATACAGAAGGAGCCCTTTCATAATCGGCCAGATCCAAAATAGATTTAGATGGCTTTTGATAGGTCAGGTTCTCTTGTGCAAAGCCAAAAAAACCAAAATTTAGAAGTAGTAATAGTGTAACCTTTAATTTCATAATTTGAATTTTAGAAGTTTAAAAAATGGTACTGATAAATGTTTGTCTAAAGTACTTTAGTCTTGTTACATTTTAAGCTCTGAATTTAACTATTTTTAAATTTTATATGAATTAACTGCTTTTTTGGAATTTAAAACGAATCAATATAAACTATTATTAAAGTATATTAAATTGTCAATTACGAAAAAAATAGTAATTTGTACGCTTATGTTTTAAAGTATACTTAGATTTGCAATCCAATTTTTTAACAAATAATAAAAAAATATGTATCATTCAAAAATAGCGGGCTTAGGATATTATGTTCCCTCAAATGTTGTGACCAACGATGATTTGTCTAAGATTATTGATACCAATGATGAATGGATTCAGGAAAGAACAGGGATTCAGGAACGCAGACATATCATTCGTGGGGAAGATACGACAACTTCTATGGGAGTAAAAGCAGCTAAAATTGCAATAGAACGTTCCGGCATTGCCAAAGAAGATATTGATTTTGTAGTTTTTGCTACATTGAGCCCGGATTACTATTTTCCAGGACCGGGAGTATTGGTACAGCGTGATTTAGGTTTAAGAACAGTTGGGGCTTTAGATGTCAGAAACCAATGTTCCGGATTTATTTACGGAATCTCTGTGGCTGACCAATATATCAAAACCGGAATGTATAAAAATATTTTAGTAATTGGTTCTGAAGTACATTCAACAGGATTGGATATGACAAGCAGAGGACGCGGAGTTTCAGTAATTTTTGGAGATGGAGCAGGAGCGGCAGTTTTAAGCCGTGAGGAAGATTTGACAAAAGGAATTTTATCAACGCATTTACACTCAGAAGGACAGCACGCTGAAGAGCTGGCTTTGCAGGCACCGGGAATGGGAGCACGCTGGGTGACAGATATTTTAGCTGATAATGATCCGAATGATGAAAGTTATTATCCATACATGAATGGTCAGTTTGTATTTAAAAATGCAGTCGTTCGTTTTGCAGAAGTAATCAATGAAGGTTTGGAGGCAAATGGTTTACAGGTTTCAGATATAAATATGCTGATTCCTCATCAGGCGAATTTGAGAATTTCACAATTCATTCAGAATAAATTCAAACTGTCAGACGATCAGGTATACAATAACATTCAAAAATACGGAAACACCACTGCAGCATCTATCCCAATCGCTTTAACAGAAGCCTGGGAGCAGGGAAAAATAAAAACAGGAGATACGGTTGTTTTGGCTGCTTTCGGAAGTGGATTCACCTGGGGAAGTGCTATTATTAAATGGTAATTTTTGTGTCTTAATATTTTATTAAAACCTGTTCAGTTTCTGAGCAGGTTTTTTATTTTTGGGACAATTAAGAGCATAATCCTGTCATTTCGATGAAGGAGAAATTACACAAGAAATTCAAGTCCAACAGGATGTAATTTCTCCTTCGTTGAAATGATAAAATAACAAATACAATGAATAAAAACCAACTCGAAATAGCCTGCTTCAATTTTGAATCAGCTTTGATAGCCCAGGAAAACGGAGCAGACCGAATTGAATTGTGTGAAAATATGCAACTGGGAGGAACAACGCCCAATTATATTTTGGCAGTGAGAGTCCGGGAACAATTATCGATTAAAATGCATGTCATTATCAGACCCCGTGGCGGTGATTTTATCTATTCTGATGAAGAGCTGATCGAAATGAAACAAGACATTAAACAATTTAAAAAGTTGGGAGTTGATGGGTTTGTTTTTGGAGTGTTAAATGAAGATGGGAGTGTAAATAAAACCAGAAATAAAGAATTGGTCAATTTAGCCAGTCCGCTTTCCTGTACTTTTCACAGGGCTTTTGATGTTGTTGCAAACGTAGAACAAGCTTTGGAAGATGTCATAAACTGTGGTTTCAAAACCATTCTGACTTCCGGACAGGGTTTAAGTGTTCTGGAAGGACTTTCGGTTTTGGAGAATATTCAAATATTAGCCAATAACCGGATTGTAATTATGCCAGGAGGAGGCCTGAGATCTTCGAATATTCAATTATTACAGGAAAAATTAAAAACTACGTTCTATCATTCTTCTGCGATTACTGATACTTCAGAAACTGCGGATTCTCAGGAAATAAAAAAAATAAGAGCTAATTTTTAATTGATTTGTTCCTCACTGAAAATAAAAAAGGCCTGGAGTTGGCATA
>JBDTNT010000268.1:0-2505 GCA_039933615.1 Flavobacterium sp. | reverse complement strand
TATATAAAAAAAATCCGTTTTCAATCCGCGTCTTCGCGATAGCGAATCCGTTTAATCCGCGTACAAAACTCACGCAGAATTAAACGCTGATTAAACAGATTTTTATAAAAATTTAAACACAAAAAAGTAGCATAAATTGATGGTAAACTTTACACTTAATGATACTCCGGAGTTTCAGGAATCGCCAGCATTTTAGGATCCAGTGTTTCGTCGTGTTGTGATAAATCCAGTCCGATGTGTTCCGATTCTTCAGAAACACGCAGCGGAATAATAAAGTTCGTTACCTTAAACAAGAAATAGGCCCCGAAGAAAGTAAATATAGAAACCAGCACCAAAGCAATCATGTGATGCATAAATACATTCCAGCCACCGTGTAAAAGACTTGCATTTTCGCCATGCGCAAAAATCGCGGTAAGGATCATTCCCATAATCCCGCCAACACCATGACAGGCAAAAACGTCAAGCGTATCATCAAATCTTCTGGAGAAACTGCAATTCACAACAGAATTAGAAACCAAAGCCGTCACAAATCCGAAAAACATACTCTCAGGAACCGAGATATAACCCGCAGCAGGTGTTATGGCGACCAAACCTACTACAGCCCCGATACAAGCCCCCAGAGCCGAAACTTTTCTGCCATTCATCCGGTCAAAGAAAACCCAGGTTAGCATCGCTGCAGCCGATGATGTTGTTGTCGTTGCAAAAGCCATTGCCGCAGTTCCGTTGGCAGCAAGAGCAGAACCGGCATTAAACCCAAACCATCCGAACCATAACATTCCGGTTCCCAATAATACAAATGGAATGTTTGTTGGAATATGTAAACTGTTTTTTCTTTTTCCTAAAACCAGCACTCCCGCCAAAGCTGCAAAACCGGAACTCATGTGTACCACGGTTCCTCCTGCAAAATCTTTCACACCAAAATAACTTCCCAAAACTCCTGTAGGATACCAGACGGCGTGGCATAAAGGCGCATAGATGAAAATGGTAAATAAGCTGATAAAAATTAAATACGATATAAAACGAACGCGTTCGGCAAATGAACCTGTAATAATTGCCGGAGCAATAATGGCAAATTTCATTTGGAATAAAGCGAATAACATAAACGGAATCGTGCTTGCTAATTTTTTATGCGGAAGCACGCCCACATAATCCATAAAAGCAAAAGTTGTCGGATTACCAAAGAAACTGTAAAAATGATCTCCGGTACCAAAACCAACCGGATCACCAAAAGCCAGGCTAAAACCAACCGTAACCCATAAAAGCGTTACAACGCCCAGACAGATAAAACTTTGTAACATCGTCGAGATAACATTTTTTTTACCAACCATTCCGCCATAAAAAAACGACAATCCCGGCGTCATGATCAAAACCAGACAGCAAGACGTCAGCATCCAGGCAACATCGGCAGGGACAATATGGTCTGTAGTTCCAAATTCAGAAAGAACGTAATTGTTTTGTGTAACCGTTGGCCAAAATGCACCTGTGATACAAACGATACTTATAATAATAAAGGAAATGACCCAGCGTTTTTCTATTTTCATTTTTCAGATACTTTATTTAAACCCTATTTTTTTTGGGGTCAAAGTTAAAAAAAAATAAATATTCAGGTTTCCGGGGCTCATAAAATAGAGGCTGTAGGTTTATTTTAGTCGATTTTGTAAAATTCAGTACCTTTTATTGACAGAATTCTATTTTGGAGTTCCAAAAAAGAGTCCTAATTGATAAATATGTTATAATTAAATCGATATCCTGTTTTATAAAGAACTGGAAAAGTTAGGATTATAATAAGAAAGTTAGAATTTGTTTATTTTTTCTGAAGTTTCTCTATTAAGGCATCTTCAATTGGTGCTTTAATTTTTGTTACCGCATCTACTTCATCATTCGGAATGGTCATTGATAAAACATAGTGTTGAATTTTCCATTCTTTCCCAATCTTCACCAAAACTCCTGATCCGCGGCAGATTTTCATTTGGGTATTTAGCAATTCATCAAACCAGGCAATCTTCCCGGATTTATCAAAAAAGATATGACGTTCAAGAGCCGTAAAGTTCCAAGTAGTTCCTTTGTCAAAAAAAGGTTTTGCCCAGCTTTTAAAATCCGGTTTAGTCCAGTTTTCGGTAGCATCTGTCCCGATATAAATGGCATCATCAGCCAATGAATTAAAATAAGCGTCAAATTTTACATCGGCAGCGGCTTTGTGCCAGCTGTCCAGCATTTTGGTAATTTTTTCTTTCTCAGTATTTTGTGCATTTGCGAAGGTCGTAACGAATAATAAGAGTGCGATTAATTTTTTCATGAATTGAATTATTTTGTTTTTAAAGTTAAGAAATATAATAAAAGCAGAAGTTTTTTTTAAACCATATAAGAGATGTAAGTTCATTTTAGTATTTCCTTAAACAAAAAACTTTGCGTCTTAGTGTCTTTGCGAGAGATTTTTAAGTTGTATGATTATTGCTTTGAGTTTGAGTCTCGCCAAGTCGCAGAGTCGCCAAGTTTATTGAAGGC
>JBDTNT010000267.1:0-9401 GCA_039933615.1 Flavobacterium sp. | reverse complement strand
CGATACTGTAAAGCAGCCAATCTTTTCGGATTTTCTTACGGAGATTTCTCCTTCGTCGAAATGACAAACCAAACGAAAAGGATAAAAAATCCTCTAAGTCTGTGTAGAATTAATACATCCTAATCTTGTTATTTCGACAGGGGAGAAATCTTCACGAGTAACTCGATACTGTAAAGCAGCCAATCTTTTCGGATTTTCTTACGGAGATTTCTCCTTCGAAATGACAAGATTTTAGATAAAAAAATCAGAATTGCTACAAATAAAGTAATCTTTAAATACAATAAAATTTTACCTTCAGTTGACTCAAAATTCACATTAAATTAAAATTCATCCATGTTTTTGATGTATTAGTCCATTTTGAATTGCATTTGTAATTCTATTTTTGTCTTATAACTTTTAACTTCAACCACATGAAAAAGCCAATAGACACCGACCATCCATTACAAAACTTAGATCATTGGGAAGACGATTTGTTACAGCGATACCCAGACCCGTCTGAAACCAAAAAAGAAAAAGAAGAGTTTAGAAATTATGTAGATTCGGAGCGGGTAGAAACCGTAAAAGAGTTTTACAGAATAAATCATACCTATCAGACTTACGATTTTGTATGCAGCAAAGAAGAAGAGTTTTTACAGTTTAATAAAAAAGAAATGACCATTTGGGAAGCCGTAGATTTCCTGAATACACTTGTAGACGATAGTGATCCCGATATAGATTTAGACCAGACACAGCATCTTATGCAGACGTCTGAAGCCATTCGTGCTGACGGTCACCCGGATTGGTTCATACTTACCGGTTTTTTACATGATTTAGGAAAAATTTTATGTCTGTTTGGTGAGCCTCAGTGGGCAGTTGTCGGCGATACATTTCCTGTAGGCTGTGCGTATTCCGATAAGATTGTTTATCCGGAATTTTTCAAAGAAAACCCGGATTATTCGGATCCTCGATTCAATACAAAATTTGGTGTTTATGCCGAGAACTGCGGACTTGACAACGTAAAAATGAGTTGGGGACATGACGAATATTTGTATCAGATATTAAAATACCATTTGCCGGAACCTGCCTTGTACATGATTCGATACCATTCTTTTTACTCCCAGCACAAAGAAAATGCTTACACGCACTTGATGGTAGGTAAAGACATAGAAATGTTCGAGTGGGTTAAAAAGTTCAATAACTACGATTTATATACAAAAGCACCCGTTAAACCAGACGTAAAAGCGCTTTTGCCGTATTATAAAGAATTAGCGGCTAAATATCTGCCGGAAAAATTGAAATTTTAAGTAAACTTTCTTTTTCTTCGAATTTTGTACCTCTTTCTACGGGAAGATATCCTAAATATAACCAAATGCATAAAATCAAAACCAAAATACTTTCCCTATGTCTGTTTGCAATTTGCGGAACAACTGTTTTAGGACAGGAAAAAGCGGGCAGAAATGATTGGGAAAACCCAGAAGTATTTCAAATTAACAGAGAACCGGCACGAGCTTCATTTCTTCCTTATGCAGACGAAGCATCGGCGATAAGAGATACTTATACAAGTTCACCTTGGTATTTTTCTTTAAATGGAAAATGGAAATTTTCGTGGTCGCCAACGCCGGATCAGCGTCCAAAGGATTTTTACAAAGTCGATTACAGCACCACAAATTGGGGAGAAATCCCAGTGCCTTCCAATTGGGAGTTAAACGGTCACGGAATTCCAATTTATACCAATATTACGTATCCTTTTGAAAGAAACCCGCCTTTTATCAATCATTCGGATAATCCGGTTGGCTCGTATAAAAAAGATTTTATTCTGCCGGAAAACTGGAAGGAACGCCATGTTTATCTTCATTTTGAGGCAGGAACATCAGCGATGTATATTTGGGTTAACGGAGAAAAAGTCGGCTACACGGAAAACACCAAAAGTCCGGCAGAATTTGACATTACAAAATATGTAAAAGCCGGAAAAAACGATTTGGCTGTAGAAGTTTACAGGTGGAGTGATGGTTCGTATCTGGAAGATCAGGATTTCTGGAGGCTTTCCGGAATAGACAGAAATGTTTATTTGTACAGTACAGATGACATACGAATTGCAGACTTTTTTGCAAAACCGGATTTAGATGCCAAGTATAAAAACGGAAGTTTAAGTGTAGAGGTGAGTTTAAAAAACCTGACTTCTAAAGCCGTAAATAATCAGAAATTAGAAGCCAGATTGGTAGATGCATCCGGAAAGAATGTTTTTACAAAAGTATTAAATGTAAATTTTGAAGGGAATAAAACTCAGACAGTCAATTTTGCTCAAAAGGTATCAAATCCGAAATTATGGAGTAGTGAAGCGCCTAATTTATACAATTTGGTACTGACTTTAAAAAATGAAAATGGCAGTATCATAGAATCTGTTTCTACAGAAGCAGGCTTTAGAAAAATAGAATTAAAAGGTGGACAATTACTTGTAAACGGAGTAAGATTAATGGTTCATGGTGTAAACATTCACGAACATAATCCCGTAACAGGACATTATCAGGACGAAGCCACGATGATGAAAGATATCAAATTGATGAAACAATTAAATATCAATTCGGTGCGCTGCAGTCATTATCCGAATAACATTTTATGGGTAAAACTATGTAATAAATACGGGATTTTTTTGGTAGACGAAGCCAATATTGAAAGTCACGGAATGGGAGTGGAAGGCCAGAGTTTTATGAATCCAAAGACGCATCCCGCCTATCTTCCGGAATGGAGAGAAGCTCATTTAGACCGAATTTACAGTTTGGTAGAAAGAGATAAAAACGCACCATCGGTTATTCTTTGGTCCTTAGGGAATGAATGTGCCAACGGACCCGTTTTTCATGAAGCCTATAAATGGATAAAAAAGAGAGATAATACGAGATTGGTTCAATTTGAACAAGCAAAAGAAAACGAAAATACAGATGTCGTCTGCCCAATGTATCCAACTATTGCTTACATGAAAGAATACGCCGCACGCAAAGAAGTGGCCCGTCCGTATATCATGTGTGAGTATTCGCATGCGATGGGGAACAGTAACGGAAACTTTCAGGAATATTGGGATATTATCCGAAGCAGTAAAAACATGCAGGGCGGTTTTATCTGGGATTGGGTAGATCAGGGATTTGAAGTAAAAGATGAAGCAGGACGCAAATATTGGTCTTACGGAGGCGATATGGGAAGTCAGAATTATACCAACGACGAAAATTTTTGTCATAACGGATTAGTCTGGCCCGACAGAACTCCACATCCGGGCGCATTTGAAGTAAAAAAAGTGTATCAGGATATTTTATTTAAAGGGATTGATGTTAAAAATGGCGTAATTGAAATTATAAACGATTTTGGATTCACGAATTTAAATGCATACAACTTTAAATATCAGATTTTAGAGAATGGAAAAGTGATAAAAGAAGGTACAATAGAAGTGACTTTAAGTCCGAAATCTCAAAAACAATTTAAAATCAATTTACCAAATTTACCCTCAAAAAAAGGGACAGAATATCTATTGAATGTTTTTGCCTATACGAAAACAGGTTCAGAAGTACTGCCACAAAATTTTGAAATTGCCAGAGAGCAATTTGTGATCGCAAGCGATACTTATTTTGAAAAACCAGAATTTATAAAACCATCTTCAAACATTAAAGAAGAAAAAAATGAATTCGTTTTGACCACTGTAAATGTTGTGGTTAAAATCAGCAAAACTTCGGGATTGATTTCAAATTATACTTTAAACGGAGAAGAATATTTTAAACAATATCCGGAACCTAATTTTTGGAGAGCACCGACAGACAATGATTATGGAAACAAAATGAATGTAAAAGCGAATGTTTGGCGTACAGCTGGTAAAAATACCACCTTGGAAAATATTCAGATAACAGAAGAAAACGGAAAAAGTTATGTGGTGGCAAAAATGAAGTTGAATGATGTTTCTTCTGAGTTCACAATTAAATATGCCTTGAGCAATGACGGTTCTTTAGAGATACTGCCTTCCTATAAAAAAGGGAATAATCCGTTGCCGGAAATGCCTCGTTTTGGGATGGTTTTTGCGCTTAAAAATACGCTCGAAAACCTGAATTATTACGGTAGAGGACCCTGGGAAAATTATCCGGATCGAAATGAATCCTCTATAAAAGGAATTTACCAAAGTAAAGTAGCAGACCAATATGTGCCTTATACACGTCCGCAGGAAAACGGATACAAAACCGATGTTCGTTGGTTTGAACTTTTAAATAATGAAGGTAAAGGTTTTGAAATAAAAGGATTACAACCTTTAGGAATGAGTACTTTAAATAATTATCCGAGTGATTTTGATGCTGGTTTAACAAAAAAGAACATGCACTTAAGTGATATAACTCCTAAAAAAGAAGTGGTGGTTTGTGTTGATTTAACCCAACGGGGTTTAGGCGGCGATAACAGCTGGGGAGAATTACCGCACGAACAGTATTTGTTGAAACAAAATGAATACAGTTACGGATTTATTATCAAACCAATCCAATAAAAAATAGAATTTAAAGCAGCAAGATGTACCCTGTTGCTGCTTTAAATTTCAGGTTTTCCGCAATCGTACAATCACAATTTGTATCGAAAACAGTATTACAGACGAAAAAAACAGCGTTAAAAACAGTTGAACTCTCAGAGAAATCAACAGTTGAAATATGCCTTTAAATAAACCCGTTGAATAATTTTTTTAACATCTGGAAACACCTTTTAGACTCTGTAAAACTATCCTGATGATAGTAAGTATGTGTTAAAAAAATTAGATCAACATGCTTTTAAATAAGTAAAATATGAGTACTACGATTACTAATGGAAGATTAGTTTCTTTAGACGCACTGCGAGGTTTTGTTATGTTTTGGATTATGAGCGGTGAGCATATTGTACATGCCCTTGCCAAGGCTGCGCCAATTCCTGCTTTTATCTGGATGTCGTCACAATTACATCATGCAGAATGGAATGGAATCACATTTTATGACATGATCTTTCCTGTGTTTTTATTTGTTGCGGGAGTCTCGATGCCCTATTCTTTTGAGAAAAAAATGAGTATTGCAGGTGTAAAAACCCCTGCTGAACTGCCATCACAAGAAAAGAAAAAAATATACGGTTCGATGCTAAAAAGAACGTGTATTTTATTGTTTCTAGGATTCGTAGTAAATGGTTTATTACGTTTTGACGGCTTTGACCAGACCCGTTTTGCA
Source organism: Flavobacterium sp. (assembly GCA_039933615.1). Classification (GTDB taxonomy): domain Bacteria; phylum Bacteroidota; class Bacteroidia; order Flavobacteriales; family Flavobacteriaceae; genus Flavobacterium. The sequence continues at coordinate 4,215 of JBDTNT010000267.1, read as the reverse complement.
AGCGTATTGGGACGTATAGGACTGGCTTGGTTTTTTGCAGGGATTATCTATTTGAATTTTAATTTAAAACAACAAATAATCTGGTTTGCAGGCATTTTGATTGGTTATTATTTGGCCATGAAATTAATCCCAGTTCCGGAATTTGGAGCAGGAGTTTTAACCAAAGAAGGTTCCTTAGAAGGATATATTGATCGTATTTTTTTACCCGGAAGGCTGCACAGTAAAGTCTATGATCCCGAAGGAATATTTTCGACCATTCCGGCAATTGCAACCGCTTTGTTAGGAATGTTTTTAGGGACATTTTTAAAGACAAAGCCAGTTGATTTTTCAACAGGCAGAAAATTATTCATAATGATTGCTGCTGCAGTTGTTTTGATAGGATTAGGATTGCTTTGGGATTATGATTTTCCCATCAATAAACATTTATGGACCAGCTCTTTTGTTTGTTTTGTGGGTGGTTTTAGTATTTTATTTTTCACGTTTTTTTATGTGACAATCGATTTATTAGGATTTCATAAATGGGCATTTCCTTTACTATTAATTGGTTCAAACTCCATTCTGATTTATATAGCATCAGAAGGATTAATAAATTTTGCACATACAGCATCATTTGTTTTTGGAGGGGTAATTAAATTTTTACCGCTTATTTGGCAGCCGGTATTTACAGCAGCATCAGTCACATTGGTACAGCTTATTCTGCTTTATTTTTTATACAAAAGAAAATGGTTTTTGAAAGTTTAAAAACAACAAATCCATTATTAAAATAAACAATAACAAGATGTTGATTAAACCTAAGACATCAGAAAAAAAAGAATAAAACTTATGAAGCTTTAAAAACTTGTTCAGCCAAAAACTAAACATTTTAAGATTAAACCTCACTTACTAACTCACCCAATAACCACCGCATTATGAATGTATTACAAACCGCCGATTACATTGTCTTTTTTATTTATTTTGTTATAGTTACCAGCTACGGAATGTACATTTACAGAAGCAAGAAAAATGCATCAACGAGTTCTCAGGAATATTTTTTAGCCGAGGGTTCACTCACTTGGTGGGCCATTGGAGCATCCCTGATAGCCTCAAATATTTCGGCAGAGCATTTTATTGGCATGAGCGGTTCGGGTTTTGCACTTGGCCTGGCCATTGCTTCCTACGAATGGATGTCGGCTGCCACCTTAATTTTGGTAGCCATATTTATAATCCCGGTTTATCTTAAAAACAAGATTTTTACCATGCCACAGTTTTTGGCAAAAAGATACAATGGTACAGTAAGTACCATAATGGCCATTATCTGGCTGCTGATTTATGTGTTTGTAAATCTTACTTCCATTATTTATTTAGGAGCTTTAGCCATTTCATCCATTGCGCCCATCAGTTTTGAGTTTTGTATTATAGGATTGAGTTTTTTCTCTGTTATCGTAACTTTAGGAGGAATGAAAGTAATAGGATATACCGATATTTTTCAGGTTATCGTATTGATTTTGGGCGGTTTGGTAACGACATACTTATCACTGACTTTATTATCGGAGCAATTTGGATTTGGAAAAGACATTCTAAAAGGCCTTTCTATCATAAAAGACGAAGCACCTGGCCATCTCCACATGATATTTGATAAGTCAAATCCTCATTATCCTGAATTACCGGGAATGTCTGTACTTATTGGCGGTATGCTGATCAATAATCTGGCATATTGGGGATGCAATCAATATATTGTGCAAAGAGCTTTAGGGGCTGATTTAAAAACCGCCCGCAAAGGTATTTTGTTTGCTGCTTTCTTAAAATTATTAGTGCCTGTAATTGCCGTTTTGCCGGGTATTGCGATGTTTGTAATGTACCAGAACGGAGCCTTTCAACAGGAAATGGTAGATGCTGCAGGCGTTATAAAACCAGATCATGCTTACCCAACTTTAATGAATTTATTGCCGGCAGGATTAAAAGGTGTTGCATTAGCAGCTTTAACAGCAGCAATTGTGGCTTCTCTTGCAGGAAAAGCAAACAGTATTTCGACTATTTTTTCATTAGACATTTATAAAAAATATTTTAATAGAAACGCCTCAGAAAGAAAGTTGGTCCTTACAGGAAGATGGGTTGTGATCGTTGCCATGATTATCGCCGCTATTGTTGCGCCGGCCTTAAAAACATTAGATCAGGCGTATCAGTTTATACAAGAATATGTTGGTTTCTTTTCACCGGGAGTTTTAGCGGTATTCTTATTAGGAATGTTCTGGAAAAGAACAACCGCATCAGCAGGACTTGCTGGCGCATTGCTGACGGTGCCTATTGCTGCAGTACTAAAATTTCTGCCTATGTGGACAGATGGCGCTTTTCCTGATTATCCTTTTTTAGACAGAATGACGATTGCTTTTTTTATCATCGTATTTTTAATGGTGGCAATCAGTCTTTTGAAACCGGAATCTGAAGCACAATCTGAAACCCATAAAATAGAAGTTGAAAAATCTATGTTTAAAGTTTCCTCAGAATTTATTATCGGTTCCTTTATTATAAGCGGGATATTGGTAGCCTTATATACCGTTTTCTGGTAATTTTTAAATCAATAAATAAAGAGATTATGAATATAAATAAGACGAAGTTTTTCAGGAGTTTTTTCATTTTGATTTTTCTTTTCCAATTCAGTTTCAATTCGGAAATGTATGCGGATAAAAGAAAAGAGTATCTGGTTACCACTTTTGGTGCTGTGGCAGATGGAAAAACATTAAATACAAAAGCAATTCAGAAAGCGATTGATGCAGCGAATAAAAATAAAGGCGGAAGAGTGGTTTTTTCGAAAGGAAAATTTCTGTCAGGAAGTATTATTTTAAAAAGCGGTGTAGAATTGTTTTTTGAAGAAGGAGCCATTTTATTAGGAAGTACTAATCCTGATGATTACCCAAAATTGGAAGGAATCAGAGCTTTGATTTTGGCGAATGCCTCAAAAAATATTTCCATAACGGGAAAAGGAATTATAGACGGACAGGGAAGAGAATTGGCGCTGGCAGTTGACAGTCTGCACCATACGGGAGTAAAAATAGACCCCAATTACAATTACAGAAGACTGCGCCCCGCAGACGGAAGAGGGAAATTGATTTCGTTTGTAAAATGTGATTCCATTACAATGAAGCAGATTACGCTGAAAAACAGCCCGGGCTGGGTGCAGTGTTTTGTGCAGTCCAGCAATATTGTAATTGATGCCATAAAAGTAGACAGTAGAGCGTATTGGAATAATGACGGAATTGACATTGACGGCTGTGAAAACGTAAGAATTACCAATTGTGATGTAAACTCGGCAGATGATGGTATTTGCTTAAAATCGGAAACACCGGGACTGCAGAATAATAATATTTATATTGGGAATTGCACCATAAGATCAAGTGCTAATGCCGTTAAGTTTGGAACTGGTTCTTATGGAAGTTTTAAAAATGTAACCGTAGAAAATATTCAGGTTTTTGATACTTTTAGATCGGCAATCGCCATAGAATCTGTAGATGGGGCCGAAATTGAGAATATTAAAGTTTCGAATATTACAGCAGTAAATACAGGAAATGCAATTCTGATTCGGTTAGGACACAGAAACGGAGACAAACCAGGGTATATTAAAAACGTATCGATTAAGAATGTAAAAGCTCAAATTCCTTTTGGGCGTCCTGATATCGATTATGATTTACGCGGCCCCGAAGTAGATTATTTTCACAATCCTTTTCCGGCTTCGATTGCAGGAATACCTGGATATGCTATAGAAAATGTAACGTTAGAAAATATCGAAATCACCTATCCCGGAAGAGCGTCTAAAGGAATGGCGTATTTACCTTTAAGCAGATTAAAAGATGTACTTGAAAATATAAAAGGATATCCGGAATTTACCATGTTTGGAGAATTGCCTTCCTGGGGATTTTATGTTCGCCACGCTAGTGGAATTGAAATGAAGAACATCAAATTGATTCTTGAAAAAGAGGATTTCCGTCCCGCTTTTGTTTTTGATGATGTAAACGGACTTGTTATGAAAGATATTGATGTTCCATCGGATAAAACGAATCAGATTATTTTTAAAGATGTTCTTTCAGACCATTTAGATGCAGAAGCTTTGAAAAGAAAAAGTGAACCCAAACAAAATACGTTCGAATTACCCGTAAAAAAATAATATTCGAAGAAAATTAAGATTTGAAATAAAGAGTAGAAAAGACTCTTTGAATACATAAAAGCAAATGATACATAAAA
>JBDTNT010000266.1:0-9487 GCA_039933615.1 Flavobacterium sp. | reverse complement strand
CTTTGTTGTGATTCTTTTATAATCTTTTTTTGCTACTGACATTTTATTTTTTTTTGAAGATGTAAAAGTATTGATTAATTATAGATTGAAATCAGCAATAGAAGAATATTTCGATGGTAAATAATTTTCCGTCTTTAAATTCTATCTTAAATTCGCTGTCTTCTACTTGTATAGAGTAATTATGTGGCGCTTTTATTGAAGCACCAATATAAGCTCCGTATTTTTCGATAAATGCTTTTTCGGTTAATGTATTATCTAAGATTGCATTTGGGTTTAAAACCAGTTTATTGTTTTCGTTGATGAAAACTTTTGTGATCTCTGCCTGATTCTTTTGTTCATCTACAGAAGCTTCGAGGTCTGGATAATAGTAAAAAAGTTCGCTTAAATAAATACCGCATTCATCACTCACGTGCGCTGTTTTAGAAGCTTTTCCAAAAGTTTTCACCAAATCTTTTTGAGTTAAGTACCATGCTTTGGTCTTTACACCTTTCAGGACAAATTCCGATTTTTTAACGAAAGCCAGAACCTCTTCCGGTTTTTTATGTTTTGCTAATCCTTTGGCTATAGCCATATTGAGTTCAGTATCAGCAAGAAGTTTCAGGTCGTTTAATTGTTTTATAACTTCATAATATCTTTGATAAGCGGGAGTTAATGTTGCAGAATCGCTATTCCATGCCAATTCAACAATTCGCTCACCAGCAGTTTTGCGTTCTGGAATATTATTAACATCCAATTTATCGAAATCTTTTAATAAAGTATTGAAATCAGGTCTTTTGCCAATGAATTTTCTTAAAGTAAATTTTGCATATTCATTACTAAAATTACCACTTAGATTTACCCATTCTTCCTGATTTTTCGGAATATAATTTACAGCAACCGGATCACCCACATTTAGAATTTCCTTGATCTTCGCAGTTTTATCAGGTTGTGCCCTCGCTTTTAAACCGGCAACCAAAACAAAAAGATGATTACTGCCGTAGTAATTATCGTTTCCTTCAATAATTGGATTTTCGTTGTCCCGGACTTTAATATCGGCTGCATTTAATCTTGTGGCAACAAATTTTTCAGGAATATAACCTTCAGATAAATTATCAGCTTTTACTTTGTACCAGCCGTTTTTACTTTCGGATAATAATTGGACTTCGGCTCCATATTTAAAATAACCTGAAAATTCAGCCGAAGCACTTGCTGAATTATACAAACGTGTATCTGAATTAAGGAAATAACGTTCCTGAGAATGCATTAAAAACGAGCAAAATAATAGTGCAATAATAAAGGGGGACTTTTTCATGGAGTATATTTTGTAGCACTAGTTTTTTAGCCACAGATTAAAAGATTTGAAAAGATTTCAATTTCTAAATCTGTGGCTGAATTATTTTTAACAATCAGCCATATTTACAGCAATTGCAAGTCCTCCTTCAGAAGTTTCTTTGTATTTTGAATTCATGTCTTTTGCCGTTTGCCACATTGTATTGATAACTTTGTCAAGAGGCACTTTGGCATTTTTGGAATCCGTTTCCAGTGCTAGTTCGGCAGCATTTATTGCTTTTATGGCGCCCATCGTATTTCTTTCGATACATGGAATCTGAACCAGACCGCCAATAGGGTCACAGGTTAAACCTAAATGATGTTCCATGGCGATTTCGGCAGCCATCAGAACCTGGGCAGGACTTCCGCCCATTAGCTCACAAAGTGCTGCAGCAGCCATTGATGACGAAACGCCAATTTCTGCCTGGCAGCCACCCATTGCTGCTGAAATGGTAGATCCTTTTTTGAAGATACTTCCAATTTCTCCGGCAACCATCAGGAATTGTTTGATTTCCTTTTCGCCGGCATCATGGTTTTCGATTACTAAATAATACATTAAAACTGCTGGAATCACTCCCGCACTTCCGTTGGTTGGTGCAGTTACAACACGGCCTAAGGATGCATTTACTTCATTCACGGCAAGTGCAAAACAGCTTACCCATTTTAAGATCTGACGAAATTTCACTTCGGTTTTTCGAATCTCTTCGAGCCAGGTTTGTGGAGAATTATAATTAGATAAACCGATTAGATTCTGATGCATGTCAAAAGCTCTTCTGCGTACGTTCAATCCGCCAGGAAGAATTCCTTCGGAGTGACAGCCAATGTACATACATTCGAGCATGGTATTCCAGATGCGCATTAATTCGGAATGAATTTCTGCTTCCGGACGCATTGATTTTTCATTTTCGTAAACAATTTCAGAAATCAGTTTGTTCTCGGAAATGGTATAATTTAAAAGTTCAACTGCATTTTGGACAGGGAACGGGAAAGCGCATTTGATTTCCTCTTTTATTTTGGCATTGGTGCGCTCTTCTTTCACAACAAAACCGCCGCCAATAGAATAAAAAGTAGATTCATATTCGGAATTGTCGGCTTTAAAGGCAGTAAATTTTAATCCGTTGGCATGAAAAGGAAGAAATTCTTTATTGAAAACAATATCCTGAAGAAAATAAAACGGAATCGTAATCTGATTTCCCAGAACGATCTCATTTTTGTTTTCGATATGTTTTATAATTCCGGCAATATTTTCGACCGGAATATATTCCGGATCCTGACCGCTTAGACCTAACATAACGGCCAAATCGGTAGCGTGACCTTTACCGGTTAAAGAAAGCGATCCGTATAAATCTACTTTAACCCTGATAGTCTGCTCTAAAACAGCTTCGTTTTTTAACTCTTCCAAAAAACGTTCGGCAGCACGCCAGGGACCAAGTGTATGCGAGCTTGAAGGCCCGACACCAATTTTAAGCATATCAAAAACAGAGATACATTCTTCCATTGTTCAGTTTTTATTAAGACAAAGATAATTGAATAATGCAAAGAAGTTTAATTATCATTTGTTAATGTTGCGGTTTTGTTAAAAAAGATATTAAATTTTAATAATTTGACAATGAAATAAATTTAAATGCTTAATATAGAACTTTCGTAAAAAGTTCGTGGTTTTTAGGTATTTTTGTAATGCAGCAAATACTAAAGAATTTGATTTTTTTATCCTTTAAAGAAATCAGTAAATTAAAACTCCGGCGGTTTCATTTTAATCAATGCGTTTTTGCGAAAATTAAAATACCCAAAGAAGATAAAATTACACCATGATAGAATTTTTCAAGCATTTTTTACAAGAATTCGAATTACCATTAACCAACCCAGTATTGATTTTCTCGTTGATACTTTTCATTATTTTATTGTCCCCGATTTTATTAAAGAAAATAAATATCCCCGGTATTATTGGTCTGATAATTTCCGGAGTAATCATCGGGCCTCACGGCCTCAATATTCTGGCAAAAAACTCTGCTGTCGATCTGTTTTCGACGATTGGACTTTTATATATAATGTTTATTGCCGGTTTGGAACTTGATATGAACGAATTTAAAGCCAATAAAAATAAGAGTTTATTGTTTGGCTTCTTTACCTTTATTTTTCCGCTTTCCATTGGTTTTCCGGTTTGTTTTTACTTACTGAATTATGATTTTAATGCAAGTTTTTTAACTGCGAGTATGTTTGCAACTCATACATTGGTTGCCTATCCGATTGTAAGTAAACTTGGGATCGCTAAAAATCAGGCGGTTGCGATAACTGTTGGTGGAACAATACTTACGGATACTGCGGTTTTGATTATTCTGGCCATCATTATGGGAAGCAGTCAGGGAAATCTGAATCAGGCTTTCTGGATAAAATTAGGCGTTTCACTGGCTATTTTTTCAGCGATTATGTTCCTGGTGATTCCGAGGATTGCCAAATGGTTCTTCAAAAAATTGGAAAGTGAAAAACACGCCCACTATATCTTTGTCCTTTCTGTTGTTTTCTTCGCAGCGTTTTTAGCCGAAGTAGCAGGAGTTGAGCCAATTATTGGTGCCTTCGTTGCGGGTTTGGCATTAAATCCTTTAATTCCGCATTCATCAGCTTTAATGAACAGGATTGAATTTATCGGAAACTCTTTGTTTATTCCGTTTTTCCTGATTTCTGTGGGAATGCTGGTAGATATAAGCGTGATTCTAAGCGGTCCGACTGCTTTGATTGTGGCCGGAACGTTGAGTGTTGTGGCTATTTTCGGAAAATGGATTGCCGCATTTTTTACTCAGGTCGTTTTTAAATACACCAAAACCGAAAGACAGCTTATTTTTGGATTGAGCAGTGCGCACGCAGCAGCAACCCTGGCAGTTATACTGGTTGGATTTAAAGCTAAAATTCTGGATGAAAATATCTTAAATGGCACTATTATCCTAATTTTAATCACTTGTATTGTGGCTTCTTTTGCCACTGAAAAAGCAGCAAAGAAAATTGCAATCTGCGAAGAAGAAGTTTCTCCTGAAGATGCCAGTAAAGAACATATTTTAGAAGAGCATATTTTGATACCACTGGCCAAAACTTCTGCAACGGCGAGTCTTTTGGATTTTGCACTTTTAATAAAAGATAAGAAATCAACCAATCCGGTGACTTTGTTAACGATTGTACCGAACAATGACCAGGCCGAAATTAATATTCTTAAATACAAAAAAGCAGTTGACAAATTCGTAATTCAGGGTTCCGCTTCTGAAGTAAAAATCAATACGATTGCCAGGATTGACCATAATCCAGCAAGTGGAATTGCCCGTACTTCAAAAGAGATTATGGCGGATATTGTGATTGTCGGATGGCCAAGAAAAACAGGCTTTTTAGACAAGATATTTGGAGAGAATGTTGATTCAATTATTAACAACGTAGACAAAAGCTTATTCATCTGCAGGTTCCAGAAAACATTTATTGAAGAAAAAAGATTGGTTTTTATCTGTCCTCCTTTTTCTGAAAGGGGAATAGGATTTCATCTTTTGCTTCAGAAAATTTGTCGTTTATCTCAGGAATTAAGTGTTCCGATTGTTATTTATGCGGAATACAAAACGCATCAGGCAATATTACAGATTGCCAATAATTTGAGATTAAATGCGAAGTTAGGTTTTAAAAGTATTTTGGACTGGGAAGATTTTGAAGCTATTTCAGATGAAATTACACCAACCGATTTAATTGTTTTTAATCTATCCAGAAAAGGTTCTGTTTCGTATCAGTCAATATTTGATAAACTGCCTCATAAATTCGAAAAGTCATTTGATGGTAATAATATAATTCTGGTTTATCCTCAGGATGACCGTAAAGAAAGCGCCATGGATGCTTACGAAGATTTTACTGCAACACCCCTTACAAAAGGTCTTGAAGCTATTGAGCAAATCGGCAGGGGTCTGGGAAGTATTTTGAAAAAAGGTTAGAATATTCATTATGACAAGAAATTTTTTTATAATAATTTTGATGTTTATAACTGTAATGACATCAGCACAAAATAAAATGAAACAAGTTGATGAACTTATAAATAAAGCTGATTCCGGATGGCCTATTGTAGAAGGTTGGATTAAAACTGCTAAAAATAAAGTTGAAATCTTACCTGTTGATCCATCAAAAGCAAAAGATGCTTTATATAAAATACAAGTTACAACCCGCTCTCCAATGGGGGCTATCGTTTTTATGACGGGAGGACTTTTAATTGATGATGGCTGGATAAGAATTTTAGGTTCGGGAAATGCAAAATTTAATCGTACACTTCCGGACTGGAATAAAGGAAAATCATTTAAAGAGTTTGGTGAAACACCTTCTTTTTTATTAATTGCTGACGATGCAGTTGGTGGTTTTTTTGTTTTGAACGGAGGCGGATTAGGAACTGATTTGGGGATGATTTATTATTTTTCACCTGATAATCTGGAATATGAACCACTTGATGTTACTTATTCGGAATTTATGCAATTTTGTTTTAATAATGATTTAGAGAAGTTTTATGAAGGAAACAGGTGGAAAGGATGGAGAGAGGAAGTTTCAAAATTAAAAGGCGATGAAGTTTTTAATTTTTATCCATTTCTGTGGAGTAAAGAAGGAAATGATATCAATAAAAATTCAAGAAAAGTTATTCCGATTGAGGAACAATATAGTTTGAATATAGATTTGCGAAAACAAATGGGTTTTGATAAGTGAAAAAGTTTGAATAGTAATTTCAAAAAATAAAATGGAACATAAAATAAAATCAATCAGACCTTTTATTGGTGCCAAAAATTTCGAATTATCGCGAAGTTTTTACCGTGATCTTGGATTTGAAGAAACAGTTTTAGAATCCAACTTTTCTGTTTTCAAATCAAATGAAATTGCATTTTATCTACAGGATTACTACGCAAAAGAATGGATAGAAAATACTATGGTTTTTCTTGAAGTCGATGATGCGGATCGTTATTATACCGCACTTTTATCCTTAAATCTGCCTGAAAAATATTCAGGAGTAAAGTTAGTTCCGATTCGGGATTTAGACTGGGGAAGAGAATGTTTTTTGCATGATCCGTCTGGTGTATTATGGCATTTTGGCGAATTTAAGAAATAAAATTCAGTTTATCTTAAACGGAATTCTCCCAGTGTCCGGGTCGTCTTTTTCCTCTGATACCAGTCATTATAAACCAATTCTAAACTTTCAACGGTATATTCCCCAAAATCAAAATCGCGGAATTTTTCAACAACCTCCATTATTTTTTCCGGATGTTGCAGCTCTTCACTGAATCGCATCACAGTAGAATGTGCAGCAGAAATGGTGTAACGACTGTCCATACTTTGCTGTAAGGTTGAATTCTTAAAATCTACACGCAGTTTATCTCGAAGATTATTTAAAGATTCGTCACTGGGAAACCCCTGAATCATAAAGGCAGAAGGAGACGCGGTAACGCCTTTGAAATGAATTCTGATTCTGTCTAAATCAACCAGGCTTTTACAAATAACTTCGATGTAATCGTTAGGGGAAATCTGATCTAAGCGAAATTCCTCCGAACACGAAATAATCGACATTACCGTAATATGAATATCTGAATCAGGATAATAATATTGTGCAGGTTCCACTTCTCTTAAAGCATCCAAAAACAGCTGGATATTTGCCTTTATTTTAGCGTTTGGGCGAATGAGCAGTGTGATTCCAAATCGGGAATCTGATTCGTCATTAATCTGAGGATCTAAAATATAATTTCCGGCTAAAATAGCTTCAGAAGAGTTTTTATACAGTTGATTATAATGTTCGTTTAAGTTCATTCTTTTTCTTTGTTTTTTCCTTTTTCTAAATTCTCTTTTACCCTGAATTTTACAATTTTGGTAATCAAAGCAAAAGGCATTGGTTCGTTTAAAGGAAATTGTACCGAACCCTTTCCTGATTTATATTTTGAAAGTTCCTCCTTAAAACTCTCATGACCGCTTGGTAAAGCATACAAACCAATGTGGTTTTTGAAAGCCGCAAAATAAACCACAATTCCGTTTTGGTCAAAAGCCGGCATTGCATAGCTGATTTTTTCTTTAGCTTCCGGAGCTGCTTTCTGAATCGTCACGCGAATTTCTTCCAAAATTTTCTGTACTTCATTTGGGAATCCGCTTATGTATTCGTCTATGGTTGCTGGCTTTTTAGTATCCATTTTTTTTAGTTTCAGCGTTCAGGTTTTTTCAGTTTCAAGTTGTGTTGTTAAACTGAAGCTTTAAACCTGAAACAAAATAAATTTATGCCAGACCTTTCGGGAATCTGTCGAGTACTAAATTAAGCTGAATATGATGTTCCAAATACGCTTTTGCCCCGGCAAGAACCAATGTAAATCCTTCCGTTGAATTTCTGACCTGATCGATTATTTTATCGGGATCTCCTTTTAAACCCGAATTGGTAATGCTTACAAAAGTTTCATTTTCATTTAATGGAGTAAAAATCCATTCTACCAAAGTGATTTCATCCGGAGTTCCCCATTCGATTACAATCTTCTGGTTTTCTTTTATCACTTTGGTTAATACCGTCAGCGAAAAACCATACATTTCCCAGGTCCATTCGGTTGATTGGTCTTCTTCTAATTTTCCGGAACCTTTGGTAAACCAAAACTTACTGGTGATTTCCGGATTTATAAAAGCCTGAAAAACTTCTAAAACAGGTTTTCTAATCAGCATTTCGGCTTTTGCAAACTTATTATTTTCTGTTTTCATATTTTAGTTTTTGAAATGTTATCAGTAAAAATTGAAATTAATTTTCAACTGTTACTCAAAACGGAGACTATTTTTCGAAAGCTCTAATTTATGAAATTTAACCCGTTGGGTGTACTTAAAAAATAATATATTTTGACGCGGATTTTACCGATTCGTTGTCACGAAGACACGGACAAAAACGGATTTTTTTAGATTCTACATTTAAAATCCGTATAAATCCGCGTTTTTGCGGTAGCAAATGGGTGTCATCAGTGTTCTAAATTATTACGTTGCATTTTAAAAATAGAATTGCACCCAACGGGTTGAAATTTATACTTTGTTTTTAGTTAATGAAAAGTATTGTTTTTCAACAGGCATCCAATAATAAGCAACAGGATTCGATTTTTGAAAATAAGCTGTCACAAAAGGAAATAACAGAGAACCAAAAAGGATGACAAGAAATAACAGATTTAAAATAGTACGATTCATATTCTGAAAAGCCCTGATATAATTTACATCGTCAAGTCTGCCAATTCCGGGTGTTATTGTATTGCTTCAGGTAAAAAATATTCCAGCCAAAAGTGAGGTGAGTACTATGGCTAATAGAAGTGTATTTGTTTTGTTTCAACAATTTTTCTTCATGTTTTTTATGGTTTGTATATCTTGATTTTGGTAGCGAACTTAAGGTTTACGCTTTTTCTTTATCAATCCATTTTCCAACAGTTGGAGCTGTATAATTTTTCATTTTTTCAAGTAAGTCTTCAATAGTATCGCTTACCAGAAGCATTTCTTTATTGACACTTTTCAGGAAACCTTTATCAACCATAGTCTGGGTCAGTTCTATTAAAGAATCGTAAAAACCATTGCTGTTTAAAATAGCGATTGGTTTTTTGTGCAGACCCAATTGTGCCCGACAGAAGAAACAATTTCTTTCATGCAGAATGTATTGCTCGAAGTAATGGAGTTGTTTCCTTCAAAATACATTCACATCGGCGGCGATGAATGTCCGAAAGAACAATGGAAGAAAAGTGTGTATTGCCAAAACCTGATGCAGCAATTGGGATTGAAAAATGAAAATGCTTTGCAAGGCTATTTTACCATGCAAATAGAAACATTTGTAAATGCACACGGCAGGAGTATTATCGGCTGGGATGAAATTCTTGAAGATGGATTGTCTCCGAACGCGGCTGTAATGAGCTGGCGCGGAATTGACGGTGGAACCGCTGCTGCCACTTCAAATCATAACGTGGTAATGTCACCTACTGATTTTTGTTATTTTGATTATTACCAATCGCAAAACACACATGAACCACTTGCTATCGGTGGTTATGTTCCGCTCGAAAAAGTGTATGCCTTTGAGCCCATACCTCCTGCACTCGCTGCAGATAAACAATCTTTCATCATGGGCGGACAAGCCAATGTATGGACGGAATACATCGAATCATTTTCAAAATTGCAATACATGATCTTCCCCAGG
>JBDTNT010000265.1:0-3342 GCA_039933615.1 Flavobacterium sp. | reverse complement strand
CTTTGAGGGCTTGAATTTCTTTGACATTCTTAGCGGCCGGCGTTGGGCAGTTCAAACATAATTCGCGGACTGTTTGATTCCCGGTTAAAGGATCATAGGAAAACTTAATTTTGTCTTGTGCCTGAGACATATAAAAAGTTCCAAACAATAAAAGGATCAGCATGTTTTTCATAAAGAGATTACCAGATTTAAATTATGATAGGAAAGAAAAATGAGGCAAACATAATCTTTTTTTTGCTTAAGATCCTTACGGAAAACCACATTTAGGCTATTATAATAACATAAAATAGATTATAGTAAAAAGTAGGAATTTTAGAAGGGTGTTATTTTGTTGCGCGCCAGGAAAAATAAAGAAATAATCTAATTGAGTAGATTGGAAACGAGATCACACCAGCATAAAAGCAGCGAAGAAACACCCATTTAAGTAGGTTATAAAATCCTTAATTTTCCTGACAATATGACAAAAAAAGACCAAATCTACCAAAAACCTAGGCTAAAGTTCACATATATGAGTGACGGAGCGGTGACGGAGCGGTGACGGTAACGTGACGGAGAAATGACGTAAGAAAAACAAATGCCAAACTGGCAGAAGTAAGGATAAAAATATATCCCTGTAAAGTCAAAATGACTTCGCAGGGATATATTTCAATACTGCTTTACATTAAACAATAAATGTCTAATATATGAGGTAAATTTTATTTCTTATTTTTTAGAACTTCGTTGTACGAAAAACAAAAAGTCCAAAACCAATTGAATTTGAAATAATAAAAATAAGTGATGACAACAAAAAAACAAAAACAAAATTGGGAAATCGCATCCGAAATAGAACTCATATACAAGACAAAAGTAAAAGCTTCAGAACGCCCGCACATCACCTCTTCGGAAGCAGCTTACGAGCTGGCATTAAAAAACTGGAATCCGGGTAAAATAGAATTTTTTGAGCAGTTTAAGATTCTGTTGCTCAACAAATCCAATAAAGTACTGGGTGTTTATGAAGTATCGTCCGGAGGCACGGCAGAAACTTTTGTAGATCTTAGATTATTGTTCTCGGCGGCGCTCAAAGCAAATGCATCAGGGCTTATCATGATCCACAATCATCCTTCGGGCAAAACCGTACCTTCCGATAACGATAAATTGATTACGAGGAAAATAAAAGAAGTGGGAATTATGCTAAAAATTGAGATTATAGACCATTTGATTATTAGCCTCGAAAATTACTATTCGTTTGCAGATAGCGGGAAGCTTTAATCGCTTCTCTTGCAGAATTAATTTTTCGCTCGCAAAGTCGCAAAGATTCAAAACAACAAAACCTAAAAAAAGCTGCGACTTTGAGAAACAAAAATCAAATAATAATAACCCGTTGGGTGCAATTCTATTTTAAAAATGCAATGCATCTAATTTAGAACGCTGATGACACCGATTTGCTACCGCAAAAACGCGGATTTATACTGATTTTAAATATAGAATCTAAAAAAATCCGTTTTTGTCTGCGTCTTCGTGACAACGAATCGGTAAAATCCGCGTCAAAATATATTATTTTTTAATTATACCCAACGGGTAAACTTATTTTACCAGCACACTTTTATATTTTTCAATATCTTTTAAGACGATACCAGTACCTCTCACAACCGCTCTCAGAGGATCTTCTGCAATGTAGACGGGTAATTCTGTTTTAAGGGATATCCTTTTATCAAGACCGCGCAGCATTGCTCCTCCTCCTGCAAGGTACAATCCCGTGTTATAGATGTCGGCAGCCAGTTCCGGGGGTGTCACGGAAAGCGTTACCATAATAGCATCCTCAATTCTCAGTATGGATTTATCTAAAGCCCGTGCTATTTCCCTAAAACTGACCGTTACCTCTTTGGGTTTTCCTGTCAGCAAATCCCTTCCGCGGACTGTTATATCCTCAGGGGGGTATTCGAGCTCTTCAGTTGCTGAACCAACCTCAATTTTTATCCTTTCTGCAGAACCTTCCCCAATGTATAAATTATGATGTGTTCTCATATAATACAATATATCATTGGTAAAAACATCTCCGGCAATTTTTATAGATTTATCACAGATTATTCCTCCGAGTGCTATAACTGCAATTTCCGTGGTTCCTCCCCCAATATCAACGATAATGTTTCCCTTGGGCTGCATCACATCTAAACCAATTCCGATAGCAGCTGCCATAGGCTCGTGAATTAAATATACTTCTTTGCCGTTTACCCTTTCACAGGACTCTTTTACTGCTCTCATTTCAACCTCAGTAATTCCACTGGGAATACATACGACCATTCGGAGTGCGGGGGTAAAGAAATTTTTCTTTATTTCAGGTATATTTTTTATAAACCAGTTGATCATTTTTTCAGATGCGTCAAAATCTGCAATAACACCGTCTTTAAGAGGTCGGATTGTTTTAATATTCTCGTGTGTTTTACCCTGCATTAAACTGGCTTCTTTGCCTACAGCAATAATTTTCCCGTTTCTGATATCCCTGGCAACAATGGATGGACTGTCCACTACTATTTTTCCGTCGTAAATTATTAATGTATTAGCTGTCCCTAAATCCATAGCTATTTCCACTATCATAAAATCAAATAAGCCC
This sequence comes from Flavobacterium sp., assembly GCA_039933615.1. Lineage (GTDB taxonomy): Bacteria > Bacteroidota > Bacteroidia > Flavobacteriales > Flavobacteriaceae > Flavobacterium. The sequence continues at coordinate 752 of JBDTNT010000265.1, read as the reverse complement.
ATAATATAGTTTTGTTTAGATTACGAACGTTTTTGTTGTTGTTTTATTCTGTATAAAGGTGAAATTTCAATACAATTTATATTTTCATTCAGAGATTTTTAACTACTGTCAATTATTCCAGCACTTCACAGTGATATCCTAATGTTATTATCTTTTCTATTATTTTCTTATACGTCCATGTTTTTTCTGCTACACTTCCTGATTTTAAAGTTTCCATTATATAAACAGAAATCTCATTCCCGGAATTTTAAATCCTGTTATTTAAATTTAAATGATAGAATACATTTTCCGCTTTCATAGAAGGAAAATCAGGAGGCAGTTCTTCCTTTTCTAATTTTATAAAATTATTTTTCTCATAAAATCGATGCGCTGCCTTCAGTATGGAAACAGTTCCCAGATATAAATTATTGATCCCATTTTCCTTACTGTAGGAAATCAGTTCTTCCAACAGCTGAAGTGCAACATTGTATTGGATTCCCCTGAATTCTTTTTGAACAAACATTTTTCGGATTGCCCCTGTTTCTTTATTGAATTTTATTAAGGCAATAGTTCCCACTAATTTCCCATCAATAAATGCACCGAGAAAACAGCCTCCACTTTGAAAATAAAAGTTTTTAATATTCAGAAGATCCGGCTGGTCTGCTAAGGTTAATTGTACATTAAATTCATTTTGCTGGATTTCAAGAATTAAATCCACTATCTCTTTCTCATATTCATTTTGGACCGGCAGTATAGTCATAATTCGTTTTGTT
>JBDTNT010000264.1:0-7503 GCA_039933615.1 Flavobacterium sp. | reverse complement strand
CATCGGGAACTATTGCAAAAGCAATGTCTGCCTATGACAAAGATTTTAGTGATGCTGTTTACGGAATTGAAGGTGACGGAAGATATGTAACAGAAAACCGTCTAAAAAAGATGTTAACCTTTGAAGGCGAATTGATCGAAGAGCGTCTGAGCCGGGAAAAACATCCCAACAAACTTTTCTTCAGTTATGCCAATACCGTTGCAACCATAGATTTTGCAAAACAATTTAAAGGTCACGGCTGGGTTGGAATCCGATACCAGATAGAACCGGACGAAGCTTACAACGAAATTATCCTGCACATTCGTTTTAAAGAGACTGACGCAAGACTACAACAGGAAACACTGGGAATTTTAGGTGTAAACTTAATTTACGGTGCTTTTTATAAATATAATGATCCAAAACGATTACTTCGTTATTTATACGATCACTTAGACAAAGACCAGCTCGAAATTGATACTATTAACTTCTCAGGACCTCGTTTTGCAGATGTTGACAATCGTTTGATGAGCTTACAACTGGTTAAAAACGGAATGACGGATGCCGTAATGTTTAATCCGGAAGGAAAAAACATTCTGCCGGCCGCCATTTTATACAAAAAGAACCTTTTGGCCTTAAGAGGAAGTTTCCGTCCGGTTACGAAAGTAAACATGGACATGTACGAGAAATCATTGAAAATGTTTCTCGAAGAAAATAAAGTTGAAAAAGACAATACGCTGGTAGTTTTTGAAATTACACTTTCGAATTTACGTTCGGATGGTGAAATTGATGAGCGCGATTTTATGGACAGAGCCGAATTGCTTTGCTCATTGGGTCAAACTGTTATGATTTCGAATTTCCAGGAATATTATAAAGTCGTTGAATATTTTGCCAACTATACCAAAGCCCGTATGGGATTGGCAATGGGAGTAAATAACTTAGTAGATATTTTTGATGAGAAATATTACCGTCATTTAAGTGGTGGAATCCTTGAAGCGTTTGGAAAATTATTCTACCGCGACATGAAAGTTTTCTTATACCCAATGTTGGATGATGATGGTGTTCTAATGAATTCGACGAACTTAAAAGTACATCCAAGAATGAAGGAATTGTATAAATTCTTTAAATTCAACGGGAAAGTGGTTGATGTGGTTGATTATGATCCGCACAATCTGGAAGTTTTCTCCCGCGAAGTCTTAAAAATGATAGGTCAGGGAAAACCGGGCTGGGAACATATGCTTCCTGCCGGTATTCCGGAAATTATAAAAGAACACCACCTTTTTGGCTATCATCCGGAAAAGGAGTTGAATCAGACAAATTAAATAAAAAAATCCCCGAATAGAAATTTCTATTTGGGGATTTTTTTTAGTCTTTAGTCCTAGTTTCTTAGACAGTTTGTCATTTCTCCTTCGTCGAAATGACAAACTTTGAGACAAAACTAGACACATCCAACATTTTACATCTCACAATTCACAAAAATCTATTTCAAAATCTGTGCGGCGTGTTCTTTTGTTTTTACTTTTTCAATTACTTCTTCAATAATTCCTTTTTCGTCTATTACGAAAGTAGTTCTATTGATTCCGTCGTATTCTTTTCCCATGAATTTTTTAGGTCCCCAAACTCCAAAAGCATTGATTACTGACTTATCTTCGTCGGCAATTAATGGGAAAGGAAATTCATATTTATCCTTGAATTTTCCCTGTGCTTTCTGACTATCGGCACTTACTCCCAAAAGCTCATAATTATTGGCTTTAAATCGCTCAAAATTATCTCTTAAATCACATGCTTCAGCTGTGCATCCGGGTGTGCTTGCTTTAGGATAAAAGAAAACTACCAGTTTTTTACCCGCGTAATCTGCCAGTTTATGCACTGCTCCATCTTGATCTGTTCCTGAAAACCCGGGTGCTTTATCTCCTTTTTTTAGTGTTATCATATTGTAATTTTAGAATGTTGATTTTAGATTTCAGATTTAATAATGACCATTTATTATTATAATTTACAACTCTTAGCTGATAACTTATAATTCATTATTTTTACGGGATTAAAAATACGGAAATGAATAAAGAAGCTCGCGTACAATTTGTTATAAATACGTTAAAAGAACTGTATCCTACTATACCTATTCCTCTTGATCACAAAGATCCATATACTTTATTGATTGCCGTTTTATTATCTGCACAATGTACAGATGTGCGTGTGAATCAAATTACACCTTTACTTTTTGCGAAGGCTGATAATCCGTATGATATGATAAAAATGTCTGTGGAAGAAATTAAGGAAATTATTCGGCCTTGTGGATTGTCCCCTATGAAATCGAAAGGAATTTATGGTTTATCACATATTTTGATTGACAAACACGATGGAAAAGTTCCGCAAAGTTTTGAAGCTCTTGAAGAATTACCTGCCGTTGGACACAAAACAGCAAGTGTTGTAATGTCTCAGGCTTTTGGAGTTCCTGCCTTTCCGGTTGATACACACATACACCGATTGATGTACAGATGGAATCTTTCGAATGGAAAGAATGTGGTACAAACAGAAAAAGATGCCAAAAGATTATTTCCGAGAGAAATATGGAATGATTTACATCTTCAGATTATCTGGTACGGACGTGAATATTCACCTGCACGTGGATGGAGCTTAGAAAAAGATATTATTACAAGAACGATTGGAAAAAAATCTATTATCGATGAAATGAGTAAGAAATAAATAACGAGGTTTCGGATTTGGATTGTCTATAATTTTACTTACATCAATTCTTCCTTTATTATTTTATTCTATAAAAATTCGCAAAGACGATATACTACAAAGGTTTTAAAAATATCGAAATTTCCGGTTTTTAATTCTGTTTTCTCAGAATCTTAGGAACTCAGAACCTTAGGAACTTTTTAAAACCTTTGTTTTTTATACCCAACAAACTACATTACATTGCCGCTTTTAAAGTATTATATTCATTTGTCATATCCAGTGATCTGTAAACTCCCAAAAGTGTTTTTGTAATGGATTCATTTTTTGGTTCAATGAGAAGTGCTTTTTTAAGATATGGAATTGCACTTCTGGCGATATCATCTTTTTTAGCACTTAATTTATCGTATTCCTGCATCTCTTTCGGGCTTGTTCCCAAAGTCGCTATCTGATCTGATATAGCTTTTTTTAATTCCAATTTTAAGTAAGCCAGGTTAACATAAGCATCAACACAATTAGGATCCATTTCCAAAATACCGTTATATGCAGTTTCTGCTTTAGCAAAATCTTTTTTCCCAAGATAAGAATAAGCCAGATTTTTACTAACTTCCATTTTTTTGGAAGGAACTGCCTCAGTTCTTGGTTTTTCATAAAGACCGGCCTCAATAGCTGATTCTCTCGCTTTTGGAGAAATAAAAATATCTTCTTCTTTTGTCTTTTTATTAGTAGCACAATAAAGAATAGCTTTTCCAGAAAAGTTGATTTTTTTTAATTGCTCATAATATTTAATTGCAGCATCATAATCCTCTGCATTTATAGAAGCTGCCGCAGCATTATATAAGTTCAATGTGTCTTTTTTATCAAACTGATAAACCTTATAACTTTTTTCAGCGCTTTCTTTAAATTTTCCTGTTTTAAAATCATCCATCGCGCCATTAACTAGATTTGATTTCATTTGCTTTAGTGCCGCAGTGGCTTTAATACTGGATTTATACTTACCTGATTCATTTTCATACAAAAGGACATCCTGATAACATTGCGACGCTAACGTGAAGTTATTTGCAACATCTATATTTTTGGCAGCCAGATCTTTTAATACATTACCTTTCAAAAAATAAAATTCTGCTTTTACTTCATTCGCTGCATTAAGAATAAGGTATTCTGACTTATTCAAAATCGTTAATGCAATCTGTGAATCTCCTCTATCAAAAACAGATTGAGCTTCTTTAAAATCTTGTGTACTTTGAGCATACACGCCAACATTCATCAATATTATTACTATTATGTACTTTATTTTCATTTGGACTTAGGTTTGATGGTTAAATAAATTTTAGGCTTTATTTCCTGAGCCATTTTTAGCAGGATGTGCGAAGCTTAAAAGTTGCTATCAATATTTTTAGGGAAGATTTTCTTTTCTAAAAACTTTTTTAAGCAAAACTGCATTCTCTTTTAATATCCTATATGGATTTAAAAGTTTATCAAACTGAACAAATTAATTAGGGTAGTTTTTTATCATGTTAAATATTTTTAGGGGTTAGTGACATTTTTAGTAATTTCAAAGCTTCTTTATAAAAAATATATGATTTTAACACCATTTAAACTATAAATATCTTTTTATCAATTATTTGTTACAAACAATTTATTTTTATCTAAAATAAAATTAAAAACTGAATAGACAAATTAAATACACACAATTTTTTAACTAAAATATAACATTTGATACAAAATAAATAATGCCTTACAATTACAGCAACAACAAATGATTATTTACTACAAAATTATAAAAAATCTGTGAATTTAGTGGCTAAACACATTATCCTAAAGTCCTATAATTCTTATAATTTTAAAAAGAATGGAATCTAAATTTGATTTTAAACAAAAAAAACTCACTATGTGTATTCGCATACAAATAGTGAGCTTTTAACCAAAACGACCATTTGGTTTTTCTTTCAAAATAAACATCCGACCGGAGCAGCGGGCTGTTTAATTAGCTATGATATCAAAACTTTTGTCTTTTACTTTCACAACTGTCAACGCTTGTGAATAATTTAATAAAAAAGAAACGACTTCTTTTTTTGGTTTTAAGTTTTTAGAAGCTAATGCTTTTTTAGAGTAAATTTTCGCCATACTATGAAAATGTTTTATAATAGTATAACGGGCTAATACTCAAAATAGTATTAGTTGGTTAAAATAATTTGATGCTTGTCTATTATTTTTCTCAAATTCATTAATGCATAACGCATTCTTCCCAATGCAGTATTGATACTTACGCCGGTAAGTTCTGATATTTCCTTGAAACTCATATCCTGATACATACGCATCACTAAGACTTCTTTTTGATCATTAGGAAGCTCTTCGATTATCTTTTTAAGATCTACTTCGACCTGATCAAAAATCATTTTATTTTCAATCGTTAAAGAATCATCAGACATGACAGAGAATATAGAAAACTCTTCGGTTTCTCTGTACATTGGCATTTTTTTGGTTTTGCGGAAATGATCTACAATTAAGTTGTGAGAAATACGCATAACCCAAGGCAGGAACTTACCTTCTTCATTATATGAATTACTTTTAAGGGTTTTGATTACCTTAATAAAAGTGTCTTGAAAAATATCGTTTGAAATATCTCTATCAGCAATCTTAGAATATATAAATCCATATATCTTAGACTCATGTCTTTTTATTAATGTTGCTAAAGCATTTTCACTGCCTTCAACATAATTTTTCACCAATAGAGCGTCTGGAATATGCAGATCAGCCATAAATACTACTTTTTTAGTTTGTGTTTAAAATTTGGAGTAATTTTTCTAAAAAGTAATTTTATTTAATAGGCGGATCTTTTTTGGTTTTGTTAATAATCTGTTCAAATTTAACAAATAATTATTTTAAAAAGCAAATACAAACAACAAATAATTCATAATAAAATTGTGGTTAATGTAAATTAAAATTAAAATTTCCTTTTAAAGCCTTTAAAATTGCCAGATAAAAGGAATGTTTTAACATTTAAAAAAAGAAGAAAAACTTATCTAAATCACTAAAATCAAACAAGTTAACTCTTCTTTTTTAATACTATTTATAGCATATAAATTCATTATTCATAAACACGAACATAATCGACATAATACTTTTGAGGCAACACAGAATCATCTACATCGGGTCCTCCAAAATTTCCTCCGATAGCTAAATTGAGAATAATGTAAAAAGGTTTGTCGAATGGCCATGTATTTTCGTCTTTAATTTGAGGATTAAAAGTATATACCAAAGTACTATCTACAAAAAAGTCCATTTTGTCTTTGGACCATTCTATGGCGTAAGTATGATACCCTTCTTCAATATTTGGGAATTCTGTTCTTTTGGTATTAATTGTATTCCCATGGCTGTCCTGAGTATGCAGTGTGGTATATACCATATGTGGATCTCTTCCTATATATTCTAAAATATCAATTTCCCCGGTTTTTGGCCACTTCACCTCATCAATATTTGCTCCTAACATCCAGAATGCAGGCCATAAACCATGTCCAACAGGAAGTTTTGCCCTGGCTTCTATTCGTCCATACTTAAATTCTTTTTTCCCTTTTGTCGTAATTTTGGTCGAGGTATATTTATCCCCTTCTTTTCTGGCCTCTATAATTAAATTTCCGTCTTTAATTTCGTGATTGGTTTTGGTATAAATCTGTCTTTCATTATTGCCGTACCCACATAAATCCGGACAACCGTCTCCGAGCTCGAAATTCCAGAAGGATTCATTTATTTTCTTTTTATTAAAATTTTCTTCCCAGATAAGTTTCCTTTTGGTCTGTTGTGCGAAACAGAAGGTGCTTATCAATAATAATACAACTACTTTTTTCATAGTATCGTTTTAAAATTTCTAAAAATAAGAAGGTCTGCCTTAAACCGACCTTCTCATTTCATTACTTACTAATTAATTTAAATCTATTGATATACTTTCACGTAATCAATCTCCAAAGTAGATTGTGTAAAAGCAGGATCAATATTGCCTCCAAAAGTACCTCCCATAGCAAAATTCAGAATTATGAAAAAATCTTTATTAAATGGCAAAGAAGCATCATTTGGTACTGAATGGATCAACACATCATCTGCATAAATTTTTACAGATGCGGGTGACCAGATCGTTTTATAGATATGAAACTCTGTTGATACATTTGGAATAGTTTTAGAACCTGTATTACCGTTTCCTCCTGAATGTCCGGGATAATGAAGTGTACCGTGAACGAGGTTTTGACTATTTCCAACATGTTCCATTACATCTATTTCTCCACAGGCAGGCCATGGGGCTGTGGCATAATTTGCACCAAGCATCCATATTGCAGGCCATGTTCCGGCACCAATTGGGAGTTTTGCACGAACTTCGAGCTTGCCATAGGTAAATGCATACTTCCCTTCTGATTTCAGTCGGGCTGATGAATAAGCAAACCCGCCTGAAGCTTCTTTTTTAGCCGTAATTTTTAAGCTTCCTCCCTGAACAACTACATTGTTTGAAGAATTGGTATAATTTTGTTTTTCACTATTTCCCCATCCATTATCGCCGTTTCCAAGGTCATAGACCCATTTTGCAGGATCCGGAGCTCCATCTGTATTAAAATCATCTGACCAAACTAAATTGGTATAATCTGTTGCAGGAGCTTCATTAGGTGGTGTTGTAGTAAAGGTGTGATACCAGGCTAATGCCGGATTCCCTCCCATTACTGCCCTCACAGTCATTCTGTTTTCGGTTATCGATAAAATCTCGTAAGAACTTTGTCCGATATAGTACCCCATAAAACCTCCATCAGAGAAATTTAACATTGTTCCTCTTGTTTGCTCGGCATGTTTTGGATTTTTCAT
>JBDTNT010000263.1:0-12405 GCA_039933615.1 Flavobacterium sp. | reverse complement strand
CAGCCTTCCAAGCTGGTTGTCGCGAGTTCGAGCCTCGTCTTTCGCTCTTCAAAAAGCCGAAACATTTATGTTTCGGCTTTTTTATTTTAAATTGCTTAAGTCTGTTTCCGTTTCTAATTCTTCAGGAGTCTGGTTTTTTAAGAATAAACGAGCTGATAAATCTCCTTTTAAAATGATTTTGCTGCCATTTACTTCCAGCCAGCTTCCTTCTCTTAATCCTAAAACGGGTATGGAATTGAATGCGTGGAATTCCTTAATTCTCATTTCACGGGTTTCACCCATATGTTTGGATTGTGTTTCAGGATCTAAATAATGTGGATTCAGATTGAAAGGAATCAATCCTAAAGTCTGAAAACTTGGAGGGTAAACAATCGGCATATCGTTGGTCGTCTGCATGGATAGACCGCAAATATTGCTTCCTGCGCTGGTTCCTAAATAGGGGGTTCCGTTTTTTACGGTCTCAGAAAGAATCTGCATGATGTTTTGTTGGTACAATTGCGTTACTAACAAAAAAGTATTTCCGCCTCCGGTAAAAATTCCTTGGGCATTTTTTACAGCGTTTTCAGCATTTTCAAATTCATGAATTCCTTTTACTTCAATATTGATTGTTGCAAATGCTGCTGCTGCTTTCTCCGTATATTCCTGATGTGTTATTCCACCCGGTCTCGCAAATGGAATAAATAAGATGCTTTTGCAGTTGGCGAAATGTTGTTTTAATGTGGGTAATAAATATTCTAAATAGCTGCCTCCGTGTAGTGTAGAAGTGCTGGCGATGATAATGCTTTTCATAAAATTTTAACTCATATTGATTAGGTTAAAGATATTAAAAACTCCTTTTTGATTGAGGAAATTCAAAGTTTAATTAACATATTTTTACCATGCCGTTAGTATTAAATTTGGAAGACATTAAGATATTTTTACACTTTTAAGAATAATTCTAATTTTTTTTATTTTGAGCGATAAGTTTTTATGCATTATGATTATTGTTTTAAGCCAGACTATGTCAGGGCAAAATCAGGAACGTATAATTATTAATGGAAAAATAGCATCCAATACCCATGATCTGGAAGGTGTCTATGTGGTAAATGCAGAAACAGAAAAGATGGTTACAACTAATGCCGATGGAGCTTTTTCCATTATGGCGAAGGCTGGTGATACGCTTATTTTCTCTTCCATACAATTTAAGGAAAACAGAACTTTATTATCAACTGAAAACTTTTCGGATCTTAATTTTACTGTAAAATTAAATTTGGTGGTACATCAGTTGCAGGAGGTAATTGTTAGGAATTATAATAATATTAATGCTGTTTCTTTAGGGATTATTCCACAGGGACAAAAGTCATATACAGAAGCAGAAAGAAAGTTACATACGGCCACAGCTTTAAATCCGACGGCAAATGCCGGTACAATGGCCGGAGGATCGATTTCAGCAGATCCTTTTCTGAATTTTTTATCTGGCAGGACAGCAATGCTTAAGAAAGAAGTTGCAATAGAGAAGAAAGAAACTTTTATGAAACTTCTCGAAAGAATGTTTACCCTTGACCATTTTGTAAACAAATTAAAAATCCCTGCCGAATATGTAAAAGGATTCGAATATTATGCAGTCGATAATGATAAGTTTACGGTTGTTCTGAACTCTAAAAACAAAACATCAACTGAATTTTTGCTGGGAGAATTAGCGGTGAAATATAAAGAAATACTTGCGATTGAAAACAAATAATATTCTACTGACACTATTTTTACTAATTGCCGAAATTACTTTTGGTCAGACGCCTGCATCCAAAGAAATCCTGGGTCAGGTTTTGGAGCAGTCTACCACAGTTGAAGGGGTAAACATCATTAATAATACTAGTCAGGTTTCAACTGTTTCGGACAAAGACGGCAGTTTTTCTATTGTTGTAAAAGAGGGCGATGTGCTGGTTTTTTCGGCAGTAAATTTAGAGCCGGTAAAACGTCGGATTACAACGGAAGATTTAGGTGTGGCTTTGCTTCAGATTAAAATGACAGCCAAAGAAGTTGAATTGAAAGAGGTAATTGTAAATGAAAATGCCAATATTACAGCTGAAAATCTAGGGATTATTCCATATGGACAAAAAAAATACACACCAGCTGAAAGAAAAGTTTATACGGCAACTTCTACTTCGGTAGATATGTTGCTGAATAAGATTTCGGGTCGGAGCGCTATGTTGAAAAAAGAGGTCAATGTAGAGAAAAGAGAAGCTCTTTTTAGAAAAATAGAGTATCTTTTTGAGGAGGATTATTATACCAATCGTTTAAGAATTCCGCTGGATGATATAAAAGGATTTCAATTATATTGTGTAGATGATGCCGAATTTGCTGTATCTTTGAATACAAAGAACAAAACAATGAGCATGTTTCTGATAACTGAACTAGCCAGAAAATACTTAATAATTTTAGAAAATGAAAAATAAATTAGGAATACTTATCGCGTGCTTATTTTGTCAAATCGTATTAGGTCAAAGCAATTCAAGAAAATCTTTACATGGACAGGTAGTAAATGATTTTCTTGCCATTGAGAGTGGTTATGTAATGAATATCAATGCAAATGTCCGAACATTTATTGGAGCAGGAGGATTGTTCGATATTATGGCAAAACCAAAAGATACTTTATTATTTTCCGGCTTGGCATTTCAGTCTAAAAAGATCGTTCTTACAGAGAAAGACTGCTCTGAAATACTTTTTTCAGCAAAATTGGATTTGGTAAATAATCAGCTTAAAGAGGTTGTGGTTCATAAAGATCTAAAAGTAAAATCACTTGATGGCGGTTCTCAGAAATTTGTGGACATGCAATTTGAGGACGATAAACAATCGACAGCAAAAAACACAGCTATGTACTCTGATCAGACTATTAAATATGGAACTGATTTTGTGCGTATTTTTAAAGATGTAAAAAAACTTCTTCGTAAAAAAGAGGATGTAAAAGAAGATGTGATTTCTGATATTGCATTTGTAGAGTATGCGAAAGATAACTTCACACCTGATTTTTTCAGCAAAACATTAGAACTAAAACCGGATGAAATTGAGCTTTTTTTAATGTACTGTTCAAACGATGCTGAATCGAAAAAATATTTGAAACCGGATGATAAATTTCAATTGATCGATTTTATGGTCAATAAAAATAAAGAGTTTAAAAAAGCTGCGGTTATTCAAAAATGAAAAATAAATTAGTTTATCCTTTAATCGGGATATTGTTTTTATCCCTTTCGGCTTTTGCCTTTCATAAGTTTTATATGGGTGTTTTTCAGGTCAATTATGTGACTGAGAAAAAAATGATCCAGATTACTTCCCGTATTTTTGTTGATGATTTGAATAACGGAATGGAGAAAAAATATCATAAAAAAACCTACGTCGGTACAGAGAGGGAAACCGAAGCCGATATTGATTTGTTGAAAAAATACCTTGCCGATAATTTTTCTGTAAAAATAAACGGACTGTCAAAACCAATTACTTTTTTATCTAAAGAAGTAGAAGCCGGTGATGTTTTAGTTTGCTATTCCAGGATAAAAGACATTGATAAATTTAAAACAATTGAAATTTCGAATACTGTTTTAGTGGATTGGAATGGTCAGCAGCAGAATATTACACATGTTTCAGCATTTGGAACCAAAAAGAGTGTTCTCTTTACGGAATCTTCAAGGAAAGAAGTGTTAAAGTATTAATTGGTATATAGAATTAGTATATTAATTGTTATTTTCACAACCTCAAAAAAACCAAAAGCATTTATGAAGAAGCTTTCTTTATTATTACTTTTTCCGGCTATATTGATAGCTCAGGAGAAGTCAACACCTGTTGTTCCTAAACAACAAGGTAAATATGATACAAACAAATTTAGCCAGATGTACGATTTACTGGCCACGCCTAATATGTTTCGTACCGCTTCGGGAGCACCCGGACCAGCTTATTATCAACAACAGGCTGATTATAAAATTGATATTGAACTAGATGACAAGAATTCAAAATTAACGGGTTCTGAGGTTATTACGTATTCAAATAATTCTCCGGACAGTTTAGAATACTTATGGATTCAGCTGGATCAGAACCAGGCTAAAGCAAACACTCAGACTTCTTTGGCTGAAAGCGATAAAATAAATCAGGTGTTGCCACTTGATGGGTTTTCAAGTAAATATTTAAAGAAAGATTTAGAACGTGGTTTTAATATCGAACAGGTTAAGGATGCTAAAGGAAATGCAATGTCGTATACTGTCAACGAAACCATGATGCGTATTAATCTGGTAAGTCCTTTAAAACCGGGTGAGAAAATTTCACTGGCTATAAAATGGTGGTACAATATCAATAATTATCAAAAAGAAGGTGGGCGCTCCGGTTATGAATTATTTCAAAAAGACGGAAATAAAATATATGTAATTGCTCAGTTTTATCCAAGAATGGCCGTTTACAATGATGTGGAAGGCTGGCAGAATATGCAGTTCTGGGGAAGCGGGGAGTTTGCTTTACCTTTTGGAAATTTTGATGTAAATATTACAGTTCCAGCAGATCACGTTATTGATGCAACCGGGGAATTAATGAACAGAAGTGAAGTTTTTACGGCAGAACAGGTAAAACGTTACGAGCAGGCTCAAAAATCGTTTGATAAACCAGTTGTAATTGTAACACAGGCTGAGGCTGAAGCAACAGAAAAAAGTTTCTCAGAAAAGAAAAAAACATGGAAATTCAGTGCTAAAAACGTACGTGATTTTGGAATTGCTTCGTCAAGAAAATTCATTTACGATGCAATGGCAGTAAAATTGAATAATAGAGTTGTAATGGCCGAGTCGGTTTATCCGAAAGAAGCAAATCCGCTTTGGGGAGAAACTTCAACAATGACTGTGGCACATACTTTAAAAAGTTATTCTTCCCATACTTTTGATTACCCTTATCCAAAAGCTGTTTCTGTTTCGGCAGAAGACCAGGGAATGGAATATCCAATGATTTGTTGGAATTTTGGACGTCCTGATGAAAATGGAGTGACAAGTAAAGAAGTTAAAAACGGAATGATTGGTGTTGTAATTCACGAAGTCGGACACACTTTCTTCCCGATGATTGTAAACTCAGATGAGCGCCAATGGACCTGGATGGATGAAGGGTTAAATTCATTTTTAGAATATTTAGCGGAACAGGAATTAGATCCAAATTTCCCTTCAAGACGCGGACCGGCAAAAAATATTGTTCCTTACATGAGTGGAGATCAAAAGTTTTTAGAGCCAATTATGTCTAACTCTGAAACGATCGCTCAGTTTGGAAATAATGCTTACGGGAAACCCGCTACAGGACTTAATATCTTAAGAGAAGTAGTTATGGGGAAAGAATTGTTCGATTATGCATTTAAAACTTACGCAAACAGATGGAAGTTTAAGCACCCGACTCCTGAAGATTTCTTCAGAACTATGGAAGATGCATCAGCCGTAGATTTAGATTGGTTTTTCAGAGGATGGTTTTATTCAACTGATTTTGTAGATATCGGGATAAAAGAGGTAAAACAATATTATGTTTCTGATACTCCAACAGTAGATATTAAAGATGTAAAAGTTAGAAAAGGACGTTTCGGATTCGATAAAGGACCATTTGTTTACCTGGTTTCAGGTGACAATGCTGAAGTTAATGCATCTAAGAAAAAAGCACTAAAAGTACAGGATTTTAAATTATTGTCGGATTATGTAGATCAGACTTTTACTGCTGAAGAAAAAGCAAGTTTAAAATCGCCTAAATATTTCTATGAAGTCGAGTTTAATAAACCAGGAGGGATGATTATGCCAATTTTGGTTGAGATCACTTACGAAGATGGTTCAAAGCAAAACTACCAATATCCGGCACAAATCTGGAGAAAAAATAATGATACGGCTAAAAAAGTTTATGCAACTGAAAAAGCAATCAAAAGCATCCAAATTGACCCAAAATTAATGACTGCTGATATTGATGTGACCAATAATTCCTGGCCAAAAGTAGAAGGAAAGTCAAAATTTGACTAAGAATAAAAAGAAAAGGCTCTGAAAAAGAGTCTTTTCTTTTTTAAGTAAATTTTAAAACTCTCGGCTGCAAAATTTAATATCTTTGTAGCACACAAAAATAAAAAGATATGTTTGGTATAGGAGGAGGAGAATTAGTTTTTATACTGTTTGTAGTACTAATGCTTTTTGGTTCAGACAAAGTGCCTGAAATTGCACGTACAATGGGAAAAGCAATGGCGCAGTTAAAACATGCGACAAATGATATTAAAAGTGAAATTCAAAAAGGAGCGGAAGCCAATGGGTTTGATGCCAAATCTTTAACGGATATCACCGGAAATATCAATGCAGAGATCAATAATGCCAAAAGTAATTTGATAGGTAATACCACTAATCTGCTTGGCGATACAACAAATGAAATCGAAAAAGTAAAAGAAGATATAGATTCAATCTCAGGACCAGTAAAACGTCAATTATAATGCTTGAAAAAATACAGGAATTAGATACCGATTTGTTTGTGTATCTTAATAGTTTAGGTTCTGAAACATACGATAAATTATGGTTGATTATTACAAATCAATTATATTGGACACCATTTTTTCTATTGCTGTTTTTTCTTATTTATAAAAAAACAGGAGGAAAACAAACCTTGTATTTATTACTTTTTATTGCTGTTTTAATTGCTTTTACAGATCAGACTACCAATTTGTTTAAACACACTTTCGAACGTTTGCGTCCCTGCAACAATCCTGAAATCAAATCGTTTATCCGAATTGTTCAGGTCAGGACATCATTTAGTTTTTTCTCTGGTCACGCTGCTAATACAATGGCGGTAGCAACCTTTTTATACTTAGTTTTAAGACGTCATTTTAAATATTTGGGATTCCTGTTTTTGTGGCCATTGGTTTTTGCTTACAGCCGTATCTATTTGGGATTGCATTATCCCGGAGATATACTTACAGGATATTTCTTCGGAGTACTTTTCGGATCATTAATCTACTTGGTTTATAGAAAACTAAAACCACAATATTTTCCGGATAAAGTTTAAAAGAGTTTATTAGTTTCAAAGATTTTAGTATTAAAAGTAAAAATCTCAGAAACTTAGCAACTCAGTATCTCAGAACCTCAAAAAAAAATAATTTTAAATACAATTTTTCTCGCTCCAATCGAGTCCGTTTGGAAGTTGTTGATTGCTGAATTCGATATGAATTACGCGTCTTCTTTCGTTATTTGTTGTTTTATTTGAAGCGTGAAAAAGTAGAGGTTTCATAATCATAATGCCGCCTTTTTCAACTTCACAAATTGTTTCCTTCTCAATTTCCAGATTCTCGACTCTGAAAACACCTTTGGAGTGTGAATTATTGATGACTTTCAAGGCGCCATTTTCCTTTGTGGTCTTGTCAATATGAATTCTTATGGTGAAGTTTTTTTTCAGAATTGCTGTAGGAGGCTGAACGGCAAACTGATTTTGTTTTACAGTCCAGTTTTCGAAATTTTCAATTTCAATTTTTTTATTCACAGAAATAGTCAGATCCTGATGATAAGCAACAAACCAGTTTGATTTTTCCGGTTTGTCAAAATAAATGGATTTGGTTATGAAATATCCTTTTCCAAAAGTACTTTGGATAATGTCTTTTAAATTTTGATTAAAGATAAAATCTAAGGTTTCAGGAATTTCTTTATGAAACTGCCTGATCGCAAATAAATCCTGAGATTTTCTGAAAGTTGAATTTTTAGTTTTCTTTTCGGTAGTGTTTTCAATCAGAGCAATTATGTTCTCAATTTCTTTTTCATTGTAAACATTGTCAATAATTGTAAACCCCTCTGTATTTATTTCTTCCAGATGTGTCATTTCAAATCCAGTTTTAAATTATTTTATAATAATTAATGAAGTTAAAAACTCAGAATTTTAGAAAAAAGCTAAAGTACACGGGAAACTGTTAATCCGTCTCGGATCGGTAATAAAACCGTTTCAACTCTCGGGTCGTTTTTTAGAAGTAAATTGTATTCTAAAAGCACTTTTGTACTGACATCATTTGGGTGTACCGGTTCCAGGATTTTTCCGCTCCATAAAACATTATCAGATAAAATAATTCCGCCTTTATTCATTTTTGGAACGATCATTTCCCAGTAATTCAGGTAGTTTTCTTTATCGGCATCAATAAAAACCAAATCAAATTTTACATTCAAAGTTGGAATAATATCGACAGCTTCCCCTAAATGCTGAAAAATCTGTTTTCCCCATGGAGATGCGTCAAAATATTTTCGTTGAAAATCAACCAATTCTTCTTTAATGTCAATTGTATGCAATTGTCCGTTTTCCTGCATTCCTTCACAGAGGCATAAAGCGGCATAACCGGTATAAGTACCAATTTCAAGAATGTTTACAGGGCGAATAAGTTTAGATAACATACTTAAGACACGGCCTTGAAAATGCCCGCTTAACATTCTTGGTAAGAGTATCTTTTGGTACGTTTCCTTATTTAATTTTGCTAATAATTCCGGTTCATTTTCTGAATGTTGTTCGATGTAATCTTCTAGTTCCTGAGATATAAAATGCATGTGATGATCTTCTAAATTTAGAACACAAAAATACAAAAAATATCGGGTAACTTTTTTGTATAAAAAAACCATTCGTAACAACGAATGGTTTCTATTTTGAGTTCTGAAAAAAATTATTTTTTCAAAGCTTCATTTACATCTTTAGCTGTTTTTACAGTTCCGTCTTTAGCTGCTTTTGCAGCTGCTTCCACTTTGTCAGCACCTTTTTTAGTAGCATCTTTTACATCTTCAGCTGCTTTTTTTGTTGCATCTTTTACGTCTTGGGCAGCATTCTCTGAAGCTTCTTTAGCTTTTGCAGCAGCATTTTGCGCCTTAACAACAGCGCTGTCTTTTACTTCCTGAATGTCATTTGTCAAAGTATCTACTTTGTTTCCAAGTGTTAATTCGTCTTCTGCAGGTTTTGGCTCTTTTTTCTCGCAGGATTGTACAGCGAATGCTAATAAAGCAACAACAGCTAAGCTTAAAATTTGTTTTTTCATGATTAATTTAAATTTTTAAAGTTGATAAAATATAAAGGTTATAAAGCTGAAAAAATAAAAGTACAATTTTAAAATGATAGAGCTCTTTGTAATATTATCTTTCTGCAGACAGCAAGACAATTCCCGTGCCAAAGTTTTATTTTATTACAGGCTGCTTAATTTTTTTTAAAACTTCTTAATCGCTATTTAATTACTAAAACATTTTCATTTTTGGTAAAATCGTTTAGTACGACATAAAAAATCAATATTAATTCTTTCCCTGCTTTAACAACTCCAAGAGCTGCGGTTGGAGGTGACATTCCAAAATCTGCAAAAGTGATCTGGTTAGAGCCTTTCAAAATAAAAAGGCCATTATTTGGAGATACATTTACCTGTGTCTTGAGCTCTTTGCTGACTCCAGCAATAGTGTAGGTTCCGGTTAGATTCCAGGTTGTCTCATTGATTTTATTGGCAGATTTTAAAACATACTTGATGTTTCTGTATGTTTTCGTGTCTAAGGTTTCGTACGCCACGTCATCCATGCTCGTTTTAGAACTCTTCAGGCTTTCTGCTGCAAGTGTTATGGTTAAGTTGTTTATGTCGGCTAGTTTAGAATCCGTAACAGTTAGATTTGCAATACCGGTTCCTTCTGTAGATTTCATGATCCAATCGTGTATGTTTGAAGTCCCTGCAACTTCAAAAGTTGATTTCGTTATTGTATAATTTCTTTGTGCGTTTACCTGTAATGATAGTGTTGTAAAAAGCACTGTCAATAAAATTGATTTAATCGTTTCCATTTTGTGGTATTTATTGGTTATTCATTTAACGGGTAAGATTTAGAGAATTAAATCTTACCCTTATTTATTAGTCAAATTTATAGGGAAGACACAATAATGAAGATGATAAAAATCATAGTTGAAAAATTATTAAGGAGTTATAATTATTTAAACCATCTTTTTTAAGTAAAAGTGATTGAGCCAATAAAAACAAAAAGGAGCATTCATAAGAGCAAGCCTCTGTGTAGTCTCTGAAATTTTAAAGAAAAAAAATCAGTAACTTTGCACCATGCAAATCGAGAAAAAAGACATAAGAGCATTGTCAAAAGATCAATTACGGGATTTTTTTGTCGCTAATAATGATAAAGCCTTTCGTGGTAATCAGGTCTACGAATGGTTATGGAGCAAGGGTGCACACAGTTTTGACGATATGACCAACGTAGCGAAACCTACAAGGTTAATGTTAGAAGATAATTTTGTAATCAATCATATTAAGGTTGATACAATGCAACGCAGCAGTGACGGAACGGTAAAAAATGCAGTTCGTCTGCATGATGGCTTAGTTGTAGAATCTGTTTTGATACCTACTGATACCAGAACAACTGCCTGTGTTTCGAGTCAGGTTGGATGTAGTCTGGATTGTAATTTTTGTGCTACGGCAAGGCTGAAAAGAATGCGAAATCTGGAACCGGGAGAAATCTACGATCAGGTTCTGGCAATAGATAAAGAAAGCCGCTTGTACTATAATCATCCACTTTCCAATATTGTTTTTATGGGAATGGGTGAGCCCTTAATGAATTATAACAATGTCATGAAGGCAATCGATATGATTACATCAACAGAAGGTTTGGGAATGTCGCCAAAACGGATTATGGTGTCAACCTCCGGGATTCCGAAGATGATTAAAAAAATGGCAGATGATGATGTGAAATTCAAATTGGCGGTTTCTTTACATTCTGCAATTGATGAGATTCGCGCCCGAATTATGCCTTTCAGTAAAAATTTTCCTTTGACAGATTTACGGGAAGCATTAGAATACTGGTATAGAAAAACCAAAATCAAAATCTCATACGAATATGTGGTTTGGAAAGGAATAAACGATGATAAAGCTTCAATTGATGCCTTGGTTAAATTTTGTAAATACGTGCCTTGTAAGGTTAATCTAATTGAATATAACCCAATTGATGACGGAGAGTTTCAACAGGCTTCAGAAGAGTCTATTATGGCTTACATAAAAGCATTAGAAAATATTGGAGTAGTGGTTAAAGTTCGCCGAAGCAGAGGAAAAGATATTGATGCTGCCTGTGGACAATTGGCCAATAAAGAGCAGTAATTTTTAATTTTAAATCATAAAAAAAGCATTAAAAACAAGAATTTTCACTTGTCTTTAATGCTTTTTTGGGCAAAAAAGGTTTCTATTTTCAAAATTACGGTTTGTAAAAATAATAAAGACAGATAGATTTCAATTGTTGAAAATAATGTTTTCAGAATAAAAGTTTTAGGTTTTACTTTTAATTAAGAATTAAAATTAGTCATTAGATTGAGTTGTTTTATAATGTATTTTTAAAATTAAAACGTAAAATGTTGTTATTCTAACCTTAAATATACAACGTTTTTTTATTTAAAATAGTATATTTGAAAACGAAATGAATATTACTTCTCAAATAAAACAGCCCATCTTTAACGAGATGGAACTTTTCGAAAAAAAGTTCCATGAATCGATGACTTCAAAGGTCGCTTTGTTGAACCGTATCACCTATTATATTGTAAACCGGAAAGGAAAACAGATGCGTCCGATGTTTGTTTTTTTGACATCAAAAATGGTTTCGGGAGGAATTGTAAACGAAAGAACCTATAGAGGAGCATCGGTAATTGAGCTAATTCATACGGCAACTTTAGTGCACGATGATGTGGTAGACGACAGTAACCGCCGTCGCGGATTTTTCTCCATCAATGCACTTTGGAAAAATAAAATTGCTGTTTTGGTTGGAGATTATTTACTTTCAAAAGGTTTGTTGCTTTCTATAGATAATGGAGATTTCGATTTGCTCAGAATCATTTCTGTTGCGGTTCGTGAAATGAGCGAAGGAGAATTACTTCAGATCGAAAAAGCCAGAAGACTTGATATTACCGAAGACATTTATTACGAGATTATCCGAAAAAAAACGGCTACACTTATTGCGGCTTGTTGTGCGCTTGGTGCAAAATCGGTAATTGAAGATGATATTCAGGTAGAACACATGAGAAAGTTCGGTGAGTTAATCGGAATGGCTTTTCAGATTAAAGATGACTTGTTTGATTATAGTGAAGAAGCCATCGGAAAACCAACCGGAATAGATATTAAAGAACAAAAGATGACTTTACCATTAATTCATGTTCTGAATACCTGTACTCCGAAAGAAAAAAAATGGCTCATAAATTCCATCAAAAATCACAACAAAGACAAAAAAAGGGTTAAAGAAGTAATTGCCTTTGTAAAAGATAATAATGGTTTGTCGTATGCCGAAAACAAAATGGTAGAATTTCAGCAGGAAGCACTATCGTTGCTTGCCAATTTCCCTGATTCAGAATTTAAAGAAGCTTTGATTTTGATGGTGAATTATGTTATTGAGAGGAAGAAATAAGACTTATTTTTTAACAGTCCAT
>JBDTNT010000262.1:0-4864 GCA_039933615.1 Flavobacterium sp. | reverse complement strand
GATATCTCTCAAATTTAATTATGAAAAGAATATAAGTATAAGTTCCAAAACAAATATAAAATCTTGCAATTGTAAATGGACTTGTTCCTTATATGCAGGAGGAGGTTCAAAAAAATGTACCGAAACAAGATCAGGATGTGGCTTTTTTTGGGCATTTGAATGCGATCAACGTGTAGGGCCAACTTTAGAACAAATACAGCCTGACACTCCCGATTTAGAAGTAGAAACCGGATTAAATTAAAAATATAGATTAAATTTAACTTCAAGCTATTTTTTTAATTTTAGCCAAAAAATTATTGAAAAATAACTTCATAGAACATGATGCAAAAGGATTTACATAAACGAATCCTTTTTGCATAAATTTAAAATACGTGATTAATCTTTAATTGACAATGATATTTAACAAAGTATTTATAACTTAGCTTTACAATAAACCCAAATTGAAGAATTCTCATTTAATACTTCTGTATTAACACTCACAAAACTGTTTATAATTGTTGCATCTGAGTATCGCTTTACTCAAAGTGAACCGCTAATTATTAGTCAAGATTATGGAAAGAAATAATAATCCCAGTGAAGAAACAAAAAATGAATGGCACAAAGATCCGAATAATTGGAAACTAGGTGTTTTTTATTATAACCCTGAAGACAAACGGACTTTCCCTCCTAAAAGAATTAAACAATTAGGCTGGACAATAAATTTTGCAAATCCAAATTCGATTTTTGTCATCACCATCTTGATTGCAGTCATTTGCATTTTAAGTAAGTTGACAAAATAATTTAAATCAGCGCGCTCTATTGTTCTCACTCTGTTCAATTTTCGTTTTTTTGCAAGCAACTTTTTTGAATTTCCAAAACTCTAAGCTGCAATGAGTTTGAAGTAATTTATTGGGTCGTTGGGTGATACTAAATTCCCATTCTAATACTCGATATTAATCACAGCCAGGTAAATCGCTCAAATTATCACCCCAATAAACCGACGCAATTTCCCAATTATAAATACTACTTTTGGCTTTTCAGAGTTAAAGTATTTATGTTGAAAAAATTACTGTTTTTTACGGTCTTTCTTTGGTATTCCGGACTTCATGCCCAGGATACAGAATCATCGTACCAAACCAAAAAAGTAATTGTGACCAGAGATACAATACATTTGGAAAAATTCAGCATCAATTCGAGTTTTTTTGAACTCTTAAACACAAAAAACGAGCCTGTTGATTCGGCATTTTATAAAATTGACTTTCAAAAAGGAACATTACTTCTAAACGAAAAATTCACTTCAACATCAGATACTCTAGTTGTAAATTATCTAAAATACCCTGATTTCCTTACCAAAGAATACGGTCTTTACAAAGAAAGTCAGGTGGTCAGCAATGATGTTGGTGCCGAAAAATTATATAAACTGGAAAATACGAATGCTAAAAAAGCAACTCCGTTTGATGGTCTAAATACTTCCGGAAGTATTACCCGTGGCGTTACGGTTGGTAATAATCAGAACACCGTTCTGAATTCCAATTTAGACCTTCAGATTACCGGGAAAATATCCGACAAAGTGAGTTTGAGGGCCTCGCTTCAGGACAGTAACATTCCGTTGCAGGATGGTGGATATTCCCAAAAA
This sequence comes from Flavobacterium sp., assembly GCA_039933615.1. Taxonomy (GTDB): domain Bacteria; phylum Bacteroidota; class Bacteroidia; order Flavobacteriales; family Flavobacteriaceae; genus Flavobacterium. Next base: position 3,249 of record JBDTNT010000262.1, on the reverse strand, counting down.
CTGGATCAGTTTGATAATATTTTCATGGAACTCTTCAGCGATGACTGGAATATCCGGGCCGGGGATGTTTTTCTAGAAAACAGGAAAACACAATTTTTAAGCTTCAATAAAAAGGTTCAGGGCATTTCTGCCAGCTTTGATTTTGATACTGAAGAAAGCAAAACAAATGTTTTTGCTTCAGTCGCTTTTGTAAAAGGACAATACGCCAAAAGTACTTTTGTTGGTCAGGAAGGCAATCAGGGACCTTATAAATTAAAGGGACAAAATGGCGAGTTGTACGTTTTGGTAATTTCGGGTTCGGAACGGGTTTATGTAAATGGCGTTTTACTGAAACGCGGTGAAAACAACGATTATGTGATCGACTACAATGCCGGTGAAATTGTTTTTACATCCCTCTTTACGATTACTTCAGAAATGCGTATCAATATTGAATACCAATATTCGGATCGAAATTACAACCGACTGGTAACCTATGCCGGAGCAACACATGAAAACAAAAGCTGGAGTTTTGGTGGTTATGTATATTCTGAAAGTGATTTGAAAAATCAGCCTTTACAGCAAAATCTTTCAACACAGCAAGTTCAGATATTGGGTCAGGCCGGAGATGATCAGAACTTAATGACGGCTCCGTCAGCTTATGAAGATGCTTACGCAGACAATAAAATCCTATATAAAAAAGTAATTCTGAACGGTGTTGAAGTTTATGAATATTCGAATAATTCCGCTGATGTTTTATACAATGTAAAATTCAGCCTTGTTGGGAATAACCTTGGGAATTATAGTATTCAGAACAACAATTCCGTGGAGCGTATTTATGAATATGTTGCCCCTGTAAATGGAACTCTACAGGGAAATTACGAGCCAATTGTAAAACTGGTTGCGCCAATGAAAATCCAGGTTGCCACATTTTTAGGAAAATACAATCCCAATGAAAAAACGCTGGTAGATTTTGAAATTGCCATGAGTAATAATGATAAAAATCTTTTTTCAACCATTGACGATTCCAATAATCAAGGCGTTGCTGTAAAAACTAATATAAAAAAACGGCTATTCACCAGAGACTGGACGCTGGATGCTTTTGCGAATTATCAGTTTGTACAGGAAGATTTCAGGTCTGTGGAGCGTTTGTATACTATCGAATTTAATCGGGACTGGAATTTAAATTCAACACTTTTAGGCAATCAGAGTTTGCTGGTTACAGGATTAAATTTTGATTTATTTTCAAAAAAGGAAACTTCAGATATTGGTTTATTTACGTATCAACTCGAAAAATTAGATTTTACCGAGAGTTATTCCGGGTCACGCCATACTGCGAATGCTTTCTTTAAACTTAAAAAATGGACAATCGAAAACCGGGGAAGTTTCCTGAATTCAGATGCCACAACTTCTACATCCAAATTCATTAGAAATCTGACCAAAACCAAATATCATTTTGGGAAAAACTGGGTTGGCGGAAGTATTCAGATCGAAGACAATCAGGAAAAAGACAAAGTCACCAATCAGTTTTCGGCCCTGAGCCAGAGATTTTCAGAATATGGTGTTTTTGTCGGGCGTGGAGACAGTACCAAAGTTTTTGTAGAATTGGGTTATCTGCAACGCCGTAATGACAGTTTACAAAATGGATTATTGCAGCATGTCAATGATTCGAAAATGTATGTTTTGAAATCGAAACTTATCCAAAACAAAAAAACAGATTTAGCGGTTTATGCGAGCTACAGAACTTTAAATTTTACGGATGCTTCCCGGAAAAGTGAACCTTCCTTAAATTCAAGGATTTTGTATAATGACCGGTTTTTTAACCAGTTTATGCAAATTGGAACAGCTTACGAAACTAGTTCCGGAACTATTGCCCAACAGGAATTTACTTATGTGGAAGTTCCAACCGGACAGGGCGTTTATACCTGGAATGATTATAATGGTAACGGAATTCAGGAATTGGAAGAGTTTGAGATAGCGCCTTTCCCGGATCAGGCAAAATTTATAAGGATCTTTTTACCGAATCAGATTTATATCAAAACCAATCAGAATAAGTTTTCACAGTCGGTCACCCTGAATCCGCTGCAATGGCAAAACGAAACCGGTTTCAAAAAACTGGTGTCTTATTTTTACAATCAGACTTCGTTTATTATGGACCGCAAAGTAAAAAATGATGGAGGTCATTTTGAACTCAATCCTTTTAATTCTTCAGATGAAAATATGCTGGGACTCAATTCGAGTTTAAGAAACAGTCTTTACTATAACCGGGGGAAACAGAAACATTCTGTGACGTATTCCTATCTTATCAATAAAGGCAAAAATTTACTTTCTATCGGATCCCAGGATGTAAAAAACAATTCGCATCAATTGCAATATACCCATTTGTATCAAAAAAGCTGGTTGTTTAATTTCTTTACCAAAACAATTAAAACAACGTTGGTTTCTGAAGACTTTACAGAGAAAAATTATGATTTGGAAGGTTATCAGATTGCACCGAAAATCAGTTATCTATTTTCAAAAAACACGAGCCTGGATTTCTTTTATGAATTACAAAACAAAAAAAACCAGATCGGAAACTCCGAAACTTTAGCCCAAAACCGAATCGGGACTTCGTTTTCTTATGCCGGAGAGAAAAAAGTAACCGTAAGCGGGGAGTTTTCTTTTTATGAAAACAAATTTACCGGAAATGAATTTTCATCTGTTGGATTCCAAATGCTGGAAGGACTTCAGGCCGGACAGAATTTAGTCTGGAAACTTCTTTTGCAGAAAAATATAACACAGTTTCTGGATGTTAATTTAAACTATCTGGGCCGGAAAAGTGAAACCGGAAATACGATCCATACAGGAAATATTCAGCTCCGTGCTTATTTTTAATACTTTACGAAAAACATTACCATAAATTGATTAATTTTAATTGAAATTCTAACACCTTTAACTTATGAAAAAATTATTGTTATTCTGTTTCATGTTGGTTTTGTCCGGTAATTTTTATGCCCAGGAGACAACAAAAACTACTAAAACCAAAACGGAAGCTAAGGCTAAAAAAGAAACAAAAGCGAAGAAAGAAAAAACAACTGCCGACGCAAAAGCGACAACAGACAAGGCTGCTAAAACCAAAGAGAAAGCAGATAAAACTAAAGAAAAGGCAGACAAGACCAAGGTAAATGCTGACAAAGCAACTGCTTCTGCAACAAAATCTAAGGAGAAAGCTGCAAAATCTAAAGAAAGCGCTGACAAAGCAACTACTGACGCAAAAAAAACAGCAGACAAAGC
>JBDTNT010000261.1:0-8996 GCA_039933615.1 Flavobacterium sp. | reverse complement strand
CAATAATTTCAGCAGTTTTCCCCCAGGCCGTCACACGATGCCATTCTGTTTGTTCTACTTTTTCTCCTTTGTCATTGGTGTATTTGTCATTGGTTGCAATACTTAAATGCGCTAGTTTTTTTCCGTTTTCTAATGTTTTGACTTCAGGATCGTTTCCTACGTTACCGATTAATTGTACTCTGTTTTTCATGGCGTATACTATTTAAATGTTAGTGTAAATGAATTCGTTTATCAAATTCAATAAAGCAAAAATATAAGATTTTTCCTTAATAATTAAATCAAAATCTATTTACTATCGGTTCTAAATGCTTGTAAGCGTTTGTAAATGGAATTATTATTTTGTATATTCGAGAAAAACCTTAGGATATGCAAGCACAAATCAACAAAGTTGAATTGAGAAATTTACAATTAGACGATTACAAACAGTTAAAAAACTCAATGGTTGAATCATATCCGGAAATGGCCAATTCGTATTGGGAATCTAAAGACATTAAAAAATTACTCCATATATTTCCTGAAGGCCAATTAGTAATTTTAGTCGATGGCGTAGTCGTAGGGTCAGCACTTTCTTTAATACTTGATGAAAAACTGGTCGACAAAAGACATAATTACAGACAAATTATTGGAGACTATACTTTCTCTACCCACAATAAGGATGGGGAAATCCTCTACGGAATTGATGTTTTTATTCACCCGAATTATCGCGGCTTACGTTTAGGACGCCGTTTGTACGATGCCCGTAAAGAACTTTGTGAGCAATTGAACCTGAAAGCGATTGTCTTTGCCGGAAGAATTCCAAACTATGGCCAGTATTCCAGTAAAATGACACCCAAAAATTATATCGAAAAAGTAAAACACAAAGAATTACACGATCCGGTACTTTCGTTTCAGCTGAGCAATGATTTTCACGTTTTACGAATAATCAAAAATTATCTGGAAGGCGATGAGGAATCCAAAGAATTTGCCGTGCTTTTAGAATGGAACAACGTTTATTATGATGAAAGTCCAAGACTGATTAACCTCGAAAAAAGTGTTATCCGATTGGGATTAATTCAGTGGCAGATGCGTCAGCTTAATAATGTTGAAGCACTTTTCGAACAGGCGGAGTTTTTTATTGATGTCGTTTCGGGCTACGGAAGTGATTTTGCCTTATTTCCGGAACTTTTTATCGCGCCTTTAATGGCTGATTTCAATCATTTATCGGAAGCGGAGGCCATCCGGGAGCTTGCACGACATTCGGATCCGATTAGAAAACGTTTTCAGGAATTTGCTATTTCATACAATATCAATATCATCACCGGAAGTATGCCGTATTTGGAAAACGGTAATTTATACAATGTTGGGTTTTTATGTAAAAGAGACGGAACTTCAGAAATGTATACCAAAATACACATTACACCCAACGAAGTACAACATTGGGGAATGAAAGGCGGCTCGCAATTTAAGACCTTTGATACCGATTGTGGTAAAATCGGAATCCTGATTTGTTATGATGTCGAATTTCCGGAACTTTCCAGAATTATGGCTAACGAAGGAATGAATATACTATTTGTTCCCTTCCTGACCGATACCCAAAATGCCTACACCCGCGTGAAACACTGCTCACAGGCCAGAGCGATAGAAAATGAATGTTACGTTGCCATCGCCGGTTGTGTCGGAAATTTACCAAGAGTAAATAATATGGACATTCAATATGCACAGGCATCGGTATTTACTCCATCAGATTTTGCTTTTCCCAGTAATGGTATAAAAGCAGAAGCTACTCCAAACACCGAAATGACGTTAATCGTAGATGTTGATCTGAATTTATTGAAACAACTCCACGAGCATGGAAGTGTCCGAATTTTAAAGGACCGAAGAAATGATTTATACGAAATCCGAAAAATAGAGCAGCCATGAAAACCTGTCTGGAATGTTCCGAAAAAATTGTAGGCCGGGAAGATAAAAAATTCTGCTCGGACGGTTGCCGAAATGCCCACAATAATAAAATAAACAAGGACACCAATAATTTTATGCGGAATGTAAACAATAAGTTACGTAAAAATTACCGTATCTTGTCTGAACTGAATGCAGATGGAAAATCAAAAGCAACAAGAGATAAAATGTTGAATAAAGGCTTTGATTTTGATTTTTTTACTAATATTTTGCAGACGAAAACAGGCAACACATATTATTTCCTGTACGATCAGGGATATTGCTCCTTGGAAAATGATTATTTTATGCTCGTAAAAAAAGAAATTTAGTATATTCAACATGAAAAAAAATCCTACTTCAATACTAGCCTTTCTATGCGTCATAGCCATTCTTGCTATTATATACGCCACAATGATGCCCCAGTGGGTTTCTAAAAACGAGGAAGCCCTTGCGGAATTCTCTACAGAACGAGCACTAAATCAAGTTAAAATCATAGCCCACAAACCCCATTATGTAGGCTCGACAAATCATGAATTAGTTGCCAATTATCTTAAACTTGAACTCAATCGGATTGGTTTGGAGACGACTGTCCAGGAAGGTTTCACACTTAATGACAAAGGACTCTTAGTAAAATCTAAGAATATTCTTGCCCGGATCAAAGGAACAGACAATTCAAAAGCACTTTTATTACTTTCTCACTACGACAGTGCCCCACACTCGTTTTCGAAAGGAGCAAGTGACGATGCCTCCGGAGTTGCTACAATCCTGGAAGGTGTCCGTGCTTTTTTATACGCTAAACAGCAACACAAAAACGATATTATCATTCTCTTTTCTGATGCCGAAGAATTAGGATTAAACGGTGCTGCACTTTTTGTTAATCAGCATCCGTGGGCAAAAGAAGTCGGTTTGGTTTTAAACTTTGAAGCCAGAGGTTCTTCAGGCCCAAGTTATATGCTCATGGAGACCAACAAAGGAAATGAAGCGCTTGTGAAAGAATTCGCAAATGCCAAAACAAAATTTCCAGTTTCGAATTCACTTATGTACAGCATTTACAAAATGCTGCCAAACGATACCGACCTGACAGTTTTCAGAGAACAGGGAAACATTCAGGGATTTAATTTTGCTTTTATCGATGGTCATTTCAATTATCACACACAACAGGATGATATTCAGCATTTAAACAAAACTACCCTTACACATCAGGGAATGTATTTAATGCCTTTATTAAAATATTTTTCCAATATTGATTTAAACACAACAAACGCCACTGAGGATAATGTTTATTTTAATGTCCCTTTCGGATTTTTTATAAGTTATCCTTTCACATGGGTTGCACCAATGACACTCATTGCTTTGGGTTTGTTAATCCTTTTTATTTTTATAGGAAAAGCAAAACGTGTTATCACTTTCAGGGAGATTTTCAGAGGATTTGTTCCCTTATTGGGCTCTCTTATTATTTCGGGATTAGTAACTTTCCTGGGATGGAAAATTCTACTGGAGATTTACCCGCAATACAATGATTTACTAAACGGATTCACGTATAACGGTCACGCTTACATAGGCGCATTTGTAACACTTAGCATTGCAATTTGTTTTGCCTTCTATCATCATTTTTCTGAAGGAAAAATAACGATGAATCATTTCGTAGCGCCTTTATTGCTTTGGATCGCAATCAATGCTTTTCTGGCCAACAGCCTTACCGGTGCTGGTTTCTTAATCATTCCGGTTTATTTCGGAGTTCTTTTATTTGGAATTTTTGTCATTACCCAACATTACAGTTTAGGCCTGAACTTATTATTCTGTATTCCGGCTTTGGCAATTGTGGCTCCTTTTATAGTAATGTTTCCTGTTGGTTTAGGATTGAAAATACTTTACGGAAGTGCTGTCCTGACCGTTCTGACGTTTGGATTATTACTCCCGGTATTTGGTGCCTTTTCTAAAAAAGGGATATGGACCATGTTGTTTTTTATCATCTCAATTGGCTTTTTTGTTTACGCAGGTATGCATTCCTGTTATGAAAAAGGAAAAGCGAAATCCAACAGCTTATTATACGTTTACAATGCGGACACAAATTCGGCTCTTTGGACAACGTATGACGTAAACTTAGACGACTGGACCAAAAGTTATGTGGGACAGACCAATCAAAATGCAGTTGGCTTAAACAGTCTTCCAATTTCAAGCAAATACAATTCAACATTTACATACAGTGCGATTGCTCCAAATGTAGCAGTTCCCAAACCAACAGTTACTTTCATAAAAGACAGTGTTATTGGAAGCAACAGGTATTTAAAAATAAAAATCACACCAAACAGAAAAGTAAACCGTTACGACATTTATGCCAATCCAAAAATGACGTTTTACAACTTTAAGGCAAATGGCGTTTCGACTTCAGGACAGATTGGAAATCGTTTAGAGCGTGATGACAGTAAGATTTTATGCTATTATGTTGTAGGCAACGAACCTCTTGTTTTGGAATTCTACATTATCAAGTCCTCTATTTTTGATATGAATCTTATCGAAAGTTCTTTTGATTTAATGACCAACCCACTGTTTAAAATCAAACCAAGAAGTGACTGGATGATGCCGACACCTTTTGTATTGAATGATGCGGTTTTAATTCAACAGAAAATAAAAAGATATACTGCTCCTTTAAAACCAATTAAAACTGCTCCGGTAAAAGATAGCGTAGTTGTTGCAAAAGACAGTTTAAAACCAGTTGTAAAGCCTGAATAAAATGGCTTTTCAATATAATTACAAAAAGGGCAGACTTTAATTTTTTAAAGCCTGCCCTTTTTCTTTAGCAGGCACATTCAATTTTCAATCCGGCTTTTTTACCGTTTGTACCTTCCGTGGCATAACCGTCAAACTTCCACCACTCTATTCCACCCATTAATTCCTTTACTTTAAAACCCAATCTCGCCATATTCAACGCTCCTTTTGTTGAGGCATTACAACCAATCCCGTCGCAATAGATTACATACAAAACTTCCTTGTTGAGATGTTTGGTCGTTTCTGCATTCATTTCGCGGTGTGGAATATTAATCGCAGTCTGAATATGCTCTGCTTCAAAACCAAATGCTTTTCTGGCATCAATTACAATTACATTTTCTCCGTTATTTAAGGCATCAAACAAATCTGAAGGATCCATTTCGAATGCTAATTTATTTTCATAATGTTTAATTTGTGCTTCCATTTTTCAAGGCGTTAATTATTTATTTTTCAAAAGTAGCGGAACTCCAAACACCATAAAAACGAAAAGAATTCATCAATCCCATTACTTTTTTTCATGGAAAACCCATCGTAAAATTTTGTTCCTTTGTGTACAAATTCTCTAAAAATGGAAATACGTCATTTACGACTGATCAAAGCAATTGTCGAAGAAGGAAGCATCACCAAAGCAATCGACAAACTTCATCTGACACAATCGGCGCTGAGCCATCAACTCAAAGAAGCTGAATATCAGTTGGGAACGCCCATATTTTTCAGAATGAATAAAAAACTGGTCCTGACCAAAGCCGGAGAAAAAATATACCAGATTGCCAATGAAATACTCGACAAGCTCTCGCAGACCGAAACCCAAATCAAACAAATGGTCTTTGGCGAATACGGTGAAATCCGAATTAGTACCGAATGCTTCTCCAGTTATCACTGGCTGCCATCGGTTTTAAAGCAATTTCATCTTTTATACCCGAATGTCGAATTGAAAATTGTGACCGAAGCGACTCATATTCCACTTCAAAATTTATTAGCCAATACAATTGACATAGCTATTATAAGCGACCAGATTAAAGACAACAACATCAAATACCTGGAGCTTTTTCAGGATGAAGTCGTCATGGCAGTTTCCGAAAACCATGCCTGGGCCAATAAAAAATATGTTGTTGCCGAAGATTTTATAACCGAACATCTTTTGATTCATTCGCTCCCAATGGAAACAGTTACCATTCATCAGTTTTTGTTAGCTCCGGCGAAAGTGACTCCCCGAAAAATTACGCCTTTGCCTTTGACCGAAGCCTCTCTCGAAATGGTTAAAGCCGATATGGGAGTGATGTCAATGGCAAAATGGGCCTTATTGCCTCATCTCAAAACCAGTCCGATAAAAGCCATTAAAATTGGCAAAAACGGTTTAAAAAGAAAGCATTTTATCGCCATCCGGGAAAACGAGAATTATCCGGACTATTTTCATCATTTTATTACTTTTTTACAAACCGAAATCAACCTTCAATGGAATATTCAATAAGAAATTGCGAACTTAAGGATTTACAAAAATTAGTTCTTTTATGTGAAAAACATGCTGAATTTGAAAAAGCCGGTTTTTCTCCCGAAGGAAAAGCCGAAGCCTTAGAAAAAGCAGTATTCGGAGAAAATCCCAAACTATATTGTCTGGTTGTCGCAGCAAATCAAACCATCGTTGGTTACGTTTCTTATACTTTCGATTATTCAACCTGGGATGCCGCTGATTTTATCTATATGGATTGTTTGTTTTTGGAAGAAGAGGCCAGAAGTTTCGGAATTGGGGAAGTTTTAATTGAAAGGCTAAAACAAATCGGCATTGACAAAAACTGCATCAATATTCAATGGCAAACACCACAATTTAACGAAAGAGCCATTAAATTCTATCATAGAATTGGTGGAAAAGGAAAAGACAAAGTTCGTTTTACCTTATCTTTATAGTCTGAATAAAATTCAACAATGACACAAATAAGCATATTAGGCTGCGGTTGGCTGGGATTGCCTTTGGCGAAACAATTAATCGAAAAAGGATATTCGGTAAACGGATCCACAACTTCAGAAAACAAACTTTCCATTTTTAAAGAGCTTGGGATAAATCCCTTTTTGGCAACGCTTGAAAGCGAAAGTATTTCTGATTCCATAACTGAGTTTCTGAAAAAAAGTCAAATTCTAATCATAGACATTCCACCGAAATTACGGGGGAACAGTCCAGATCCCGAAAAAAAGGTTTTTGTAGAAAAAATCAAAAACCTGATTCCTTTTATAGAAAAATCAACAATAGAAAAAGTGCTTTTTGTGAGCTCGACTTCTGTTTATGGTAACGAAAACGGAATCATTACAGAAGAAACAAATCCAAATCCGGATACGGAAAGCGGCAAGCAATTGCTTTTAGCGGAAGCTCTTTTACAAAACAATCAAAATTTCGAAACAACAATTATCCGTTTTGGAGGCTTAATTGGTAACGACCGTAATCCTGCCAGGTCTTTGTCGGGGAAAGAAAATCTGGAAAATCCGGATGCTCCCGTAAATTTAATTCACCAAAATGATTGCATCAATGTGATTCAGGAAATCATCCATCAATCTAAATGGAATGAAGTTTTCAATGCCGTTGCACCACTTCACCCTGCCCGGGAAGAATATTACACTCAAAAAGCAATTGATTTAAATGTAGCTTTACCTAAATTCAGCTCAGAGAAATCCAACATCAGAAAAATAATTTCAAGTGAAAAAATCGAAAATAGTCTAAAATATCAATTTGATTTGAAAAATTATTAGTACTTATTTTAAAACTGTACAACTGATATAAGTTCATTTAAGTTTTAAGATTTCACTCTAAAACAACAGTATTATATGAACTTACATAACTTATATGGTTCAAAACAAAAAACTTTGCGAACTTTGCGAAATACCCCACTCCTTTCTTGTTAAACTAAAAAATGGAACAGACAGCTTACATAGAATCTCCACTTGGAATAACCACCATCATTGGTGATGAAAACGGCGTATCTGTTATTTCGGTAACGAAAGATGGCGAAGTTTCTGCTGAAATTCCTGAAATCCTGCAGGAAGCAGTGGATCAGTTACAAGAATATTTTGAAGGCAAAAGAACTGATTTTACTTTCAGACTAAATCCAAAAGGAACTGAATTCCAGCAAAAAGTATGGAAATCACTACTCGAAATTCCATATGGAAAAACGGTAAGCTATATGGATCAGACCAAAAAGCTCGGCGATATCAAAGCGATTCGGGCCGTAGCTTCCGCAAATGGCAAAAATCCGCTTTGGATTGTAGTTCCGTGTCACAGGGTTATTGGCACAAATGGGTCACTTACGGGGTATGCCGGAGGGATCTGGCGTAAAAAATGGCTTTTGGAACATGAGAATCCGACGCAGCAACAAAGTCTGTTTTAAAAAAATATTATTTCATAAATTAACCAAATTAATTTAAATTGTAATATATTTCTTTCTTTAAATTGAATTTATGTATATTCATAAAAAAATAATTAGTGAAATTCGTGGTTAAAAATTATGATTGAAAAAATAAACCTCAACAATATTTTATTTCTGGATATAGAAACAGTTCCGGAAGAAGAAAACTTTAATTCGCTTGATACCGAAATGCAATCTCTCTGGGATCATAAAACCCAATATCAGCGAAAAGAGGAATTTACTCCTGAGGAATTTTACGAACGAGCCGGGATCTGGGCTGAGTTTGGTAAGATTGTTTGTATTTCTGTTGGCTATTTTACGATTAAAGGTGATATCCGGAATTTTAGGGTGACTTCTTTTTTTGGAGAAGAAAAAAAGATATTGCACGATTTTAATAATCTGCTGAACAATCATTTTAATCAGCCTCAACATGTTTTGTGTGGCCATAACGCCAAGGAATTTGACATTCCGTTTATAGCACGACGTATGATCATCAACCAGATTGCGATTCCGAACAAGCTTAATTTATTTGGAAAAAAACCATGGGAGATTCCGCATCTGGATACTTTAGAATTATGGAAGTTTGGCGATTACAAGCACTTTACTTCTTTAAAATTACTGACTAAAATACTTGGAATACCTTCTCCAAAAGGCGATATTGACGGCAGTCAGGTAGCACATGTATTTTATGTAGAAAAAGACATTGACCGAATTGTAACCTATTGCGAAAAAGACACAATCGCAGTAGCACAGATTTTCCTGCGTTTACGACGAGAGGATTTATTGATTGATGATGAGATTATTCATGTTTGATTTTTTTTTAAGGTACAAAGGTGCAGAGGTGCAGAGTTACAAAGGTTAAAAGTTAGTGATGAAAGAGCTTTGTTGGTAAAATAAAATAATCTCGCAAAGACGCAAAGA
>JBDTNT010000260.1:0-8865 GCA_039933615.1 Flavobacterium sp. | reverse complement strand
AAAACGATAATTGCGATACTTACTTTTTGTCTTTCCCTGACCGCTAGCGCACAAAAAGTGTATGATGTTAAAAATTACGGAGCCAAAGGAGACGGAAAAACCAATGATGCCGTTGCGATTCAGAAAGCCATAGATGCCTGCAGTAAAACAGGCGGAAGAGTATTGATCCCAGCTCCGTTTACATTTTTGACAGGACCTTTTAATGTGAAATCGGGAATTGAGCTTCATATCGAAGGCGGCGCGAAATTATTGGCCAGTCCGGATGAAAAATTATATACCAAAAGTGCTTTTCGTACCAATCCCGGAGAAGGAACGATCTGGATTGGGGGCGAAAATGTAGAAAATTTCACCATTAGCGGCAACGGAAAAATAGATGGTAACGGAATTTCATTCATGGGGGAGGAATTAGAAGATTCTTATGTTTTAAAACCCTTTACAGGTTTAGATCCAAGACCACACGTGCTGACGATTATTGGCGGCAAAAATATCCGGATAAAAGAGGTTCATATTGGAAATTCAGCCTATTGGACGATTCATCTTGTAGGCTGTAACGATGTTGTCATCAGTGGTATTACATTGTTGAATAGCTTAAAAGTCCGCAACAGCGATGGTATCGATTTAGATCATTCCAAAAACGTGCGGATCAGCGATTGTTACATCGAAAGTGGTGACGATTGTATCTGCTTAAAAAACAGAAGGGAATTTGAAGAATTTGGTGCCTGTGAAAATATTACGGTAACCAATTGTACGATGACCAGCAGCAGCTGCGCCATCAAGATTGGTTCAGAAAACATGGATGCTATCAGACAGGTTGTATTCAATAATTGCATTATCAAAAACAGTAATCGAGGCGTAGGAATCCAAAATCGTGACGAAGGAACCGTGAGCGATGTAATTTTCTCCAATATGATTATCGAAGGCCGTCTGACGACTGATACATGGTGGGGAAAAGCGGAGCCCATTTATGTTACGGCTTACAGCAGGGCAAAAGGAAATCATAAAGATGCCAATTGGCGTTTTCCAAAAGGAGCAACCGAAGGGAAAGTAGGCGGCATCAAAAACATTTATTTCACCAATATTCAATGTACAGGCGAAAATGGAGTTTATGTAAGCGGCGAATCAAAAGATAAAATTAACAACATTGTTTTTGATAATGTTAGTATATTTATTGACAAAACATCTGCTAATGCAGGAGGCGTTTACGATCGTCGCCCGTCTAATGTAGAAGGATTTGTAAAAGGAAGCACCTCAGGTTTTTATTTTGATGCAGCAGAAAGTATAAAAATGCAGAACTGTTCTGTACAATGGGGGAAAAACAAACCCGATTATTTTGCTTACGCTGTAGAAAGTAAAAATGTAGCGGCTTTAATCATCAATAATTTAGAAGGAAAATCGGCTTTTCCGGAGAAATTAGAAGCAGTAAAAAAACAATAAGCATTCACTAAAATGAAAAATACCGCAATTACAAAATTTACGATTTGCTGTTTATTATTAAACAGTATTTATACAAATGCCCAAAAGACAACGCTGGAAGTTAATGCTGCCAAAACTACGGCCAAAATCCAGCCAACAATGTTCGGTTTGTTTTTTGAAGATATCAATTTTGCTGCAGACGGAGGATTGTATGCAGAAATGATCAAAAACCGATCTTTTGAGTTCGACAAACCTTTAATGGGATGGGAACAGCCCAATAGCAAAAGAAGTTCGCTGAACAAAGAATCTGGAATTGCAACAACCATTAAAGTAGCAGAAAATAAAACCAATCCTAATTTTTGCAGAATCCTTGTAAATGATGATAAAGGATATTCGATCATCAATGAGGGATTCAGGGGAATGGGAGTCAAAAAAGAGGCAAAATACAATCTTTCCCTAAAAGTAGCCAATCATGATGGAACCATCAAAAAAATAATAATTCAATTTATTGATAAAGATCAAAAAGTTATCGGAGCAACCAGTATTGTACCGGCATCGAACGATTGGAAATATTATACCGCCCAATTTACAGCAACTCAAACGGAGGCAAAAGCAAGGCTGAAAATAACATTTGAAGGAACCGGGACAATAGATTTAGATATGGTTTCACTGTTTCCGGAAGATACCTGGAAGAACAGAAAAAACGGCTTGCGCAAAGATCTCGTACAGCTTTTATATGATATGAAACCCGGATTTTTACGTTTTCCCGGTGGCTGTATTGTCGAAGGAAGAACGCTGTCTGACCGTTACCAATGGAAAAAATCAGTGGGAGAAGTAGAGGAAAGAAGAACCATGATCAATCGATGGAATATGGAATTCAACCATAAACAAACGCCCGATTATTTTCAGAGTTTTGGACTAGGATTTTACGAATATTTTCAGCTTTCAGAAGATATTGGCGCAACGCCACTGCCTATTTTAAGCTGCGGAATGGCTTGCCAGTACAATACAGGGGAATTGGCACCAATAGACGAATTAGATCCCTATGTACAGGATGCCTTAGATTTAATTGAATTTGCCAATGGTACAGAAGCTACAACTTGGGGTAAATTACGCTCGGATATGGGACATCCAAAACCGTTTAACCTAAAATATATTGGTGTTGGAAACGAGCAATGGGGACCTGATTACATCGAAAGGTATAAAGTTTTTGAAAAGGCAATAAAATCAAAATATCCCAATATAATCATCGTTTCCGGAAGTGGACCGTCTCCGGATGGTGAATTTTTTGATTATGGAACGAAGGAACTTAAAAAACTGAATGCAGAACTGATAGATGAACATTATTATGAAAGCCCGAAATGGTTTAGGGAAAATGCCTCCCGCTATGATAAATACGATAGAAAAGGGCCAAAAATATTTGCAGGAGAATATGCGGCACAAAGTGTCTCGGGAGCAAACCCAACCAACAGAAACAATTGGGAGTGTGCTTTTTCTGAAGCCGCTTTCATGACGGGGTTAGAGAGAAATGCAGATGTAGTCAATCTTACTTCTTATGCTCCATTAATGGCGCACGAAGATGCCTGGCAATGGACACCGGACATGATTTGGTTCAACAATTTAGAGGCTTATGGTTCAGCTAATTATTATGTTCAAAAATTGTTCTCAACCAATAAAGGAACCGATTTACTGGCAATTACCAAAGATGGAAAACCGTTAACAGGACAAAATGACCTTTTTGCCTCTGCGGTAAAAGATACAAAGACTAAAGAAATAATCGTCAAAGTGGTCAATACGGCAGCAAACGAACAGGAAGTTACGATTGACATAAAAGGAAGTAAAGTAGAGGCTAAAGGAAATTTAATAAGACTTACAAGTCCGGATTTGCAGGATGAAAATACTTTTGGGAATCCTAAAAAGATAAGTCCGACAGAAAGTGAATTTAAATTGAATGGGGAAAAAGTACAAATGAAACTGCCTGCGTATTCAGTAACGGTTGTTAAGTTAAAGATCAAATAAAAGGACAGGGAAATAACATGATTTTGCCTTATTAAGAAAAGTACTGTTTCAGAAATACTATAACCCGTTGGGTGCAATTCTATTTTTAAAATGCAACGTAATAATTTAGAACACTGATGACACCGATTTGCTACCGCAAAAACGCGGATTTATACGGATTTTAAATGTAGAATCTAAAAAAATCCGTTTTTGTCCGCGTCTTCGTGACAACGAATCGGTAAAATCTGCGTCAAAATATATTTTTTAATTACACCCAAACGGGTTACTATATATTTAAAAGGGCAAAATAATCCTTTTTTTAATTTCAGCTTCCATCTCCTTTATGAAAGCATATTAGATTTTAATAGCATTACAGTAGACCAAATTTTTCTTTATACTGCTTTAATTCTGAATCTGTTTTTGCCAGAAGCAACTCTAAAAGGACTATTTTTTCCTCATAAAGTTTTTCTACTTTATTACCCTTAAATTGATTCTTAAAATTGTCCTGATTACTGTTTTCTTTTTCATTGGTTAAATGGTCTAAATATATTTTTGTATCAAACTTTATGAGAGTTTCGATGCTGACTCCTAATATTTCTGCAATCTTTTCTAATTTGTTTAAGCTTAAATTAGTTTTGCCTTTCTCAATTTTACTGTAAGCTGCCTGAGTTATTTCTAAAGCTTCGGCCATGTACTGCTGAGTATAATTTTTTAGTTCCCTGAGGCTTTTTATTTTTCTGTTCATAGAGGATAACAACATTTACTGATGTCCCAAATAGAGAATGCTCTCTAATGAAACGAATCTTTGCTTTATATTTATAATCGTTAAAATGTTTCGTTAATAAAGCTTTGAAACTTCCAATGATAAATAGCGATCACGCATTTTTATTTATAAGAGTGCAAAGAAAAATGATAAAATTATTGCAACTGATAACATTTGTTACCAGTTTTCTTATTGTGGTTTTTCAGCTATTTTTAACCGGCTTAAATGCACAGAACTAATATTTAGATAAGAAGCAATGTAGCGTTGTGAAATGCGTTGGAGTATTTTTGGGAATTTTGCATTCATAGCATTATATCTTTCTAATGGCGTTTGAGTATATAAAGCCTTTAATTTATCATTTATGAGAAAAAAATATTCTTCTGCAATGAGCCTGCCTAACTTCTCTCCATATTGAAGTATTTTATATAAATCCTGTAACATATCAAAGGTTATCGGTATAACAACTGTATCTTCCATTGCTTGAATTGAAAAACCGGAGGGCATACATTTCAGGAAACTTTCATAATCAGTAGCAAAAGTTTTTTCTACAGAAAAATGAAAAGTTTTTTCTTCACCATTGGGATCTATAAAATAAATTCTCAGGAGACCGTCAACTACAAAAAAAATATTTCTGCACACAGAACCCTGAGAAAGAATAATCTCTTTTTTTTTAATGCGATCTATCTTAAACATTGATGAGCAGTGATCCCATTCAGATTGGCTAATTTTAATGTAGTTTAGAATTAACTCATGTATCATATTAACATTATTATCAATCATACATTTTTTATTTTAAATACTGCTGTAAAAATGGATTAGTCGCTCTCTCTGAAAGCTTATATAATCTAACAGTATTTTCAAAAAAAACAATAGTATTCAATGAGTTTTTATGCCCTTAAAAAATAATACGTCTGTCATATAATCACTTTTTTTTTCTGTAATGAAGAATGAAATAGCAAATAAAAATCTAAATTTCTTAAGCCTTATTACCTGTCCTGTTTTAAAATCTTTGCAAAGAATAATATCAATATTACAGATTGATCATAAAATAAAATACTACATGAAACTATAATTTAAAAATATTTTCCATAAGTGTCCATTTTTCATTTTCTGCAGATCCGGGTGGTGATTGTTGGAACTCCCACATTAAATCTTCCCATTGTTGTACTTTTAAATTTGATGCATCCATCTTTTTTTTACGTTCTGCAGTAAAGGTTTCGTCCACTTCAATTATCATAAATAACCTGTTGGCAAGTATATAAATTTCCATATCTAAAATCCCGGAATCACTAATGCTTTTAGTGATTTCGGGCCAGCTATTCTCTTTTTTGTGATAGTGTTTGTATTTTTCTATTAAGTCTTTTTTGTCAACCAGATCACACGCAAAACATAATCTTTTTATAGCCATAAAGCAGATTTTTTAAAATGGTATTTTATTTTCAGACGATTTCCAAAACATTGGCATAAGCTACTTTAGGCTGCTGACCTGGGAAATATACCTTGAGTGTTTTGTCGCTTTGCTCGAATTTTAATTTTTCTCCGGTACTTAGCAGCTTTATTTGTTTTATTTTTTGAGGATAATATTCAGATACTATTCCTAAACTTTTAATAATTGCTGTACCATTTTCCGGCCATCCCATTACTGTAGCATAAAGGATATTGTTTTTTTGTACAAAGCGAATATCTTCTGAAGTAAAGGGTTTTCCTTTACCTTCATTAAAACCCTGGCCCGTTAATGCTCCGGCACTTTGCTGCTGCGGACCTTCCCCAAAAATTTTCCAGGGGCGTGTGGCATATATACTTTGGCTATTAGCCTTCATCCAAAGACCAATTTCAGTAACAATTTCACGTTCTGCTTCATCAATGCTTCCGTCTCCGCGTACTGGGATATTAAGCATTAAATTTCCGTTTTTGCTTACCACATCTATTAAAGTATGAATGACAGTTTTTGCAGATTTATATTTCTTATTATTATAAACTTCCCTGTCATAGTGCCAGTTTCCAATGCAGGTATCCGTTTGCCAGGGTAAAGGTTCTATATTGTTGCTTTGTCCTTTTTCGATATCCCACACCATTGCTTTACGCTGCTGTTCATTTAATATTTTACCTGTCACTACAGACTGAACAGTTTTATTTTTCTCAAGGCTTTTATTATACAGGTATGCGGCTATTTTTAGTCCTGCATCACTTATAGGCCAAAGAGGTAATGCAGTATCATCAAAATAGACCAGATCAGGATTGTATTTATCGATTAAATCAATGGTTCGATCGTGAAATTTTTTTAGGTATGCCTCAGAAGGTATTGAAGCACCGTCTCCCCAATCCCATTGGCTATTTATGGATACCCCTGAGGAAACCGAGCTTAAAGGGTGATTCTGCTCATAGAGTTCCTGAGGGTCTAAACCTTCCCACCAGGTTCCTTTTCCATCTGCCATTTTCACCTTTCCATCATATGGAATACCTGCCATAGGACCATTTTTATCTGCTCCTTGGGAGGTCTCATACCAGGTCCAGGCGTGTGCAGCATGAACACTTACGGCAAATGGGAGTCCCGCTTTTCTAACTGCTTTTTCCCAGCCGGCAAGAATGTCTTTTTTGGGACCTATTTTGGTAGAATTCCAATTTGGCTGATACTTACTGTCATACAGATCTAAGTTGTCATGATGATTTGCCATTGCCATAAAATACTTTGCACCGGAATCTTTATATAAGTCAACCAACTCCTGAGGATTCCAATTTTCTGCTTTCCATGTATTGATTACGTCTTTGAAACCAAATTGGGACGGATGACCATATTTTTCGAGATGAAATTTATATTGCCTTGAATTTTCCTCATACATTCCGCGTGCATACCAATCTCCGGCTTCAGGTTCGCATTGAGGGCCCCAATGTGCCCACATGCCAAATTTAGCATCTCTGAACCAATCGGGTACCTGATATTTACTTAACGAATCCCAGGTTGGTTTGAATGGCCCTTTTAAAATTGGCAGATTAAGTATTTGGGAATGTCCCAATAATGGAGACAGGTAAATTCCTGCCAGTGCTGACACTCCTAATTTCAAAGCATTTCTTCTGTTCATATTTTTAATATTTTTGAATTAAAAATTATATATTTACGACTTGCGTTTTTTGATCTGATTTAATTTGACGGCTGTTTTTTTTAAGCAACCGGCTAGATAGTTATAATACACATAGCTACTGATTAGTTATTTATTATCTGCATATTACGTATTTTTTTTTGCATGCTTTTAAGGACTACAGTTACAAAAGTAAACTATGGGTAAATTTAAATTATTATATAAAAACGATTTTTTATTACTCAGAAACGATTTTATTAAATTCATCGATCATTATGTTCAAAAATATATTTAAATATTATTTCTCTATTCTGCATATTGATTATGTAAAACTCAATCACAACTGGAATTACAGTAATGTAATTAGTCCTTATTATCGGTTATATTATATTGATGAAGGAATAGGATATATTTCAGATAGTTACAATCAGTTGGTACTGGAGCCGGGGTACTTATATTTAGTTCCAAGTTTTACGATTTGCAATTTGAATTGTAATCAGTTTCTGAGTCAGTTTTTTATTCAGTTTTTTGAGGAGTCTCCCGACGGCATTTCTTTGTTTAATGATAATAGAAATGTTATGAAGATAGCTGCCGATAAGATTGATGTAATGCTTATTAAAAAAATGCTCGAAAATAACCCGGGAAGAGGAATCAACCGGTCTGATAATCCAAAAGTATATGAAAAAGAAACTTATTATAAAGAATATCAATCTCATAATGATAAAATAAAAATGCATCTGAAATTTGAGAACCAAGGAATTCTTCTGCAATTAATTTCCAGATTCCTGAATTCAACTAGTTTCCAATCAAATCCTCCCCAGGCTGTCTCATCTAAAATATTGGATACAATGAGTTATGTACAGCTTCATTTAGATGAAAATCTTACTGTTACACAATTGGCTAAAAGAGTAAATCAGAATAAGGATTATTTTTCAAGGCAGTTTCTGCTTCACACCGGAGAAAGGCCCCTGAATTTTATTCATAAAAAAAGAATAGAAAGAGCGCAATATCTTATTACAACTACCAACAAGACATTTATGGAAATAGCAATGGATACTGGCTTTTCTAATTTGCCGCATTTTTCAAAAATATTTAAAGAAATAGTAAGTCTGACTCCGGGTGAATACCGAAATCAGAATATTGATTTAAAGTAAAAACTTTCAGGCAGTTTATTAAAATTGTATTTGTCAGCTTAGAAATATTTTTAAACTGCCTGTAGTTTTTTATAAAAAGAAGTTGCAATGTTCTGAAAAGACCATTTTTAATACTACATTTCAGAACGCATCAGCAGAATGAAAGTTAATTTTTCAGGTTATATTTTAAAACCAAACGGACTTATTCTTTTGAATATATTTAGATACATTTGCCGTGGCTTGTTAGTATTTACAGATTAAAATGTGATTTTTAAATTTAATAAAACTATCAGTTGAATTAATAGAGGATTGTAGTTTGTCGGTTCATTATACAGGTTATAATGCGGATAAAATATTTGTTGAAAATTCTTGGCGGTTTAATGGATAGCAGCCAGCAGCCTTTTATAAAAGATACATTAATTCCGCAAGGAAGCCGTCTCAATACTAAATTTGAGGCGGTTTTTTTATATGCTTGATTTTA
>JBDTNT010000259.1:0-9628 GCA_039933615.1 Flavobacterium sp. | reverse complement strand
ACAGGCAACATCATAGCAATTGGCCCACACATTCCAATGCAGTGAAAACTACTAATCAATCCAAATATAAAAGCCGAATATAACATTTTGCCCTGTATTAGTTTACATAAATTACTTCTTTAGACAAGTATTTTTTTCCATTGTACTGCCATTCCATGTTGACATCCCAGCGTCCTTTCATTAGTTTCTGCTGAGGAATCAGTAAAGAGTTGTTGGTCAATGTAATCGCAGTATTAAAATCAAATTTTTTATTTGATGGTCGGTATAATAGGATATTACCTTTTATTTTTTCGCTTTCAAATGTATTTGGAAAAGCAATTTTCAAACCGTTACTGGTATATACCATAGAAGGTTTATCCTTTAGATCATAGGCATTTTGAATTCGTGCCATTTCCTCCTGAAAATGCGAATCATGTTTGTAATATTCTTCGACAACCAAATCATTATCATATTTACTATTCGATTGCACTTCAAAAACAAAATATAAAATAAAGGTCATAAATAATCCAAAAGCAATTACGATTCCTGTTCCCCAGTTAATTTTCATGGTATTATTTTTTTAATTAAAACTTCTTGGACTCAAAAAATTTGTTGTAGCTGTTTCCAGCAGCTTTTTTCCATTGTAAATTCCAATTTTAACTTTAGTTTTGTCACTTTCTAAAAGAACCTCATCAATTTCTATAAAGAGAGTTCCCTGTGAAATTCCTTCTTTCAACACTTTAAAATGCTGACTTCCTACGTTTTTGATAACTCCTTTTTGGTTTATTAATTCAAAATGAATGTCGGGGTAATCTTTCATTGTTTTATTTACAATCTTGTACGTGTACACATTGCTAATTTTATCTCCTTTGTGCTGGAAAAGCTGTCCTGGCAAACGCAAAATAATAGCCTGAACATCTGTTCTTAAAAATAGCATCCCAATAAATACAGTTAGTAAAATAAATAATACTGCTGTATATCCTTTCATTCTGGCAGTGAATTTAAAAGGTGCATTTTTCTCGATTTCATCTTCAGAAGCATATCGAATAAGCCCTTTTGGCAAACCAACAGTTTCCATTATATCATCACATTCATCAATACAGGCAGTACAATTAGTACATTCTAACTGCGTTCCGTTTCTGATGTCTATTCCCATTGGACAAACATGTACGCATTGATGGCAATCTATACAATCGCCTTTCCCCGTGGTAGCTCTGTCCTCTTTTTTATTGATTTTTGCACGACCTTCTTTTTTTTCACCCCGAACAAAATCGTATGCTACATTTATTGATTTATTATCTAAAAGCACACCTTGCAAGCGACCATAAGGGCAGGCAATGATGCAAACCTGTTCACGAAACCATACAAAAACAAAATAGAAAACACCTGTAAAAATCAATAGTGCAATAAAATTACTTGCCTGTGTAACCGGTCCCTGTTCAATCATTAGGAACAATGTGTCACTTCCTACGAGATAAGCCAGAAAAACATTTGCAATTCCAAAAGAAATTAGAAAAAACACAAACCACTTTGCTGTTCTTTTACGAATTTTTTCAACATTCCATTCCTGTTTGGATAAACGCATTTGAGATCCCCTGTCGCCATCAATCCAGTATTCGATTCTTCGAAAAACCATTTCTAAGAAGATGGTCTGGGGGCAAATCCATCCACAAAAAATTCTTCCAAAAACTACCGTAAATAAGATCACAAAAACTACCCCAACAAGCATTGATATCACAAAAAGATAAAAATCCTGAGGCCAGAAAGGAAAACCAAAAATATTAAAACGACGTTCCATAACATTGAACATCATAAATTGGTTTCCATTTACTTTTATAAATGGGTTAGCGATTAAAATTGCAAGTAATCCATAACTAACCCATTTCCTGTATTCATAAAACTTCCCGGACGGTTTTTTTGGAAAAATAAATTTTCTTTTACCACCTTCATCAATGGTTCCAATGGTATCTCTAAAAGCTTCGTCGGGTAAATTTGACATGATGTGTGGTGGTATTGTATTATTTAACTTGGGTACTGTCTGTCGTTTTATTAACTGCAGTATCATTTTTAGAAGCCTCTTTTTCAGTCCAAATTTCACCTTCAGCTTCTTTTGGATCTTTTGGATTACTTCCTTGTAATGACAAAATATAACTTGCTACTTTTTGAATTTCTTTAGGTTTTAAAGTTCCTTTCCAGGAAATCATTCCCTTTCCGTCACGACCCCCATTGGTAATTGTGTGGAATAAATTTTTAATTCCACCACCTAATATCCAACGATTATCGGTTAAATTTGGTCCAATTTGTCCTCCGGCATCAGCACGGTGACAAGCAGCGCAGTTGGTAGTGAAAATTTCTTTTCCAGCTTCTAAATTTGGTGCATCCGTCAATAAGACAACTGTTTTTTCATCCATTAAGTCCGGCGCAGTTTTTAGATATTCATCTACATCAATTTTTGCCTGAGCCATTTCTTTTTTAAGTTCCATTTCCTGGTCATCTCCTCCGAAAACTTCATAACGGGCAAAATAAATTACTCCAAAAACGATACAGATGTAGAATAAATACACCCACCATGGCGGTAAATTATTGTCTAATTCCTTAATGCCATCATAATCATGATCCATTAATAAATCACCTTCTTTTTCAATTGGCTGCGTTTTTGTAAGTTTTTGCATCAGGTTTTTATACCAGTCGCTTTCCTTTAAACTTAAAGTATTTTCAAATTCCAGTTTAGCCTTTTCTTCTGGCGTCATCAATTGGTACATGACACGATCAACAGCATTCAGTGTAATTTCTATTGCAATGAGAATGAACAGAAACACAAATAAGAAGACTGAAACCATAGGATATTTTATAAATGCAGGCCTGTCACCAGAGTCTATAAAATATTCCATCAAAGCAAAGACGACGAAGAAAATCACAGGGACTCTCACATATACCGGGAAAAATTTTTTCATTTTGTTATTTTTTGAAATTAAACCAATCCTTCATCTAAAGGAATTTCACTCATTTCCTGTATTTTTTCTTTTTTATAAGTAAATACCCAAAAGCCTAAGCCTACGAAAAAGAAAAAGAATATCAGAAGGGAAAGAATCGGGTAAATTTCTATACCCTTAATATTCTCCATATTGTGTTTTATTTGTTCGAACATAGTACTTATTTTTTAGCGGTTTCTTTTACTTTAATATCTGTACCGAGTCTTTGTATGTAAGCAATCAGAGCTATAATTTCTCTTTCATTCATTGGAGTGAATTTTTCCCCTTTAGCAGCTGCTTTTTTCTTACTGTCTTCATAACTTTTTACAAAATCAGGATCACTCTCCAGGTTTTTCTCTATAGCTATGGCCTGAGCTCTCAAAGTCCGCTGTCCGTTTGCTACTTCCGCAGCTGTATAAGGAACACCAAGGGAAACCATTGCTTTCATTTTTCTTTCTGTTAATGAAATATCCATTGGTTTGTTATCAAACAGCCATTTATAACCTGGCATAATTGAACCTGCTGAAGTACTTTGCGGATTCCAGAAGTGATTGAAATGCCAATTATCATTGTACTTTCCTCCCACTCTTAGCAAATCAGGACCTGTACGTTTTGAACCCCAAAGAAATGGATGATCATAAACAAATTCACCTGCTTTGGATTGTGGCCCGTAACGCTCCACTTCACTTCTAAAAGGACGAACTGATTGGGAGTGACAGCCAACACAGCCTTCACGGATGTATAAATCGCGTCCTTCCAATTCTAATGGCGTGTAGGGTTTTACACTTGAAATTGTTGGAATATTTGATTTGACCATAATAGTTGGTACAATCTGAATTATTCCTCCAATTAAAATAGCCACTGTCGCTAAAATCGTTAACTGAATCGGTCTTCTTTCTAACCAGGAATGGAATTTTTCTCCATTAAGTCTGTTATTGCTCATTCTTTGTAAAGCAGGAGCCTGAGCTAATTCATCTTCGACTGGTTCACCTGCACGTACTGTCATTATAATATTATAGACCAATACAAGCATCCCAATCAAATACAAAGTACCACCAATAGCTCTCATCCAATACATTGGCATGATTTGAGTTACTGTTTCAAGGAAATTTCCGTAAGTCAAAGTACCATCCGGATTAAATTGTTTCCACATTGAAGCCTGAAGAAAACCGGCCACATACATGGGCAATGCGTACAGAATAATTCCTAAAGTCCCAATCCAGAAATGGAAATTGGCCAATTTATTTGAAAACAATTTAGATTTGGTCATTCTAGGAACCAGCCAATAAATAATACCAAAGGACATAAATCCGTTCCAGGCTAAAGCTCCAACGTGTACGTGAGCAATAATCCAATCTGTGTAATGGGCTATAGCATTTACATTTTTTAAGGAAAGCATCGGTCCTTCAAAAGTTGCCATTCCATATCCGGTAATTGCTACTACGAAGAATTTCAAAACTGGTTCTTCACGCACTTTATCCCAAGCACCTCTTAAAGTCAAAAGACCATTAATCATACCTCCCCACGACGGAGCGATAAGCATTACAGAAAACGCTACTCCTAAATTCTGAGCCCAGTTTGGTAAAGCCGAATATAATAAGTGGTGTGGTCCCGCCCAGATATAAATAAAAATCAATGACCAGAAATGTATGATCGACAAACGATATGAATAAACGGGTCTGTTGGCCACTTTAGGAACAAAATAGTACATCAGACCTAAGAATGGTGTAGTCAGGAAAAAAGCAACGGCATTATGACCGTACCACCATTGTACCAAAGCATCCTGAACCCCGGCGTAAACGGAATAACTTTTTAAAGCTGAAACCGGTAGTTCGATATTATTAAAAATATGCAGTACAGCAACAGTAACAAATGTGGCAAGATAAAACCAAATCGCAACATATAAGTGACGTTCTCTTCGACGCAGGATTGTACCAATCATATTAATCCCCATTACAACCCAAATAAGTGCGATAGCAATATCAATCGGCCATTCCAGTTCTGCATATTCTTTTGAAGAAGTATACCCTAAAGGCAGAGTAATTGCAGCCGCCACTATGATAAGCTGCCATCCCCAAAAATGAAGATTACTTAAAAAATCGCTAAACATCCTGGCTTTTAGCAAGCGTTGCAGCGAATAATACAGACCTGCAAAAAAGGCATTCCCAACAAAGGCAAAAATCACAGCATTTGTATGTAATGGTCTTAATCGGCCATAACTTAACCACGAAATTCCGTCAGTCATGTTAGGAAAAAGATACATAACTGCCAACGTAAGCCCGACCAGCATTCCGACGACTCCAAAAAGGATCGTAGCGTAAATGAATTTTTTTACGATTTTGTTGTCATAATAAAATTGTTCCATTTCCATAATTAGATTTGTTTTTCTTCGTTTATTGATTTATTTTTTTTTGGAGTAATTTTGGTCTCGTCGTCAAAGAGCATTCTGACAGAAGGAGTATAATCATCATCGTACTGTCCGGATTTGACAGCGATGATAAAAGCAATAAAGAATCCGATTGCTACGAAAATACTGACCGTAATTAACAGATAAATGACACTCATACCTTTAAATTTATGTTAACAAAATTATTGCGTAACAGGCAGATAAAATATGATAATTATCATGATGGAGTATAAATGTTAAATTTAACAAAAATATTCCTTATAATTACCTATAATCTGTTTAAATTATTGTTACTGAAATAGTTAGACATAAGTGTGACAAAACTAACAATCGTAATTGTGCTTAAAGGCATAATAATAGCTGCCACCAAAGGAAGAAGATTACCGGTAACAGCAAAAGATAAACCAACAATATTATAAAGTAAGGACAAAGCAAAACTCAGTTTAATTATAGTAATTGATTTATGTGAAAGTTTTAAGAAATAATCTAAATTTGAAAATTCGGTGGCGTCTAAAATTGCATCACAGGCCGGAGAAAAAACATTGACATTTTCAGAGATTGAAATTCCGACATTACTTTGAGCCAAAGCTCCCGCATCATTTAAACCATCTCCAACCATCATCACATTCTGACCCTTTTCCTGAAGACTTCTGATGAAATCCAGTTTTTGTTCGGGCTTTTGATTGAAAATTAATTCTGTATTTTCAGGAAGTATGGCTTCGAGATTTGCTCTTTCTCCATCATTGTCTCCCGATAACACTTTTATCTGATACTTTTTACTTAGTGCTAAAAACAACTTTTCTAAACCATCACGATATTGATTCTGAAACACGAACCTGCCGTAATAAACAGCATCTATTTTAATATGCAGGGACGTTTTTTCTATTTCTGAAGTTTCAAAAACCGGAGCATCCACAAATTCGGAAGAGCCAATTTGGATTATTTTATCATCAACTATAGCTTGGATTCCTTTTCCGGTTATTTCCTGAAAATCATCAATTCTTATTTTTTTATTTTCAGGTAAAAAGTCATACAGCATTCTGCTTAAAGGATGATTGGAGGCACGAAGTAGGTTTTTTATAAGGATATTATTTTCATCAGAAATTCTATTTCCTTCATAACTGATATTTGCTTTTCTATTGGTTGTGATTGTACCTGTTTTATCAAAAACTATTGTATCCACTTTTGCTAATTGTTCAATAACTAAAGCATTTTTAAGATATAATTTCTGTTTCCCTAAAATCCTTAAAATATTTCCAAAAGTAAAAGGAGCAGTAAGCGCCAATGCACACGGACATGCTACGATAAGTACAGCTGTAAAAACATTAAAAGCGGTATTTGCATCTATGAATATCCAATATCCAAAACCGACAAATGCAATTAATAATAATATTGGTGTAAAATAACGACTGATAGCATCTGTAATCGTTTTATGCTTTTGCTGTACATTTTTCTGAAAGATCTCGTTGCTCCATAATTGCGTCAGGTAACTTTGTGAAACAGAATGCAAAACTTCCATTTCTATTACTTTACCAATTTGTTTTCCTCCGGCAAAAACTTTATCTCCGGATTTTTTGGTAATCGGGATGGCTTCACCTGTCACAAAACTGTAGTCGATTTCGGCTTTTTCGCTTATTAAAATGCCATCCACCGGAATTAATTCCTGATTTCTGATTATTAACCTGTCTCCTTTTATTATATCGTAAACCGGAACGCTTTCTTCAGTTGTATCTGAATTAATACGAGTAACTGCAATAGGAAAATAGGATTTAAAATCTCTTTCAAAACTTAAAAAACTATAGGTTTTAATTTGAAACATTTTTCCAAGCAGCATGAAGAAAACGAGCCCTGTTAAACTATCAAAGAACCCCGGACCATAATCCATTACAATATCAAAAGTACTTCTGATAAACATGACGATAATTCCTAAGGCGATAGGAATATCAATGTTAAACATTCCGGCTTTGATACTTTTATAAGCCGAAACATAATAACCACTTGCGGAATATAAAAAACTGGGAAGCGACAAAATCAAAATTAAAGCCCTGAAGAATGGTTTATAATTGTCCAGCCAAAACTCCTTAATCTCAAAATACTCCGGGAATGACAACAACATGATATTTCCAAAACAAAAAAATGCGACTCCTAATTTATAGGTAAGAGTCCTGTCTACATTATTTTTTCCTGTTTCATAATTTTCGAGGCTGATATAAGGCTCATACCCTATGGAGCTTAGCATGTAAACAATAGTTTTAAGAGATACAAGATCAGAATTAAAAGTAATTCTGACTGTCTTCTCAGGAAAATTAACCTGGGAAATACTGATCCCTGATTGAATTTTATTAAGGTTTTCTAAAATCCAAATGCAGGAACTGCAATGGATATGTGGTATATTTAAAGAAACAATAGCGGTATTTCCTTCCTGAAATTCCAATACTTTAGATAGTATTGTTTCATTTTCCAGGAAGTCATATTTACCATGAATATCTTGTGGTGTGGCTCCGGGAGATTTTTCAAAATCATAATAAGAGGTTAAATCATGAAGACTAAAAATTTCGTAAACCGTTTTACAGCCATTACAACAAAACTTTTTTTCATCAAAATTGATTTCTTCATTTTTGGCAATAATTAACCCGCAATGAAAACAACCTTGCTTGCTCATAATTTGTTTTTTTTAACTTATGCAAAGTTTATAAATTGTAAAAGACTTTAAATATGACATTTATCATCCTTTAATAAATTACAGTTTTAAAATTACTAAATTAGAAAAGACAAAATGCAGATATAAATTATTTCCTGTATTTTCTATAATAATTAGGGCTTTGAAGGCGAATAATGGTTAATTTTGCAGCAAATACTTTCTGCCATGAATAAATGTGATCAATGCATCGTAAGACAGCTTACCTCTTTAAAAGCTCTGAATAAAGAAGAGGTTCTTAAACTGGCTAACAGTAAAACGACCTACAGCATAAAAAAAGGGGAAGCCATTTTTGAAGAAGGTGAAATTACTAATGGTGTTTTTTGCGTAAAAGATGGTGTTGGAAAACTTTCAAAATTAAGTGCTAACGGAAAAGATCAGATTGTAAAACTTGTTAAGTCGGGGGAACTTTTAGGCCAGCGTTCGATGATTAGTAACGAACCCGCAAATTTATCGGCAAAAGCTATTGCCGACATGGAAGTTTGTTTTATTCCAAAAGCAGAAATCATACATTTTTTCAATAATAACAATCAGTTTTCTATGAACCTGATGCAGACGGTCTGCGAGGATTTGAAAGAATCTGAAAACGATAAAATTGCACTGGCACAAAAAACAGTTAAACAAAGGCTGGCTGAAACTTTATTGTACCTGCATGCCACCTTTGGCGAGAATACTGACAAAACCTTAAAAGTTCAGCTTACACGTGAAGAATTAGCGGGAATGATTGGTACTGCAACCGAAAGCTGTATCCGCTTATTATCGGAATTTAATAAGCTGGAATTAATTGAATTGGCTGGTAAAAAGATTGTGCTCAAAAATACAAAAGCATTAAAAAAAATGGCTGAATAATCAGAGTTTTTTTGCTTCGTTCCAAAATACGTCCATTTCTGCTAATGTCATATCCATCAAGGGTTTTCCTAATTCGCCTGCTTTACTTTCCAGGTATTGAAAACGTTTAATAAACTTTTTATTGGTACGTTCTAAAGCGTCTTCGGGATTTATATTTAAAAATCGGGCATAATTAATCATTGAGAATAATACATCTCCGAATTCAGCTTCCATTTTATCCTGATCGCCTGCTTTTATTTCTACCTGTAACTCTTGCAATTCTTCCTGTACCTTATCCCAAACCTGATGTGGCTCTTCCCAGTCAAAACCTACACCTTTTACTTTATCCTGAATTCTGCTTGCTTTTACCAAAGCCGGTAAACTTTTCGGAACTCCTTCCAAAACAGATTTTTTCCCTTCTTTAAGTTTCAGTTTTTCCC
Source organism: Flavobacterium sp. (assembly GCA_039933615.1). Taxonomy (GTDB): domain Bacteria; phylum Bacteroidota; class Bacteroidia; order Flavobacteriales; family Flavobacteriaceae; genus Flavobacterium. The sequence continues at coordinate 304 of JBDTNT010000259.1, read as the reverse complement.
AGTTTTGTTTTACTTCTTCTTCATCTTTTACGACGGTGTCACTATAAATATGAGGGTGGCGATGAATCAATTTTTCGCAAATTTCATTACAGACATCAGCTATGTCAAAATCGTTGGTTTCGCTGCCTATTTTGGCATAAAAAACAATATGCAGCAACAAATCTCCAAGTTCTTTTTTAACCTCATTCAGATCATTGTCCAGAATGGCATCTCCCAATTCGTATGTTTCTTCAATCGTAAGGTGTCTCAGCGTTTGCAAAGTCTGTTTTTTATCCCACGGACATTGCTCACGAAGTTCATCCAT
>JBDTNT010000258.1:0-12510 GCA_039933615.1 Flavobacterium sp. | reverse complement strand
AATCTAAATCGTCTGGTCTGAATTCGATGATTTTGAATAATTTGTCATTCATACTGGTAAAATTATTTTCATAGAAATTGTAATGACTCTCTTATCTGGAAAATCTATCAAACATCGTTTTTTGATTTAGTAATTTCGTCTGTAAAAGTGGAATTCCAATCGGAAAACACCATATAGCAGCAATATAGAAAAACTCAAAATCTGAATTACTCTTTTGTATTAACGAAATCTTCTTACCAGCAAAATAACAAAGATAAATATAACTAATAAATACAATCAAGTGATAAAGACTTGAAGCAATATCAATAGCAACCCAGGTAGAATTTTCTAATAAAATTTGTTTATGTGTAAAATCCATATCAAGATTTATAGTGAACATGATAATGAAATAAGAAAAAAGAATCCAATACGAGATTTTAAAATAAAGCGTGGCAGGATTGTCTTTTTTATCGATATAATAGATCACACCCCAAACCCAAATAAAAAACAGTACAACTCCTGTTGAAATTCCGATTAAAATTAATGGAAAAATAAATTCAAAATTAGCAAAAAGTGAAATGATGGTAATTATTCCAGTAACCATATATGTAACAAATGGTAAAAGAAGAAAGATAATTGCTAAAGTTCCCGGTTTCAATTTTAAAACCTTATTCATTATTTTGTCCATAAATTTGGCAAGTTTAGTTAAAATATTAAATTCTTTTTATCATTTTTAATTCTTCTAAAAATAATATTTTTTTTATTATATCATAATTATTACCCTTTTTTCTTTTACGCTATCAGATATAAAAAAAAACAAATTCTATTTAGAATTAAATCTTAATTTATCTAATTCCATTAAGGACAAAAGATAAAACTTACAGTCGTTCAAACACTTAAAATCTTTCATTTTTTAAATTTTCAAATCATTAAATTATACCTTATATTTGCTCTCGAATAATAAAGAATATGGAACAATTTGTAGTATCGGCACGTAAATACCGCCCGCAGACCTTTAAGGATGTTGTGGGACAGAAAGCCATTACCAACACTTTGCTGAATGCCATAGAAAGCAATCACCTTGCTTCGGCTTTATTGTTTACCGGACCACGTGGAGTTGGTAAAACTACCTGCGCACGTATTCTGGCCCGAAAAATAAATCAGCCCGGATATGATGATCCCAATGAAGATTTCGCTTTTAACGTTTTTGAGTTAGATGCCGCTTCAAACAACTCCGTTGATGATATCCGTAGCCTGATCGATCAGGTTCGAATCCCACCACAAACCGGTCAGTATAAAGTCTATATCATTGACGAGGTTCATATGTTGTCTTCGGCAGCTTTTAATGCTTTTCTGAAAACATTAGAAGAACCGCCAAAACATGCTATTTTTATTTTAGCAACTACAGAAAAACATAAAATTATTCCAACGATTTTATCCCGTTGCCAGATTTTTGATTTCAAAAGAATTACCGTAAAAGATGCTAAAGAACATTTGGCAGATGTTGCAGCAAGTCAGGGAATTAATTTTGAAGACGATGCTTTGCACATTATTGCCCAAAAGGCAGATGGTGCAATGCGTGATGCTTTATCGATTTTTGACCGTGTCGTTTCTTTTTGCGGAACCAACTTAACACGTCAGGCCGTAACGGAAAACCTAAACGTTTTAGATTACGAAACTTATATATCGATTACCGATTTACTTTTAGAAAATCAGATTCCGGAACTTTTACTGGCGTACAACGAAATTCTTGCAAAAGGTTTTGACGGACACCATTTTATTGCCGGACTGGCTTCGCATTTCAGAGATTTACTGGTAAGTAAAACCCCTGCAACTATTGCTTTACTTGAAGTTGGTGAGCAGGCGCAGCAAATGTATGGTGTACAATCGCAAAAATGCTCACAGGACTTTTTATTAAAAGGAATTGAGATTGCTAACGACTGTGATTTAAAATATAAATTAAGTCAGAATCAGCGTCTTTTAGTCGAATTATGCCTGATGCAATTGGCCTCTATCAACTTTGATGGAGAAAAAAAAAAGCTGAGCAATTCATAATTCCACCCGTTTATTTTAAAAACGGAAGTTATTCTATTGTTGAAGTTCAGCAGCCAAAAGCAGAAATTCCAAATAATAAATCCCAAGTTCCAAATTCTGAGGAAAAAGCCAACAATCTCACTGTAGAGCCATCAACTGCGGAAGCTCCAAAAAAGGAAGAAAATGTTGTAAATACTTCTGTTACAGCTCCAAAAGCGGAGACGGGGAATGAACCTAAAGTTTCTGCTTTTTCGTTATCCAGTATTCGAAAGAAAAAAGAAATGGAACTAAGCAATAAGGCTTACGTAAAACCTTCCACAACCCTACCAACAGAAGATTTTACTGAAACTGAAATGTTACTCCATTGGAACAAATATGCACAACGTCTGGGTGATAAAGGTTTTAAAATTATGGAGTCGTTATTATTGATTAACGATCCAACTTTAAATGGCACCGTAATCACTATTGAGCTTCCTAATGAAGGTTCTAAATTAGATTTTGAAAGTCAGATTAATGGCCTTTTAGGGCATTTGAAAGGACATTTACACAATCACGACATTACAATTGATGTTGTGGTAAATGAAGCTATTGAAAGCAAACGCAGTCTGAACGACCAGGACCGATACAATCGCTTTTTAGAAATAAATCCAAACATTGAACTTTTACGTTCTACATTTGGATTGGATTTAAATGCTTAAAAGATTTTTTTGCTGGAAATTACACTACTTTACATTCTTTTTTTTCACTTGAATGGAATCACATAATCTTTCGGTACTATTTTAGGATACTATTTATTTCGAAGCCCGAAATCATAAACTTCCTGCAGCCATTTTGCTCTCTGAAAATCATTGGCAGTTTTCACAATTCCGATATAGCTTACTTTTACCGGTTTAATACCGCAGAATTCTAAAGTAGATTTTTTTAACTGATTGACACTGGGTCTTGCAAAAAACAGTCTGTAATACCAGCCCGGCTGATCTAAAGTTGTGATAATATGAGCTGTTTTCCCTTTTAGCAGTTTATCCCACCAAACTGAATTTTCCCTGTATTGAAAAGCCATTCCTGGCAAAAACAATCTGTCGATAAAACCTTTTGTAATCGCCGGCAGCCCGCCCCACCATACGGGATGAATCCAGACTAAGTGATCTGCCTTTTTTATTTTGTCCCAGGATTCCAGTAAATCAGGTTCTAATTCGGTTCTTTTTTGGTAACCAAATTGCAGGTTAGGATTGAATTTTAAATCCGCTATGGTAATGGTTTCAACTTGCGCCCCGGAATCGATTGCTCCAATTTTATAGGATTCTGCAATTCCAAAATTGAAACTTGCAGCATTCGGATGTCCATTTATAATCAGTATTTTTTTCATGTATCAGTTTTTTACAAAAATAGCCTTCTCATGAAAAGTCTTACTGGACAAATGTCCTATAAAACTGCTTTTCGGATGCGGCTTAAATGCCTTGGGGTAACACCTAAATAGGAAGCTAAATATTGTAACGGAATCAATTGAATGTATTTTTGATGGTGCTGAAAAAGTTCTTCATACCGTTGTTTTCCTGTAAGTTTCTGAAAGGAAATCATTCGTTTTTGCAGCGTTACGTATTCCATTTCAGTGATCTTCCTTCCGATTTCCTGCCAGTGGATACCGGATTTATATAATTTTTCCAATCCATCTCTCTTGATTACCTGAATCTCTGTATCTGTAAGCGCCTGAATATTTTCTTCCGCAACTTCCTGTGTTATAAAACTCGAAAATGATCCCATAAATTCATTTTCAAAAGCAAAACAATTTGTTATTTCATCACCCTGATGATTGAAAAAATAGGAGCGTAAAATTCCACTTTTAATGAAAACGATTTCATTGCATACCTGATCTTCTTTCAATAAAAAATCACCTTTTTTGAGTTTGCGGATTGTAATCAAATCATCAAGCTGACCTAATTCTTCCTCTGGTAAAACGTGAATAGACTGAAAGACGGATTTCATTATAACCTTACTATTAAACTTGTGATTTCAAAAAATATCAGGAAAAAACTCTTTCGATTCTTTTATCCGGAACAAGCCATATGAGGGCAACTATAAGATAGGAAGCACCTGAAATCCATTCGCTGTAAAATGACGATACGATTCCAATAATATTCAGGATTGCAGAAATCTTACCTTTTAAATCTTTTCCTATAGCTTTTGCCAGCAGTGAATCTTTTCCTTCTACATCAAGAACTGTTTTTTGAAGTATTACATAGGCTATAGCACATCCCAGTAAAATAATACCGTATAATGCCATTGGTGCTTTCGCAAAATTATGCTCTCCAACCCAGCCTGTGGAAACCGGAATTAGTGATAGCCAAAAAAGTAAATGCAGGTTACTCCAAAGTATTTTGCCGTTTATTTTTGATAATCCGTGAAGTAGATAATGGTGGTTATTCCAATAGATGCCAACGTAAATAAAACTTAGAATGTAACTTAAAAACTTAGGGATAAGTGGTTTTAAATCCGTAAACTCAACTCCGTGAGGCACTTTGATTTCTAAAATCATGATGGTGATTATAATTGCCAGCACACCATCACTAAAGGCTTCGAGTCTTGTTTTATTCATTTATATTGGTTTTAAATTACCTTATTACTCTGGTATTGCAGTGGAAGTTTACTTCGAATTTATTACTATGCGCGAATTTTTGTAATCTTAATTTCAACCATTAAATTTTGCCGTAATACATTGCTTTTACAATACCGTCAGAAAGTCCGATTTTTGGAACGTAAATCTGGCGCGCCCCACTCCATTTCATTGCATTCAGGTAAATACGGGTCGCGTGGATAATTACGTCGGCACGATCGGAATTCAAACCTAATTCTGCAATTCTCTGCTCGTAAGTCAATGAATTCAAGAAGGCATATTGTGAATTGATATAGATGTATGAAAGTGGTTTTTCCTGCTGTTTCCCGGACATTTTAAACAATTTATTGATATTTCCTCCGGAACCAATCAGTATTACTTCTTCGTAACCTTCGGTATTGGTTTTGATCCATTTTTCGATTTCATCCCAGACTACATCGTGAACCATATTATTCAACAAGCGAACTGTACCGGCTTTGAAAGATCTTGAGTTGATCATTTTACCATCAGAAAACAAAGTAAATTCGGTACTTCCTCCACCCACATCTACAAAAAGATATGTTTCATCTCTTTTTAATAAATGATGTAAATCGGTAGAAGCAATAATTGATGCCTCTTTTTTACCATCAATAATCTCAATTTTTATATCGGCTTTTTTCTTGATTATAGCCACAACTTCTTTAGCATTATAAGCCTCGCGCATTGCTGAAGTTGCAAACGCCATATAGCGTTCTACTTTATGTACTTTCATTAAAAGGTTGAATGCTTTCATCGCATCTACCATTCGGTCTATATTTTCTTCTGAAATTTCTCCAACTGTAAAGGCATCTTGTCCCAAACGAATTGGCACACGAACAAGAGAACTTTTATTAAACTGTGGTTCTTTGCCATCTTGTTCTACAACATTCGATATCAGAAGCCTCATGGCATTTGATCCAATATCTATTGCTGCATATTTTTTTATTTTAATCATGCTCCCTTTATGATTTGAATTTGGTTTGTTATTGATTTATTTTTTGTGGCATTTTTTCGATTGCCTCAATTTTATGCTGGTAATACTTATAGGTTTCAATCTGTGCTCTAAATGGGGCATGATGATTTCTTGGCTTATATTTATTATCTAATTTGTAGGAATGGTATCTCACCTTAACATTCCCTTTCCATGCAATATCAAAATTATCTATTAGTTCTTTCTTTATTTCAAGATCATAAATTGGACAGGTAACTTCTACCCTTCCATCAAGATTTCTGGTCATAAAATCTGCCGAAGAAATATATACTTCAGTTAATCCTGCATTTCCAAAAATATAAACTCTTGAATGTTCCAAATAGTTATCTACAATACTTATCGCTTCAATATTCTCGCTCATTCCGGGAATCCCCGGAATCAATGAACAGATTCCTCTTACCTGAAGCTGAATTTTTACTCCCGCATTACTGGCTTCGTATAATTTATCGATCATTTTAAAATCCGATAAACTATTCATTTTTAATTTGATATGCGTTTTTCTGCCTGCCAGAGCATGTAAAATTTCACGATCTATCAATTTCACGAATTTTGTTCTCGTATAATGGGGTGACACAATAAGATGCTTGTACCTGTGAACTCTGTAATTGATGTCAAAAAACTCAAATATTTTAGAAATGTCTTTCAAAATCTGCTGATGGCAGGTAAACAGCGTTACGTCTGTATAAATTTTAGCCGTTGATTCGTTGAAATTCCCAGTGGAAATAAACCCATAACGGCGGGTTTTATCATCTTCAACCCTTTCAATCACACAAATCTTGCTATGAACTTTAAGTCCTTTAATACCGAAAATAAGTTCAATTCCTTCCGTCTGCATTTGCTCTGCATAGGAAATATTTGTTGCCTCATCAAAACGTGCCTGAAGTTCAATCTGAACTACCACTTTTTTACCATTTTTAGCTGCATTGATCAATGAACTAATAATCTGCGAGTTCTTCGCCAGACGGTATAAAGTAATTTTAATACTGGTCACTTTTGGATCTAAAGCAGCTTCACGTAAAAACTTCGTTAAATAGGCAAATGACTGATAAGGTGCATGTAATAAGTAATCTTTTTTACTGATTTTCTCCAGTATACTTCCTCCCATGCTCAAGCCCGGAATTGGTAATGGGTCATTGGTTTTATACAGCAAATCGAATCTTCCTAAATTAGGAAAACTCATATAATCACGACGGTTATGATATCTTCCGCCGGGAATAATACTGTCGGTTTCTACAATTTTCATTTTATCTAAAAAGAAACGCAACGTATCCTGTTCTATTAAACTGTCATAAATAAAACGAACCGGCTCCCCTATTCTCCTGTCTTTTACCGATGTAGCAATTTTTTCGAGCATACTTTTACTCAAATCACTGTCGATATCCAATTGGGCATCACGGGTAATTTTGATCATGTGGGCTGAAACGCTTTTATAATCAAAAATATTAAAGATGTTATTCAGGTTATGACGGATAACATCATCAATTAAGATCACATAATGTTTATCATCATCTGATGGCAGTACCACAAACCTGTTTATTGTTTTCGGAATTTCGATTACAGCATATCGAATTTCATCATTTGAATTCATTTCCAGACGAATGGCCAAATATCCTAAAGTATCTTTCAGGACTGGAAATTCAGCCAGATCATTCAAAATAATAGTCAGTAATTCCGGACTTAATTTTTGAATAAAAAAGTCTTTCAGAAAACGTTCCTGTACTTCTGTGATCTGATCTTCATTAATAATAAAGATATTTTCGGCTTCTAATTCGGCTTCAATATTACTTAAAATACGCAGACTTTCCGATTGTTGCTGAATTACGATTTCAGTTATATCTTTTATGAGCTGATGAGCAGAAACTCCGCCTAAATATTTTTCCCCAGAAATCCCGGAAAGGCTTAATCTTCGGATTGCAGCATAGCGGACTCTAAAAAATTCATCTAGATTGTTCGAAAAAATTCCAACAAAACGCAACCTGTCTAAAAGTGGAACCGTGTTATCTGCTGCTTCCTGAAGCACTCTTGCATTAAACGCTAACCAACTTTTTTCTCTATCGATATATTTCTGTTCGTACACTTTATTTATTTTAAATCTTTGGGGAAAATTGTTTTTTGGGTTTTGCCTTTATTGATGTCATCCCAGTTTTCTGAATCAAATTTCAGAGACACAAATCCGGAAGTAGGTACATTTTCTATAAAAACATCCCCAAATTTATTAACAAAATTTGTAATAGCCTCATTATGTCCGAAAAGAATAACGCTTTCGAAACTATTATCACATGATTTAATAACTTTTTCGAGATGTTTGTCATCAAAAGTATAAAGCTCGTCCTTGTACACGATGCTTTCTATTGGATAGGAAATGTTTTGGGCAAAAATAAGAGCCGTTTCTGACGCGCGTGCTGCAGTACTGCTCCAGATAATATATGTTTTTGGCAGGTATTTAGAAATAGTAGTTGATACTTTATGAGCATCTAAAATTCCTCTTTTCATCAAAGGTCTGTCAAAATCTTTTAAAGGAGCTTCCCAACTGGATTTCGCATGTCGTATTAAAATTAAATTTTTCATAGGCAGAAGGATTTAGAAACATCATAAAAAGAGGTTCTATTTTTATTGAAGTTCTAATTTACAAAAGAAATTCTAATACCTATCTTTTTTTTAATTCTGTTAACATTTAAAGATTTTTTTAACAGATAAATGTGGTTCCAATTTTATAAAATCAATAAATTTTGTATCTTCATTATCATTAAAATAGGAACTCAAAAAATCTACTCTTTTATTTTTTTCATAATCCACTGGATACAGAAGTACAAATTTCTGTCAAGAAGCAATCCTTAAATTATTAAGACTTAACAAAAAAAAATCGTTGTAACTCAGAGAGCTACAACGACCAACTAAAAAACCAGTCCAATGTATTTTTGTTATATTCTCGCAAATATATTAGTGTAATATTTCTTTCCGGTAGCAGGATCTGTACTAATCGAAATTCCAAAATGCGTATAATTTCCTTCGATATTCTTTTTATGACCCGGAGACTGCAACCAGGCTTTAAGAACTGCCTGTGGAGTTTTATAATTATTAGCTACATTTTCAGCTACATGCCTGGCAGCAAGTACTTTCATAATATATTGCGACCGGGCATCAAAATCATTGTGATCAAGAACTTGGTTTGCAATCATGTGTCTGTTATGATCTTCGCACTTGTTAGAAATAAGGTTAACTTTTTCCAATGCTTTTAAACCAATACTTACACGATAGCTGTTTATAAGCTCCATCAATTCTAACTCAGAATCATTGTAAACGTAGTTCGCATCCGGATTTTTAACAATAACTTTATTATCTTTCCCTCCTGTCTTGTTTGCAAAGCATGAGTTCATTGTGATAAGAATCACAACGAACATCATGGAGCGCAAAATCTTTTTCATAGTCATCAGCATCTGGCGTTTAAAGTAAATGTTGGGGCAAATTCTTTAAATTTTATTTTAATATAATATCACTAATTCTTTGACAAACATATTTAATCTGTCGGTAAACTGCAAAAATAATCGATGAAATACATTATAAAACTTTTATAATGTATAAATTTCTTACAATTAAGAAGATAACCTTTCTATTTTCCAGGAGAAATCAGATTGACTTCTGTATCTGATCCTGTCATGTAATCTGTTTGGTCTCCCCTGCCAGAATTCAACCTCTAAAGGTGTCACCAAAAATCCTCCCCAATTTTCAGGTCTTGGAATTGGTTTTCCTTCATATTCACCTTCCAGTTTTTTTAGATTTTCTTCTAAAAATGTTCTGGACGGAATCACTTCACTCTGATTCGAAACGATGGCGCCTAACTTACTTCCATCCGGTCGGGAATCAAAATAACCGTCGGAGATGTTTTCAGAAGTTTTTTGGGCAATTCCTTTTATAATAACCTGACGTTCCATTTCCTGCCAGAAAAAAGACAGGCAAACATGCGGATTGGCAGCTATAGCTTTTCCTTTTTCAGAATTATAATTGGTATAAAAAACAAACCCTTCTTCAGAAAATTTCTTTAGTAAAACAACCCTCGATTTGGGAAAACCATCCAAACCAATTGTAGAAACGGTCATCGCATTGACTTCTCCGCTTGCTCCGAAATCTTCTACTTCATGAAACCAACGGTTGAAAAGATTAATCGGGTCTTCAGGAATTGAACTTTCAAGCAATTCACTTTTTTCGTAAGATTTTCTATAGTTACTTAAATCGTTCATTTTGTAGATTGTAGATTGTAGATTCAAGACTTTAGAAACTTAAACTCTTAGAACCTTTAATTAAATTAAAACTCAAAACTTCTGCCGTCATCAGCCAATACTACATTAGGAAATATTGTTTGGGCTTCTTCTTTAAAAATATTAATATCACCATAGCGTGTCGAATAATGTCCTAAAACCAATTGTTTGACATTCGCTTTCAAAGCTATTCCTGCTGCTTCTTTTGCTGTAGAATGCAATGTTTTTTGTGCTAAAGCTTCTTCAGAATTCAGGAAAGTAGATTCATGGTACAAAACATCAACATTTTCAATAATAGGGATTATTGCTTCATGATAGACAGTATCAGAACAAAAGGCATAACTTTTTGGCGGAATCGGATCAAATGATAATTTTTCGTTTTCAATGACTGTTCCATCCTCAAGGGTTACATTTCCACCGCTTTTTATTTTTTGATAATAACAGGTATCTATATTATACTCCTGAACTGCTTCTGCGTTTAATTTCCTATCTGCTGGTTTTTCCTTAAATAGAAATCCATTGGTATAAACGCGGTGTTTCAATGGAATTGTTTTTACAATAACTCTGTTGTCTTCAAAAATAATCTCGCTTTCCTTTGATTCCAGTTCATGGAAAAATAATTCATAAGTAGTCCATGAATTCGAAAGCCTTAATTGTAAAGTGATAATTTCCTTTATTCCTTTTGGGCCGTAAACATGTAAATCAGTGGTTCTTCCTAAAAGAGCAAAAGTTGAAATTGTACCAATCAGTCCAAAGAAATGATCGCCATGTAAATGCGAGATAAAAATGTGATTGATTTTTGAAAATTTGATTTTATTCCTGCGCAGCTGCACCTGGGTTCCCTCACCGCAATCGATCAGAAACATTCTGTTTTTAATTTCTAAAACCTGCGAAGTGGGATTGGTAATGGTTCTTGGAGTAGCGGCATAACAGCCAAGTATAGTTAATTTCATTAATTTATTTTAGATTTTAGACTGTAGATTTAAGATTGATGCAGACTTGAAATTAAGATTCATTCAGAATTAAATCTAAAATCTATAGTCTAAATTCAAAACCCAAGATCCCTTTCTATTTCTTCCATTTCGATAATATCGTGTGCTTCCAAAAGAGAAGGAACAACAGTCAATTTATCTGAAACAGCATTGAAATCAAGATCTGAAACTACAATTACGAATGATTTTTTGGCTTTTTTGTGTTGTTTGGAAAGTGGTAAAAACAACTTCACCTCTTTTTCAGACAATGCAGCATTTAATGACAAATCTATTATGATATTTTGTTTCTCAAAGGTCTTAAATTGTTGCGTCACTTTTTCCAGGAAAGAAGTAAAATCTCCCTGAGTATCTTTAATCGTAACGGTATGTCCTTTTTGATCTACTTTCATTTTATAAGTTATGGGCTGTATATAAAAAATAATTTCTAAAGCTAAGGTACGAAGTTTTTTTAATTTAGATTTTAGACTATAATTTTAGATTGGCAGGTTGAGTGGATTCGAAGTTCCTTTACAACGCAAAGCCTTCGAATCCGCTCAGGCTGACACGCGTAAAAAGCTCAAAATAAAAACTAAACCTATTGAATCTTAGAAGCCAGAAGATAAATTACAGCCATTCTGATTGCCACACCATTCTCTACCTGATTTAAAATTACAGACTGATTGGAATCTGCAACTTCACTTGTAATTTCTACTCCTCTGTTTATAGGTCCCGGGTGCATGATTACAATTTCTTTACTGAGAGAATCCAACAATGGTTTGTCTACTCCGTATTGTTGTGCATATTCCCGTGTTGAAGGAAAAAAGTTAACATCCATACGTTCGTTCTGAACACGCAACATATTGGCAACATCACACCATTCTAATGCTTTACGTAAGTTTGGTTCAACCGTAACACCAAGTGATTCTATATATCTCGGAATTAGTGTTTTTGGTCCGCATACTTTTACCTCAGCACCTTGCATTTTCAAAGCATAAATATTAGATAATGCAACTCTTGAGTGTAAAACATCACCAACTATAACTACTTTCTTTCCGCTGACATCCCCTAATTTCTCTCTGATGGAATAACTGTCCAATAAAGCCTGAGTTGGGTGTTCGTGGGCGCCGTCACCCGCATTTACGATACTTGCTTTGACGTTTTTGGATAAAAAATAAGCCGCTCCGGGATTGGAGTGGCGCATGACTACCATATCAACTTTCATGGAAAGGATATTATTTACCGTATCAATTAGCGTTTCTCCTTTTTTAACAGAAGACTGTGCCGCAGAAAAACTAATAACATCGGCCGATAAACGTTTTTGGGCTAATTCGAAAGAAAGTTTCGTTCGGGTACTGTTTTCGAAAAAAATGTTGGCAATGGTAATATCTCGTAACGAAGGAACTTTTTTAATTGGCCGGTTGATGACTTCTTTAAAATGATCGGCAGTTTCAAAAATTAGGTTAATATCATTCTCGTTGATGTATTTAATTCCTAATAAATGATTTACGCTTAATTCTTTCATTTTTATTTCTTTAATATTATTGTCAATGCCCCTTAAAGAGAAGCTGTTTTATTGAATCATTCTGTCTACAACCTCACTGTAATCCTGGAGATCTCTCGCATCTTCATCAAAAATCTTTTGCCATCTGA
>JBDTNT010000257.1:0-5709 GCA_039933615.1 Flavobacterium sp. | reverse complement strand
ACGAGTTTACAGTGATTGATTTAGGAAATAATGCAGCACGTTTTGGTTTATGGAGTGAACCGGTCAACTGGCAGCATATCTTTAAATCGCCTGAATTTTACTTAGAAAACCTTCGTGATGATACCGAAATCGAATTGTATTTCAAATACAGCATGCCACCGGAATTACGCGCAAAATTCAGCAAAACCGCCGATGTTACTTTTGATGTTGATGAAGAACACAAGCTAATCATCAAACAAAACCTGCGCTCTAAAGTTGTATTAGACAAGTCATTGGAACAACATGCCGCAATGTGTGTTGATAATACAGAAACATTGCAGGAAGCAAAATCTCTTGGTAAGGAATTAGATGACGATATCGAATGCCGTATCAAACGTTATGCAAAATGCCTAAGCCAGTGCAGTAAAAACTACCGGGAATGGCTGGTTGACGATTATAAATTAAAAATGGTTCTTTTAATCGGTAAAAAATACCGTGAGAAAATCATGAACGAGCCGGATTGATAATTTAAAGTTTTATTTGTTTCAGATTTCATGTTTCAAGTTATTGAGATCTAAAACATTATTATAATTAAAAAAAGGAGAAATGACATTTTACAATAAATGTAGTTTCTCCTTTCAAACTTAATAAGTTTCGGTGTAACTTGAAACCTGAAACTTGAAACAAAAATTAAATAATTATGTCTAAACAATTCTCAGAATTAGGAATTTCAGCACCCATTTTAAAAGCATTAAGCGAATTGAACATTGTTGAGCCAACAGAAATCCAGCAAAAAACAATTCCGCTTCTTCTAGCTGAGACTCATGATTTAGTAGGTTTAGCCAAAACCGGAACTGGAAAAACAGCCGCTTTCGGATTGCCTCTATTGCAATTAATCAATACCGAATCACCAATTGTTCAGGCCATTATTCTGGTTCCAACCAGAGAGCTTGGACAACAGATTTTTAGAAATTTAGAAGATTTCGGAAAACATATCCCAAACATATCTATTGCTTCAACTTGTGGCGGAATTCCAATAAAACCACAAATCGAACGCCTTGTGCAGCCTACACATATTGTTGTAGCAACTCCGGGACGTTTAATCGATCTGATTCAGCGTAAAGCTATTGACTTAAAACAAACCCAATATTTGGTTCTAGACGAAGCAGATGAAATGGTTTCTATCCTTAAAGAAAGCTTAGACGAAATCATTGCCGAATTACCCAAAAAACACCGTACCTTATTGTTTTCAGCTACTTTGCCCGGAACAATCAAACAGCTGATTCAGAATTACTTAAATAAAAATGTAGTTGAAGTGAGTGCCAATATGGAAACAATTGGCAACCAGGGAATTGATCACGAATATATTATAGTAGATCCTATCGAGAAACTAGATGTTCTAATGCACTTTCTGAATACCAAAGAAGGCGAACGCGGAATTATTTTCTGTAAAACCAAAGCTGCAGTTAATAAACTGGCTAAAAATCTGGCCATAAACCGTTTTTCTTCAGGAGCACTTCACGGTAGTTTATCTCAGGGAATCCGTGACCGAATCATGGAACAATTTCGTGAAGGACATATCAACATTCTGGTCGCTACAGATTTAGCAGCCAGAGGAATAGATGTAAAAGAAATCTCTTACGTCGTAAATTACCATTTACCGGACACTTACGAAGCTTACGTTCACAGAAGTGGAAGAACGGCCAGAGCGGGGGCAAAAGGACTTTCCTTAACTGTTATTCAACAAGAAGAAGCAATTGAAATCCCAGAGTTCGAAAGAGAATTAGATCTTAAGTTCATCGAATTTAAAAAGCCTACAGCAGTAAGCTTAGAAGAAAATAATACCCTTTTATGGGCCAAACAAATCTTTAAGACAAAACCCAATCACGATATTTCTGCCGATTTAAAAACAAAAGTCAAAACCGTTTTCCATCATTTGACAAAAGACGAATTGATTGAGAAATTGTTAGCCAATTATGTTTTGCAAAACAAAATCGATGTAGTAGAAAAACCTGTTAAAAAATTCAAAAAGTAAGTTCTAATGACTTTGTAACTGTTAAATTATATTGTACTTTTAAGGTGATTTAAAAGAAAATAATCTTATTCGTAAAACAATATATATGAAAATAGTCATTATTGGAGGTGGTTTTGCAGGTCTTAATCTCGCGAAAGAACTTGTTAATCAGCCTCAGATACAAGTAACACTTGTTGACAAGAACAATTATAATTTTTTTCCACCATTAATATATCAGGTTGCAACTGCTTTTTTAGAACCATCAAGCATCAGCTATCCTTTCAGGAAATTTTTTGCCGGTAAAAAGAACCTTCAATTTCGTCTTGGGGAATTACTTTCTGTAGTACCGGCTGAAAATAAAATAATTCTTAACAACGGTGAATTGAGCTACGATTATCTTGTTTTTGCCACAGGAGCCGAAACAAGCTATTTTGGAATGGAAAACGTGATGAAAAACGCTATTCCGATGAAAACCTTAAATGATGCCATCGAAATGCGTAATACATTGCTTAAAAACCTTGAAAAAGCTGCAATTACCAAAGATATACGTAAACGTCGTAAATTATTAACAATCGTTGTCGCCGGTGGGGGACCAACAGGAGTAGAGGTTTCCGGAATGTTTGCTGAAATGCGTAAAAATATTCTCCTCAAAGAATATCCGGAACTGGAAACTTCAGCCAGTAATGTTTATTTAGTCGATGGAGGAGATGCTTTGCTGGCACCAATGAGCAAAGCTTCCCAAAAAGATACTTTAGAAGCACTTACCAAATTAGGCGTTGTAGTAAAATTACACAGCCGTGTTACTGATTATATTGATGATACCGTTCATTTTGAAAATGGCGAAACCATCCAGACCAAAAACTTAATTTGGGCTGCCGGAGTTTCCGCCAAAATTTTCGAAGGAATTCCCAAAGAAAGTTATGGCCGCTGTCGTCGTATGGCAACGGATCAATATAATAAAGTAAACGGGCTTGAAAATATCTACGCTATTGGCGATACAGCCATTTTGGCCGGAGATAAAAATTTTCCTGACGGACATCCGCAAGTGGCACAAGTTGCTATTCAGCAAGGATTGAATTTAGCCCAAAACTTTAAAGCAGTCATTAAAAACAAACCTCTGAAACCTTTTGCATACAATGACAAAGGTTCTATGGCAATTATAGGAAAAAACAAAGCGGTGGTAGATTTACCTAGTCCAAAATGGCATTTCAAAGGATTTTTTGCCTGGATTATCTGGTTGTTTATTCACCTGATCTCGTTGATAACATACAGAAACAGATTAAATACGTTCTGGAATTGGATGGTAGCATATTTCGCAAGCGATCAGTCACTTAGAATGATTATCAGACCTGACAAAAGAGCATAAAGTAAAAAGCCAGAATGTAGATTCTGGCTTTTTTATGTTTAAATCTGAAATAAATTTGATAGTTTTTAGTGCCCAATCACAGTATCATCTCCTGAAGCTACTTCTACTTTTTGAGTAATGAAACGTTTTCCGACATTCAGAACAATAAAAGCAATAATCGTAGGAGCTGTCATAATAAAAACCATAGGAGCTACAGAATCTTTTACAAAAATTCCGACAGCAAACGAAGCTAAGGCTCCGAGACCTAACTGAATTGCACCCATTAGAGCTGAAGCACTTCCGGCATTTTTAGCAAAAGGGGCCATCGTAAGTCCGGCAGTATTCGGATTTGAAATTCCCAAACAACCTAAAAACAAAAATAGCATTGCGATAGTCTCATATAATCCTAATAAATTATTCAGGGAAAGTGTCAGGAAAACAACAGCTATTAAAGATTGTAAAATCAGGGCAGCAAAAATCATCTGCTCACTCGAAAATTTCTTTAATAAAAGCGAATTCAACTGGCTTGAACCAATAAAACTAACTGACATAAAAGCAAAGATCCAACCATAAGTTTTAGCATCAACATGATAAATATCCATAAAAATTATAGGAGAGGCCGCTACGTAAGTAAATAAGCCCGAAAAAGCAATTGAACCAGTAAAAGCATAAGTGTAAAACTGAGGCTCTTTAAGGACCTTTATAAAATTAGAAATGATTGGTTTTGGTTTTAATGAAATTGAAGTGTCCGGTTTATAACTGTCAGGCAAACCAATTTGGGAAGCAATTAAAATTGCTATTCCCATAAACATCAAAATCAAAAATACCATATGCCAGCCGTAATCTTCCGTTACATAACCACCAATTGTCGGCGCTAACATTGGCGAAAGCCCAAGGACAAGCATCAATAAAGAAAATACTTTTGGAATATCCTTTACAGGAAACAAATCCCTGACCATTGCTACAGAAGCTACCGTAGCAGCACAGCTGCCAACAGCCTGAATAAAACGCAGCAATATAAATGAATCTATGTCAGTAACGTAAACGCATCCCAAAGAGGCTAGTATATAAACCATTAAACCTATAAACAATGGTTTTTTACGCCCAAAACGGTCTAATAAAGGACCATAAAGCAATTGTCCTGCTGAGATACCAATGAAATAACTGGATAAACTCATGGAAACTTTGGCCACAGTTGTATGCAGGTCTTTTGCAATACCTGAGAAACCAGGTAAATACATATCAATTGAAAAAGGACCAAGTGCTGTTAAAGAGCCTAAAATAAGAATAAGCTTGATATATTTTTTTGTTGTCATTTTCTTAAAACTTTGCTTTTAATTTCGTGTAAAGATAAATATTTAGTACCTTGTTACATATAACAATTACTTTTTATTAAAAAAGTGGTTATTATGTAAGTTTTTGAAAATGTTTTGAAACTTTAACCATTAAAATTTAAATTTATGAAAAAATTCACCCTATTATTAGCTCTTATTTTTACAACAATTTCATTTGCACAATCCATTACGACAAAAATCGAAGATGCAAGTCCTGATCAATATGCATTACTTGAAAAAGTAAATCAATATTATCCGGATATTACCTTAAACAAATCAGTTACCAATTTTTATGCTGATGGAAAAATTATTGACACACAACAGGAATTTAATTTAACAACTTCAAAATTTTCCAGCTACAGATTAGGAATTGAGCCGGATAATAAAAAATTATTATTTGAATATGTTTCTGATGAAACTGGAAAAGTTTATGGAGACATTCAAATTTTTAAAGGAAATGCCTTAAGAACAACTTTCTCTGAAAAAACGAATCAAATTGAAGTTTCACTAAACGGAAAATCTGTTTATTTGAAAAAACTGAAATAAAATTTCATCTAAAAGAAAATATAAAGCATCACTAAACGTGGTGCTTTTTTATTTTATATTTGAAATGACATTATCCTTAAAACTTTCATCATTATGAAAAAAACTATTGTGGTTTTATTATTTGTATGTTTTTCAGCGTATTCACAAACAAATCGATTCAACGGAACCTGGAGTAATGAAAATTGCAAAGACTGTAGTAAAGAGTATATTTTAAATTTGAATATGGCTCAGTCAAACAATAAAATTTACGGGACTGCTGAAGTCATAAATAAAGATGAAAAGCTAAATACCGGAATTATGGAAATTACAGGATACGTCTATGTGCTTGGAGAAAAAGCGCAGATAAATCTAAAAGGACAGAATGGAATTTCAGCAACTGTAGTTTTATTTGTTAATGAAGGGGCTGTACAGTTTAATAAAAGAGGCGGATCAGATTTGATTCCAAAAGAAGTAATTTTAACTAAAGTAAATGAATAAAGCCTTGTTTAAGG
>JBDTNT010000256.1:0-5509 GCA_039933615.1 Flavobacterium sp. | reverse complement strand
AGAAGTTCTATTTCTGCATTTACGACGGTGCTTTTTTCCATTATAAAAGAAGAAGAGTTAAAATTACTTTTTCGGATTCAAAACTGCCTTAACCATGGCATCATCCTTAAGGATTACATCATAATAATACAGTTCCCCATACAATTGACGGGCAAATTCTGCAGTGATGTAACGGTTTACCAGTGTTTTGGTTTTATCCAGCTTTAAATCTAAACCAGTAGCCAAAATATAGTTTTTGAATTTTTTAAAGTAAACATCCGAGTCTTTCATTTTCGTCAAAAATGCACTAAAATGAAGTCCGTCAAATGCAGTTCGGTTTTTATCCAGCTCTTCAAAAACAAAATGACCTACGATTCCGGTCTGCATCAGATAAGCTACATTTTCATTTCCGTGTTCTGCTTCAATTGGCACAAAAACATCCGGAACAATTCCGCCACCGCCGTATACAATTTTTCCTTTTGGAGTTTTAAATTTTAGCGAATCCGCTACTTTTATACTGTCTTTTGCATACAGTTCCCCTGATTTAATCCGGTCTTCAGATTCTTTGTAATATTCTTCGTTGCCTTTTTTATAGGGTTTTTGAATGGATCTTCCGGTTGGTGTATAATATCTCGCAACAGTCAGCCTTACTGCAGATCCGTCATTGAAATCCATTTCACGCTGTACCAATCCTTTTCCGAAAGAACGACGCCCCACAATAGTTCCCCGATCGTTGTCCTGAAGAGCTCCGGCCAGGATTTCACTTGCTGATGCACTGTTTTCATTAATCAGCACATATACTTTTCCGTTTTCAAAACTTCCTCCTTTATTAGCATACGTTTTATCGGTAGTTCCATTTTTGCTTTTGGTAAAAACAATCAGTTGTTTGTCTTTCAGAAATTCATCAGCAATAGCAATCGCTTCTTCCATATAACCTCCGCCATTATCACGAAGATCAATAACCAAAGACTGAATTCCCTTTTTCTGCAAACGGGTTAAACCTGTTTTGAATTCTTTATAAGTAGTTTCCGCAAAACGGTTTATTTTTATGTAACCTGTATTGTTCCCAAGAAATAAAGAAGCATCAACACTTTTTATCGGAATGATATCTCTTTTAATTTTAAACTTAAGTTTCTTTTGTTCTGATTTTCTAAAAACAGTCAGTTCTATTTCAGAACCTCTTATTCCTTTTAATCTGGAAAAAAGACTATCAGACGGCAGCTTTCTACCGAATAGCTTGGTTTTTCCGGCAAACAAAATCCGGTCTCCGGATTTTAATCCTGCTTTCGCTGAAGGACCATTTTCAACAGGTCTGATGATGGCAACAGAATCTTTATACATATAAAAATTAATCCCGATTCCAACGAAATCTCCTTTCATACTTTCGGCCACTTCGGCCTGTTCTGTTGGAGGAATATAAACGGAATGCGGATCTAATTTCGACAGAATATTATCGACTGTGAGGTTTACAATCGAATCAGTATTAACGCTGTCAACATATTCGTTATTGATAAAATCAATTAATTTGTTCAGTTTTGTTTTGGAGTAATTTTTAGCCAAAAGCTGATCATCAACAGGAGCATTCATCAGGCTTCCGAGGACTGTGCCAAGAGCAAAAACAGCTCCTATAACGATGGGTAGATATTTTGAATTAAATTTCATTTATTCTTCTAAAACAGGAATATGTGATACTTCAATACCCGCTTTTATTAAAAATTGAATTCCCGAATCATCTCTGTATCCATTCTGATATACGACTCTTTTTATCCCTGACTGATGAATCAATTTACTGCATTCTTTACATGGTGAAAGTGTAATATACAAAGTCGCTCCTTCGCAGGATTGAGTTGACCTTGCCACTTTCAGGATTGCATTTGCCTCAGCATGTAAAACATCCCAACGCGTTAATCCTTCTTCGTCTTCACAGCAATTCTCAAATCCGGACGGTGTTCCGTTATACCCGTCAGAAATAATCATCCGGTCTTTTACGATAATGGCACCCACCTGTTTGCGTTTACAATAAGAAAGCAAACTCCATTCTTTGGCAATTCGCAAATACGCTTTATCGTATTTATATATTTTTTTTAATTCCATTTATTTTATCTGTTCCAAATAGGGCTGTCGATAATCATAGGAATGACAACTCCAATAATAAAAGCCGACATTACAAGTGCCCAGTCACGTTTAGAAAAACGAAAAACCGTCTGCACTATATAGGACAATAACAAAGCCACAAAAACAACTACTAACTGTGCTACTTCAATTCCTAAGGCAAATTCTCCCAAAGGTAGTAATTTTGAAGTTGCAGAACCACCTAATATGGTCTTGAAATAATTTGAAAATCCAAGTCCGTGTATAATTCCAAAAAACAATGTTACAAAAAAGATTAAATTCAGTCCATCATTTTTAGAGGCTTTCCCCGCTGTAAACAAATGATACAAAGCAGTGATCAAAATCGTAATCGGAATTAAAAGCTCTACAATATTCACTTTTACGGCAATAACTCCGAAAACAGAAAGCACTAACGCTACAGTATGGCCAATTGTAAAAACAGAAACCAAAAGCAAAATGCGTTTCCAGTCTTTAAATGTATAAGGGACTGTCAAAGCGATTAGGAAAAGAACGTGATCATAGGCATGAATATCTAAAACATGCTTTAATCCTATTTGAAAATAAATCCAGAATTGTGACATAGAGGTACTGGTATTAATTGATTAAGGGGTTGTAAACTTACGATTAATTTTGAAAAATAAAGAAAACCCTGCATTAAAACAACGTAGAAAAATAAGTTAAATTTTATGAGAAATTTAAATTTGTTAAATTAAAATAAGATTTATCTTTGCTCGATAAAAACCGATTAATTATGTCATTTTCAGAATTATTTGATAACGAATTCAAACTTAGAAATAAAGGTCATTTCTCTGCAATAGTACGTGTAGCTTTTGCTGACGGAAAAATTAATGACGAGGAGCAGTCCTTTTTGGACAAACTGGCTTCAAGACTAGAAATTTCAGAAGAAGAGTACAAGGAAATCCTTACAGACCCTTGGAAACACCCAATAAACCCACCTTATTTGTATGCACAACGTGTAGAACGTTTGTATGATTTGGCGAGAATGGTACACATCGACCACCATTTAGGTGACCAACAAGAAGTTATGTTGAAGCGTATGGCTTTGGCTTTAGGTTTTACCCCAGGAAATGTTGACTACATCGTTTCTAAAGCTTTATGCCTAATAGACAAAAAAGTAGATTTAGATACTTTTTCATTCGAAATGGAAAATATGAACAAATAAAAAAAGTGTGCAATGCCAGTTTACAGTTTAATACTGAAACTAAAATTGAGGCTAAATAAATAAAACCCGGCAGTTTTAAAAAACCTGCCGGGTTTGCTATAACTGCAAACTAATTAGCAGCCATAAATTCTTCTGCTTTTTCTACCATATTATAACTTCCGCAAAAAAACGGAACTCTCTGGTGTAATTCTGTGGGCTGAATTTCCATGATTCTTCCAAAACCGTCCGTTGCTTTTCCTCCAGCCTGCTCTGCAATAAATGCCATTGGGTTACATTCGTATAATAAACGTAATTTCCCTTTTGGTGCTTTAGAACTCGTCGGATATAAATAAATTCCGCCCTTGATCATATTTCGATGAAAATCAGAAACCAGACTTCCGATATATCTGGAAGTATAAGGTCTGTCCTCTTCTTCTCTCTGACAATATTTAATAT
Source organism: Flavobacterium sp. (assembly GCA_039933615.1). GTDB lineage: Bacteria > Bacteroidota > Bacteroidia > Flavobacteriales > Flavobacteriaceae > Flavobacterium. Next base: position 1,800 of record JBDTNT010000256.1, on the reverse strand, counting down.
AGTTTTTTACTCCCTGCGGAAAATGTACATAATTACCCTCGTTTACCGAATAGATATTCCCGTCACGCGGAAATTTCATATTAGGATGCGACAGGTAAAATGTTCCAATAGCAGGATTTAAAGTAAATCCATTTACGCCATGGCCAGTTGTGTAAACCAACATCGTTGATGTTCCGTATATCACATATCCCGCAGCAACCTGATTCACTCCGGGCTGCAAAAAATCTTCGCTTGTAACCGGAGTTCCGATTGGCGTAATTCTTCTGAAAACAGAAAAAATAGTTCCTACCGAAACATTGACATCGATGTTTGAAGATCCGTCAAGAGGATCCATTAAGATCACGTACTTATTATTATGACTGTTGTCGCTCCCCTGAACAGTAATAAAATCGTCGTTTTCTTCAGAAGCAATACCACAGACAATCTCACGGTTTATTAACGTCTGGATAAATACTTCGTTTGCATATACATCCAGTTTCTGCTGATCTTCGCCCTGAATGTTTTGTTCTCCGGCTGCACCGATGATATCGACCAGTCCTGCTTTGTTTACTTTATAGTTTACAACTTTCGCTGCCAAACGTATAGAGTTGATAATTCGGGATAACTCCCCTGATGAGTATTGAAATGCTTTTTGATTCTCAATAATAAACTCTCCCAGTGTTTTATTGCGTTCTTCCATTACTATATCGTTGTAGTTTTAATTTTAAGTCACAAATATCGTTTTTTTTGTGAGAATGGTTTAAAAATTATTTCGTTAGTTTGCTACTATTGTATATTTGGTAATCAAAAGCAAATATTGAGTATTAAAACCATACTATTTTAGCTAATAAACGCTTAATAATAAGAATATATGAATATTAGAAAAGGAAATCCGGAAGACATGGAATCGGTTTTAGGATTGATACAGGAGCTGGCAATATTCGAAAAAGAAGCTGAAGCTGTTGTAATAACTGTTGCTGATTTAGTGCGTGACGGTTTTGGTGAAAAACCGCTGTTTCATGTATTTGTAGCAGAAGTTGAAGAGGAAATTGTTGGAATTGCATTATACTATTATCGTTATTCTACCTGGAAGGGCAAAACGATTCATCTGGAAGATCTGATCGTCAAGGATAAAATGCGTGGATCCGGTTTAGGATTTGCTCTTTATTCTGAAATTATGAAACAAGGCCAAAGAGATAATGTGAGAAGAGTGGAGTGGAATGTTCTCGACTGGAATACTCCAGCGGTGAAATTTTACGAAAATTCCGGTGCGAAAATCATGGAAGGATGGCAGGTTGTCCAAATGGATGAGCAGGGAATTAATTCGTTTTTAGAAAAATTATAAAAAAGATTTGCAACAGATCAAAGTATCAAAAGATTCTAAAATCTGTTCGGTTAACGAATTTTCAATAATTGATTGGTGTCAATTGATGAAATTCACAGCAAAAAATCACAAAGAAATACCAGATTTCATTTCAAATTAAAAATCTGAAATCTGAAATTAAAAATCTAAAATTAAAAATGAGAGTATTTAAATTTGGTGGTGCATCTGTAAAAGATGCTGATGGAATTAAAAACGTATATGACGTTTTACAAAAAGTTGGTTACGAAGATGTGATTTTGGTAGTTTCGGCTATGGGAAAAACTACGAATGCTCTTGAAGTTGTTATCAGAAATTATTTTGATAACCCGGCAGAGTTAAATTCCTCTGTTCAGGACATAAAAAAATACCACAATCAAATAGTATTAGATTTATTTGAAGATGAAAAACATGAAGTTTTTACTGCTGTAAAAGCTCAGTTTTCTGAATTAGAATATTTC
>JBDTNT010000255.1:0-37335 GCA_039933615.1 Flavobacterium sp. | reverse complement strand
GCCAACTGAGCTACGCTGGCGACTCATTACGGGTGCAAATATAAGTCGGTTTTTCGTTTTTCCAAAATAAATCTGCCCTTTTTTTATCTTTTTTTTGCTTACAATTCGTTGATTTTAGCAATTAATTGATTTGCAGTTTGTTCCAATTCAACATTGATTTGTTTGAAGTGTACTTTTTTGTTTTCAACATTTTTTGCGTTCACTTTTGTGATCAAATTATCGAAAGCAGCGATAGCTTCATCGATCAAAGCATTCGTTTCCGGAGTAGGATTTCCTGTAGTTGACATTTCAAATAAGTAAATTGCCTCAATAATATCACCTAATACGAAGTTGATGTCTTTCTTTAAATTTTTAACGTTTGCCATTTTATTTTAATTTTAATTTGCGTCTGCAAAAGTACATATAATCTTTATATAACGTGCTATGAAATGTAAATTTCTAAAATTGAAGCTTTTCCAGTCAAAATAAATGCATTTATCTCAGCAGGAACCAAAACGGTGTCCCCTTTTATATAGGATTGTTTAAATCCGTCGTATTCAATTTCGAAACTTCCTTCAATACACATATAAACTGTAAATGTTTCTCCCGATTTAGAAACAGCAACCTGATCTTCTAACGGAAGGAAATTAGTTGTAAAATAAGGACAATCTACTACTGTATTGGATACATTCGTTTTTGTCTCATATTTTTTCTGCGTTTCTACTTTTTTATAATTAATCGCATCAAGCGCTAAATCTACGTGAAGTTCCCTTGTATTTCCCTCTGCATCTTTACGATCGAAATCATACAAACGATACGTAATATCAGAAGTCTGCTGGATTTCAGCCACAACCAAGCCGGCACCAATTGCATGAACCGTTCCAGTTTCCAAGAAGAAAACATCACCGGGTTTTGCTTTCACGTCATCTAAAATCGAAACTAATGTTTTATCATTCAGATGTTTCAAATATTCCTCTTTGCTTGAATCTTCCTTAAACCCAACAATTATTCTTGCATCAGCATCGGCCTGCGTAACATACCACATTTCGGTTTTACCAAAAGAATTGTGACGTTCTTTTGCCAATTTATCGTTTGGATGCACTTGTATTGAAAGATCTTCACGGGCATCTAAATATTTAAAAAGCAATGGAAATTGTTTTCCAAAGCGCTCATAAACTTTCGTTCCCAGGATTTCGTCCGGTATTTCATCAATAAGTTCCATTAATGATTTACCTTTCAAAGATCCGTTAGCGACTACACTTACATCGCCTTCTACGGTCGACAATTCCCAGCTCTCGCCTGTAATTTTAGAAACAATTGGTTTATTCAGAATCGTTTTTAGTTTTTCTCCTCCCCAGATTCTTTCTTTCAAAATTGGGTCAAATTGCAATGGGTACGTTTTTGGCTTCATAGTTTTTCAGGGCTAATATCTTTATTAATTTAATGTTGGTGTAATACTATTTCTTAATCTATAATACTAATTCTTTAATTGTAGCTAATGCCTTTGGAATATGTTTTGAGGCATTCATACTATCAAAAATCAGAATAACAACTCCATTCCTGTCTATAACATAGGTTACCCTTCCCGGCAAGAGACCAAATAAATTATCATGAACACCGAAAAGGTGTCTTAATTTTTTATCCTGGTCGGATAACAGTATAAAAGGCAGGTGGTGTTTATCGGCAAATTTATGATGTGATTTTACACTATCGCTGCTTATCCCGATCACTTCAGCACCGAGATCTTTAAAATCTTCATATTGATCCCTAAAGCTACAGGCTTCAGTGGTGCAGCCAGGTGTATTGTCTTTTGGATAAAAATAAATCACCAGCGGTTTCCGCCCCAAAACACTTTGGCTTTCAAAAACTTCTCCGTGACTATTCTTTGCAGTAAAATTCGGAACTATATCTCCTGTTTTTAATGACATTTTTTTATTCTCCTTTATAAGTTACAAAATTGCGGTCCGTTTCATTCAAAACGATTTCTAAGTCAAAATCAGGTTGAATTCTTTTTCTAATTTTATTCCATATCACAACGGCAATGTTTTCTGCTGTTGGATTCAAATCCTGAAATTCCGGAACATCCAGATTCAGGTTTTTGTGATCAAACGGAATTTCTACTTCTTCCAGTATAATATCCGCTAATACTTTCACATCGAGAACAAAACCAGTTTCAGGGTCAACTTTTCCTGTAACACTTACTGTTAAACCATAATTATGACCATGAAAATTAGGATTATTACATTTTCCAAAAACAGCATTGTTCCTTTCTGATGTCCAATCTTTCCTATGTAATCGATGTGCAGCATTAAAATGTGCTTTCCTTGATATGGTTACTCTCATTTAGGTTTGTGGTTAGTATGGTTTAAATCTTATGGTCTTCTAAATAATGATAAAATTGATCAAATATTATTTTGAACCAGACGGTATAAATTTCGGGCTGCCTTTCAATGTCTTCTTTTACCTCTTCTATTTTCATCCATTTCCAATCTTCCACTTCATCAGTATTGATAGCCGGATTATCGTTATAGTACCCAATCATTACATGATCCAGTTCGTGTTCCGTTAAACCATTATCAAAAGGTGCCTTGTAGATAAAATGAAAAAGTTCCTTTAATTCTGCTTTAAAACCCATTTCCTCAAATAATCTTCGGCTTCCTGCTTCAATATTCGATTCTCCTTCGCGCTGATGACTGCAACATGTATTGGTCCAGAGCAAAGGTGAGTGATATTTTTGATGTGCACGTTGCTGTAACATTATTTCATTTTTATCATTTAAAATAAAAACAGAGAAAGCACGATGCAAAAGAGCTTTTTCATGTGCTTCTAATTTTGGCATTAAGCCAATTTGCTCATCATTTTGATTGACTAATATTACGTTTTCTTCTATCATCAGGGGGTTTTGTACAAACAAAAATACGAAAAAAGAAATGGCTTGAAAATTTCAGAAGAGATTGTGAAAAGTTTAACGAGCCCGGAGTTTCACAATTTGCTAACTTTCAAAACATTGCACTTAATTATTTTATAAAAAACCTTAAAAAACAAGCCTTAAAACTAAATATAAAGCATTTACGTAAATAAGAAAACGTTAAATCGTACTTAAAAAAATCTCAATTGTAAAGTGCACGACATTTCGAAACAAACTCTCGTTGTACCTTTGAAATACTAAAAAATAAAGCCTTATGAAAATCTTAAAAACAAAAACACAATTTTTCAGCCTTTGCTTTTTAATTCCGCTTTTTATCCTTCAGGCCTGCGGACAAAACACAAAGAAAACAAACACGACAACTGTTATTATGGAAAACAAAATCAGCAAGCCCGGAAACCCATATTATTCTAATACAGACACGACCAAACTAAAGGTAAGTGATGCCGAATGGAAAAAAGTACTTCCCGAAGATGTATACGCCGTAATGCGCGAGGCAGATACCGAAAGGCCTTTTACAGGAAAGTATTGGAATACGGATGAAAAAGGAACTTATTACTGCGCCTCCTGCGGAAATTTACTTTTCAGGTCAGGAGCGAAATTTTCAAGCAGCTGTGGATGGCCGAGTTTCTTTGAACAGGAGAATAAAAACAGTGTCGTTTACAAAAAAGACAACTCTATTGGAATGGAACGAATTGAAGCATTATGCGGCAGATGCGGCGGACATTTAGGCCATTTATTTGATGACGGCCCGGAACCAACCGGAAAACGTTATTGTATGAACTCGATTGCCCTTGATTTTATACCGGACTCTAATAAATAATAATTATGAAAAATATATTTTTAACATGCATTTTCGCATTATCCCTAAACGGTTTTGCACAGAATAACACGGCAAAAAAAGTTTCAAACTTCGAAACCATCACTCTGGGTGGAGGCTGTTATTGGTGTGTTGAAGCAGTTTATGAAAATTTAAACGGAGTAAAATCTGTTGTTTCGGGTTTCTCCGGAGGTAAAGTAGCTAATCCATCCTATGAAGAGGTATGCACCGGAACTACCGGACATGCAGAAGTAGTTCAGATTACCTATGATAAAACGGTAACTGATATTAATGAAATTTTTAAAGTTTTCTTTACCGTTCATGATCCAACGACACTAAACAGACAGGGTGCAGATGTTGGAACACAATATCGTTCTGTGATTTTCTACAATAATGCTGAACAGAAAAAAGCAGCAGAAAGTATTATTGCCGAGCTAAACAAAGCGAAAGTTTATGACAGTCCAATTGTGACAAAAGTTGAACCTTTTACCAAATTCTATAAAGCCGAGGACTACCACCAGAATTATTATGCAAACAACAAAAACCAGCCGTATTGCAAAATGGTGATTCAGCCTAAAATAGAAAAGTTTGAAAAAGTTTTCAAAAACAAACTAAAAAAGAAATAATTATTAATTCAACAGACAGCCGCTCATTTTCATGAGCGGTTTTTTTTGCTACGAATCACACTAATCTTCACTATTTTCTTTTCCGAAATCAATTCATATTTTTTGTAATTTGCATTCATTAAAAAATCAAAATCATCAACCAAAATCATTACAAATGAAGCGTTCTCTTCTGTTTTTATTATTCTTAGTTACTGTTTTCCAAATTCATTCACAGGAAAACCTGCCAACCGATTATCTTTCAAAAGAATTCCATAAAGGCCGTCGTGAAGCTTTCAGAGCCTTAATGCCTGCTAATTCTGTGGCTCTTATTTTCTCTTATCCAGAGAGAGTTTTTTCCAGAGACATCAATTACAATTTTCATCAGAATCCTGATTTGTATTATTTAACGGGCTATAAAGAACCGGATGCTGTTTTATTAATTTTTAAAGAAGCACAGGGAACAGGGGAAACCTATAAGGAAGTATTTTTTGTGCGTGAAAAAAACGCAGCGCGCGAAATGTGGACCGGAAGACGCTTAGGCATTGACGGTACAAAATCTCAATTGGGAATTGCAGCAGCATACAACGGGAAAGACTTTAAGAATTTCGCAATTGATTTTAAAAAATTCGACAAAATAATTTACGACAAAATCCCAACTGATATCGGCAATGACAAAAGCGGATCTGACTTGTTTGGATTACTTCAGTCTTTTACAACCAAAGCCGGAATCACCAAAGAAGATGAGAGTTCTTTAGAATCATTCCGGTCTATTACAAGTACACTGAGAGAAATAAAAACACCGGAAGAATTGGTTTTAATGCGTAAAACGGTTAAACTTTCCTGCATTGCCCATAATGAGGTAATGAAAGCTGTTGGACCGGACATGAGTGAAAATGAAGCAGACGGAATTCACGCTTATATTCATCGAAAATATGGAGCAGAAGCAGAAGGTTATTCGCCAATTGTTGGCGCCGGTGCAAATGGATGTATTCTGCATTACGGAGAAAACAACAGTACCAAAATCGACAATCAGTTATTACTAATGGATGTTGGATCTGAATACCACGGTTATTCTGCCGATGTCACCAGAACAATTCCGGCAAATGGAAAATTTACAGAAGAACAAAAAGCAATTTATCAATTAGTTTACGATGCTCAGGAAGCTGTTTTTACCATTTGTAAAGAAGGCACACCCCTTTTGGATTTAAACAACAAAGCCAAAGAAGTTCTCGCTAATGGATTATTAAAATTAGGAATTATCAAAGACTTAAAAGAAGTAAGTGTGTATTATCCCCACAGTTGTTCTCATTTTCTTGGTCTGGATGTTCACGACAAAGGGAATTTCAAAGGTCCGGAAAGTCTTTTAAAAGAAAACATGATTCTTACCGTTGAACCCGGAATTTATATTCCGGCAAACAGTAAATGCGACAAAAAATGGTGGAATATTGGAGTTCGTATCGAAGATGATATTTTAATAAAGAAAGATTCATACGAAAACCTGTCCATTGATTCTCCAAGAAAGTGGGATGAAATCGAAGCTTTAGCCAAACAAAAAAGTACTTTTAATGAAATGAAATTTCCTAAAATTTAATTTTAAATCTACCACTTATAACTTTTGCCACAGATTAAAAAGATTATCACAGATTAATCAAGTTAAGTTTTAAAAAAATCCTTTTAATCTGTGGGAAAAAACAAAATCAAATCAGAAGCTTCGTTTATTTTTTAAGCGAAGCTTTTTTATGCTCTTTTAAGAAAACCTTCTCTAACTTCAATCGAATTTTTCCGTTCTTTGTATCCTTAAAAGCAATTAAAATGAAAGCACTTACCTTCTCTTCTTTCGGCGACTCTGATGTTTTGGAATATATTGAGATTCCAAATCCACAATTAAAAAGTGACGAGATATTAGTTGAATTGAAAGCCATCGGATTAAATTTTGCGGATGTTTACAGACGAAAGGGAAATTATCATCTAAAAGGGAATCCACCTTTTATTGCCGGCTATGAAGGCGCCGGAATTGTTGTTAATGCTAATAATAACAATGATTTTAAAATCGGGGATCGTATCGCTTTCGCGGATGTTCCGTTTGCTAATGCAGAATTGGTTGCTGTAAATATAAATCACGTTCTTCCTTTACCGGAAGCTATTTCTTTTGAAACTGCAGCCTCCATATTATTACAAGGTTTAACAGCGCATTATCTGGCTACAGACAGCCATAAAACTAAAAAAGGCGAAACTGTTTTAATTCATGCCGTTGCCGGTGGCGTAGGTCAGTTTTTAACTCAGATCACTAAACTTTTAGGAGCGAATGTTATTGGTTTAACCTCATCATCCGAAAAAGCAAAAGTCGCAATTGAACAAGGGGCCGATCATGTTTTTTTATACCATGAAGACTGGAAATCAAATCTTTTTAAAACAATTCCGAATGGTGTTGATGTGGTTTATGACAGCATCGGAAATACTCTGATGGAAAGTTTTGAAGTCACAAAAGAATGCGGACAGGTTGTTTTCTTCGGAATGGCTGGCGGTGATCCTGAACCTGTAGACCCCAGAATGTTGATGGATACTTCTAAAACACTGACCGGAGGTGATTTATGGAGTTATTTAAATTCTAAAGAAGAGCGGATCAAAAGAGCAAACCAATTATTTGAATGGATTATAGCAGGGAAAATTACGCTTTCAACTCCGACATCCTTTAAATTATCAGAAGGAAAACTGGCACATGATTATCTGGAAAGCCGAAAAAGTACCGGAAAAATAATATTGATTCCCTGATATTTTTTTGCCACGAATTGCTATAATTGATTTATTTCAATCTTTGTTAATTCAGATAATTGCAGAATTCTGCCGACCTCATTTTTATTGGCCACAAAAAACAGGTAATTATCACCGTGGGTGTCATACGTCATTAATTCCAAATTATGTTTTTCTAAAGCAGACTGAATGTAGGGAAACAAATCATGACTGTACGTTTCGTCAGGATATTCGAAATTAAGATCTTCTCCTATCATTTCTGAAATAAAATATTCGGCATCTTCCGGATCAAATTTCCAGTCGCTGTTCCAGCAGTTTATGCTTTCAAAAAAATCAAAGTGGCCATAGACTTTGGCATGATAGTCTTTGTCTTCTTTTTTAAAATTCTTAAACAGCTTTTTCGATTCCTTTTTTAGCAGTTTTTCTTCAATAATACCTCTTGAAATTAATTTCGTAAACTCTTCAAAAGTTTCAACCGTAACCTCAACCTCTTCAGGTAATAAATTCTCCTGCGAAGGAAGAAGAATCGTTTCCGGTATTTCAATTTGCAAATACTGACAAATTCCCTGCAAAACAATTTCAAAACCCTTAACTCCTATTTTCTGACTATCAGTCTTTGGATTATTTATATCCATACTTTCTGATTCCAATATCCCTTTAGTATAATCCAAAAAGTGACTGCCACTGTACAAAATTCTAAAATCATTCGTTTCTGTACTATTAGTACAGCAAAAGAAAATGATGAAGTTATGCAAAATATTTTTTAAATATTTTTTGACCTCTGGTGTTGGCTCTGTATAAAACTGAATATGAATGTAATCATATTCTAATTCTGCCAGGATATTTTCTTCCGATATTGCTCCAATATCAATCTTTTTATAAAGTTCATTTAAAACTTCGTAGGCATTTTTAAAACCGCTTTTTTCGATTTCCTTTTTTGCTTCTTCATAATCAAATGAACCCGGGAAAGAGTATAAATTAACCCGTACGTTGTCATGAATCCCTTTTATTTTAAATTCCAAGCTGTTTTCACCATTATACAAATTAGTATAAACAGAATCGATAATATCAAAAGAAACAATTGATTCCGGATTATGATTTCTTCCGAAGAGATTTGAAAAGAAATTTTTCATGAATTTATTTTATTTTAAAGTTTCAGCAATCATCAGCGCACATTTTTCACCATCAATTGCAGCGGATATAATTCCACCTGCGTAACCCGCTCCTTCCCCACACGGATACAAACCTTTTATTTGCAAATGCTCGTAAGTTTCGGGATTTCTGGGGATACGGACGGGAGACGAAGTCCTGCTTTCGGGTGCATGCAAAATGGCTTCGTTGGTTAGATAACCCCGCATTGATTTACCGAATTCCTTAAATCCTTCACGTAAAATCTGAGATAAAAAACCAGGAAAAACCTGTTCCATTTCTACTGAAGTTGTTCCCGGAACATACGAAGTTTTAGGAATTTCTGATGAAACTTTATTTTGTGTAAAATCAATCATTCTCTGTGCGGGAACTTTTTGGGTTTGTCCCGCCAGTTGCCACGCTTTTTGCTCGATACTTTTTTGGAATTCCATTCCGGCCAGAGCACCAAATTTCTCAAAAGGTTTAAAATCTTCCAGTTTCAGTTCGATCACAATTCCGGAATTTGCCGTAACCTGATCTCTTTTTGATGGCGACCATCCATTGGTCACCACTTCACCCGGGCTCGTTGCGCAAGGTGCAATTACACCACCCGGACACATACAAAACGAGTACATTCCGCGGCCGTTGACCTGTTTAACGATAGAATATGGTGCCGGAGGTAAATGTTCGCCGCGGTAATCGCAACTATATTGAATACTGTCTATTAACTCCTGTGAATGCTCTGCGCGAACTCCCAATGCAAAAGGTTTTGCTTCAATAAAAATTTTCTTTCTGTCTAATAATTCAAAAATATCACGAGCAGAATGTCCCGTTGCCAGGATTAATTTATTAGCCTGAATGGTATCTCCGTTTTGGGTTACAATTCCTTCGACTTCATTATTTTTCACTAAAATATCGGTAACTCTGGTATCAAACAAAACCTGCCCACCAAATTCGATGATTTTATTTCGAATGTCTTCAATGATTTTAGGCAATTTGTTTGTTCCGATATGCGGATGTGCCTCCACCAAAATATCCTCAGAAGCTCCAAAAGCTACCAGAAGTTCTAAAATTCTGGTCACATCACCTCGCTTTTTAGAGCGTGTATATAATTTACCGTCTGAGTACGTTCCTGCTCCGCCTTCACCAAAACAATAATTGGAATCCTCATTAACCAAATGATCTACATTGATTGCCTTCAGGTCACGACGGCGACCGCGAACGTCTTTTCCTCTTTCGATCACGATCGGTTTTAAACCTAACTCAATCAACTGCAATGCTGCGAAAAGTCCTGCCGGTCCTGCTCCCACGACAATGACTTCCTGAGCTTTAGAAACATCTTTATATACAGGCAACTCAATTTTAGTATCCTGAAAAGGTTCTCCTTTTAAATATATGCTTACTTTCAAATTGATTTTTATCGCTTTCTGACGCGCATCAATTGATCGTTTCAGAATAGAAACATGTTGAATTTCTTTGGGAGAAACCTTTATCTGTTTAGACAAATAGTCGTGAAGCAGCAATTCGTTTGCAGCGATTTCTGGTGTTACCTGAAGTAAAAGTTCTCTTGGCATTGTATCTTATTTATTCTATTAGCTTTTCTTTCTATGAAAAGAACATGCAAAAATACTATTTTGATCTGAAATTAGATGTTTAATATAAAATCCATTTTCAAAATAGACTTTGTACCTTTGTGCCTTTCAAACTTTGAATCTTAAATAAATGTCCAGAAAAATAAAACTGATTTGGGATTTTCGTGGTCCGGCATCTGCAAAAACAGCGGAACATCATGAAATTCATTTGAAAGAATATATCGCTATAGAAAAACTTCCGTTGAATATTACGGGTTTTAAAATCATAAACGAAATGCACGCTACTGCTTTTATGGTAGTTGCTGAAGAAAATATGATTTTGGTACGTGATGCTTTAAAACCGCATCGTGGGGAAGTATTTGAAGGTTAAGAAATTGAGTCACGGTTTTCAGTCGCATCAGAAACTGAAAACTGTGACTGAAAACTCATTTTAATTAGCTACTTCACTGATGAATTTTATTCGCATTAAGCGTAATTCATCAATATCGTAATCACCATCGAATTCTTTAAGTGCGTCTTCGATTTTATCTGATTCTGATTCCATGAAATAATCGTGAATTTCTTCCTGCTGATCATCATCGAGCATATCGTCAACCCAATATTTGATATTCAGTTTGGTTCCGGCATACACGATTTGCTCCATTTCTTTAATCAGATTATCCATTGTAAGTCCTTTCGCAGAAGCAATATCCTTCAATGATAATTTTCGATCTATATTCTGAATGATGTATAATTTATTGGCAGAGTTTACCCCGGTAGATTTAACCACTAAGTCATCCGGACGGATAATGTCATTATCTTCTACATAACGATTGATCAGGGTAATAAAATCACCACCGTATTTTTTGGCTTTTCCTTCACCAACTCCGTGAATATTATATAATTCGGTTAAGCTAATCGGGTATTTCAGCGCCATATCTTCAAGAGAAGGATCCTGGAAAACAACAAAAGGAGGAACTCCCAGTTTTTTGGCTACTTTTTTTCTCAGTTCACGTAACATCCCCATCAGTACTTCATCGGCAGTACCGGATGATTTAGATGCCGTTACGATTGCTTCATCTTCAGACTCATTATATTCATGATCTTCAGACATCATAAACGAAACCGGATTTTTAATGAAATCCAGTCCTGCTTCAGTAATTTTTATGATTCCGTAGGTTTCAATATCTTTTGACAAATAACCTGTTACCAGGACTTGTCTCAATAAAGCCATCCAATATTTCTCGTCATGATCAGAACCTTTACCGAAGAAAGATTGTGTATCTGTTTTATGTGCTTTAATTACTGCGTTTATACGACCTATTAAAGTAAAGACAATTTCTTTTGATTTATAAATATGTTTGGTATCGCGAACGACTTCCAATAATTTAACGACCTGTTCTTTGGCTTCAATACGGCTTTTAGGATTGCGGACATTATCGTCCATATCTGCACCTTCACCAGTTTCACTGTCAAATTCTTCACCAAAATAATGCAGAAGGAATTTTCTGCGTGACATTGAGGTTTCGGCGTAAGCTACAACTTCCTGCAAGAGTGCAAAACCAATTTCCTGTTCTGCAACCGGTTTTCCAGACATAAATTTCTCCAGCTTTTCTACATCTTTATAGGAGTAATAAGCCAGGCAATGTCCTTCTCCGCCATCCCGTCCGGCACGTCCGGTTTCCTGATAATAACTTTCTAATGATTTTGGAATGTCATGGTGAATTACAAAACGAACATCGGGTTTGTCAATTCCCATTCCGAAAGCAATTGTTGCCACAACCACATCTACATCTTCCATTAGGAACATATCCTGATGTTTGGCACGGGTTTTAGCATCTAAACCTGCATGATACGGAACGGCACTAATTCCGTTTACCTGTAGAACTTCGGCTATTGATTCTACTTTTTTACGGCTTAAACAGTAAATAATTCCTGATTTGCCTTTGTGTTGTTTGATAAACCGGATAATATCCGATTCTATATTTTTAGTTTTTGTACGGACTTCGTAGTATAAATTTGGTCTGTTAAAGGATGCTTTGAAAGTATTAGCATCAGACATATCAAGATTTTTAAGAATATCTTCCTGAACTTTTGGCGTTGCAGTAGCGGTAAGACCAATAATAGGCACCTGCCCTAATTGTTTGATAATGTTTTTCAGATTTCTGTACTCGGGTCTGAAATCATGTCCCCATTCTGAAATACAATGTGCTTCATCAATGGCAACAAATGAAATCGGAACACTTTGCAAAAAAGTCACATATTCTTCTTTTGTTAAAGATTCCGGAGCCACATACAAAAGTTTGGTCAGACCGGAAGTAATATCTTTTTTTACCTGTGCAATTTCTGTTTTGGTAAGTGAGGAATTTAGTACATGTGCAATTCCGTTTTCTGAAGAAAGGCTTCGAATGGCATCAACCTGATTCTTCATCAAAGCAATCAAAGGAGAAACCACAATAGATGTTCCTTCCTGAATTAAAGCGGGTAATTGATAACAAAGAGACTTTCCACCGCCTGTAGGCATAATCACGAAAGTATTCGTCTTACCTAGGATACTCGTAATGACTTGCTCCTGCAAGCCTTTAAATTGGCTAAAGCCGAAATACTTCTTTAATTCTTTATGTATTTCAATTTCGTTTGAATTCATTCTTTATATTAATGGTATTTTGTATAAATTTGCAACACATAAAGATACAACTTTCTTTTATACATACAAATTTTAAATATTCTGATTTGATCACAAAAGAAAATATATTAGCAATTGCAAAAAAAACAATACTCTCTGAAAGTGAAGCAATTACAAAATTAATTGATTTCCTTGACGAAAATTTCTACGAAGCAACCCAACGCATATACGAAACTAAAGGCCGACTGATCGTTACCGGCATCGGAAAAAGCGCCATTATTGCACAAAAAATGGTTGCTACTTTCAACTCCACCGGAACCCCTTCTATGTTTTTACATGCCTCAGAAGCGATTCATGGTGACTTGGGAATGATACAGAACGAGGACGTTATTATTTGCATTTCAAAAAGTGGAAACAGTCCTGAAATAAAAGCTTTGGTTCCGTTACTAAAACGTTTTGGAAACATTTTAATCGGAATCACCGGAAATATAACTTCCTTTCTGGCAAAGGGTTCTGATTATGTCCTAAACACTACTGTTGACATGGAAGCCTGTCCCATAAATTTAGCACCAACAAACAGTACAACAGCACAACTTGTAATGGGAGATGCTCTTGCAGTTTGTTTAATGGAAATGCGCGATTTTAAACCGGAAGATTTTGCTGTTTACCATCCTGGCGGGGCTTTAGGAAAGAAACTATTGCTTCGTGTGAAAGATATGATTGAAAATTCGTTAAAACCAATGGTAACTCCTGATACCTCGGTTAAAAAAGTTATATTTGAGATATCTGAGAAGAGATTAGGAGTAACAGCAGTTATAGAAAACGATAAGGTAATCGGAATTATTACTGATGGAGACATCCGAAGAATGCTTAACGACAGGGACACAATTGCCGATTTAACCGCTAAAGATATTATGACAAAAAACCCAAAACTAGTATCGTCTGATACTATGGCAGTAGATGCCTTAAATATTCTGGAAGATTTTTCTATAACCCAGTTGATTGTTTCCGACAACGGAACCTACAGAGGTGTTTTACATTTACATGACATTTTAAAAGAAGGAATTGTATAATGGCAAAGAAAAACCTAAGCGAAATGTCGTTTTTAGATCATCTTGAAGAATTAAGATGGCTATTAGTAAGAAGTACAATTGGTGTTATGGTTATGGCATTGGTCACTTATTTTATAAGTGATTATTTATTTGATGTAATAATACTGGGGCCAACCAGGCCTACTTTTTTTACCTATGTCTGGTTTTGTGATTTATCACATCAACTAGGTTTTGCTGACAGTATTTGTATTACCGAATTGAACTTTATCATTCAGAATACGGAGATGGAAGGTCAGGTCAATATATTTGTCTGGATGTGTATTCTGGCTGGATTTATTCTTAGTTTTCCTTATATCTTATGGGAACTTTGGAAATTTATCAGTCCTGCTTTATACGAGAAAGAACGCAAAAATGCAAAAATATTTATTTTCACTTCGTCATTGCTTTTCTTTTTAGGAGTTGTATTTGGTTATTATATCGTAATCCCAATGTCCGTAAATTTCGTGGCAACTTTCTCCATAAGTAAAGCTGTTGTGAATCAATTTACAATTGAATCTTATATGGGAATGGTGAAGACCAGTGTACTTGCCAGCGGATTGTTTTTTGAATTGCCAATTATCATTTATTTCTTAACGAAGTTAGGTTTAGTAACACCTGCCTTCTTAAGAAAATATTGGAAATACGCTGTCATAATCATTTTGATAATCGCTGCAATTGTTACTCCGCCGGATGTCGTGAGTCAAACTATTGTGGCTATACCAATGTTGATTATTTATGAGTTGAGTATCCTTATTTCAAGGGTTGTTTATAAAAATAAAATGAAAGAAAATGTCTGATATTATTCAAGAATTTAATGACTATCGTTCTAAAATGAACGAAAAACTGCTTGCAGATAATAATAAAATCGTAAAAAGAATATTCAACCTTGACACTAACGCTTATGCACCCGGAGCTCTTGATGTAAAAACAAAAGAACTTTTAGGATTAGTTGCATCGGCAGTTTTACGTTGTGATGACTGTGTAAAATACCACTTGGAAACCAGCCATAAAGAAGGAGTTACAAAAGAAGAAATGATGGAAGCTATGGGAATCGCAACTTTGGTTGGAGGAACAATTGTAATCCCACATTTACGAAGAGCATATGAATTCTGGGAAGCTTTAGAAGAAGAAGCTGGCGGAAATTAGAAAATGTGTCAATTTGATAATTAGAAAATGCAATAATTTGTTAATTCGTTTATCTGATTCACTATTTTATACTTATTTTGCCTTTTCTAATCACAAATTTAAAATTGAACTGAGCTATTTTTAAATTATCTCATTATCAAATTACCTAATTATCTAATTAAAAATGAAGCTAAGAGCCGATAATTTAATCAAAACCTACAAAGGCAGAAGTGTTGTAAAAGGAATTTCCGTTGAAGTAAATCAAGGGGAAATTGTTGGGCTTTTGGGACCAAATGGTGCCGGAAAAACAACTTCATTTTACATGATTGTAGGATTGGTAAAACCAAATCAGGGAAATATTTATCTTGATGATTTGAATATTACTGATTATCCGATGTACAAACGTGCACAACAGGGAATTGGCTATTTGGCGCAGGAAGCTTCCGTTTTTAGAAAACTAAGCATTGAAGACAATATTTTAAGCGTTTTGCAATTGACCAAACTTTCTAAAGAAGAGCAAATTGCAAAAATGGAAAGTCTTATTGAAGAATTCAGTTTAGAACATATTCGTACCAACAGGGGCGATTTACTTTCAGGAGGAGAACGCCGTCGTACCGAAATTGCACGCGCACTGGCAACTGATCCAAAATTCATTTTACTGGATGAGCCTTTTGCCGGAGTTGACCCGGTTGCGGTTGAAGATATTCAGCGAATTGTAGCACAATTAAAAAATAAAAACATCGGAATTCTTATTACCGATCACAACGTACAGGAAACTTTAGCGATTACGGACAAAACCTACCTAATGTTTGAAGGTGGAATCCTGAAAGCCGGAATACCGGAAGAACTGGTTGAAGATGAAATGGTCCGCCGTGTATATCTTGGACAAAATTTCGAATTACGTAAGAAGAAATTGGAATTCTAAAAAAACTAAAATAGGAATGGTGAAAAGTGAAATGTTATTTTATTTTTCACCATTTTTCTTTTCCTTCAACTTACATTTTACAAAAATTTATTCGACAGTTATAAACTGCAATTGCTGTAAATCACCGTTGTATATATTCACATCGACAGTTCGCTCAATTCCAGGGACTGTTGCTTTTTCTGTAAACTGCCAGAATAGCCAGTCATCTTCAATTCTCTCTCTGTAGAAATTATAGTTGGCAATCCAAAAAAGGTATTCGCTAAATTCCTCTTTCAAAAAATCAGCATAATATCGTTCCCCCGTATAAATAATCGGACGTACTTTGTAGTGATTTTCTACTTTCAGCAACCAACGTTTCAATCCTTTTTTAAGGCTGTCCAGCGATTGATTTTTAGGTAATCTTTCGATATCTAAAACCGGAGGTAAATCGCCTTTTTCCAATTTTACAGTTTGAATAAAAAGATCAGCCTGTTCTATCGAGTTTTCGTTTGGACGGTAATAATGATACGCACCACGGATCATTTTATTTTCTTTGGCACCGATCCAGTTTCGCTTAAATTGAAAATCTTTTCTGTCACGGCCAACAGTTGCCCTGATAAACACAAAGTCTATGGGATATTTTTGCTCTAAAGTATCTACATAAGACCAGCTGATTTTTCCCTGATATTCCGACACATCCAATCCAATCGATTTTCCTTCGTGTTTTGCCAGAACCTGGAAATTCCGCACATCAGAAAGTCGTTTATCCTCAATTTCTTTCTCGGAAAGTTTTTCTCTCTTAAAACCTAAATAATAGGCCAACCCCCTGCGATAATGGTATGCAGTACCCAGAAAAAGACCAATAAAAGCAATAAGAGTTATGTATCGAAAAAATTTACCGACCGAGGATGCTGAACTCGTTTTTCGACTATAGTTTTGTTTTCTTGTAACAGGTTTTCTTTTCATTCAATAAAAACTACTTTTTCAAAAACACATTATTCACTACCGACAATAGCACATAAAACGCGATGATTACAGGAATTGCGATGTAATGAAGCAATAGGAGCAGAATAAAAGAAATGAGTAAGAATGAAATTTGCAATGCATTGTCCTTAAAATTAAATTTCTTAATTTTTAATGAAAACAATGGGATTTCAGCATTTAGGATATAAGCGCTAAACAAAGTGATAATCAGCAAAACCCATTGGTTCGTTACTATTTCAAGCATCATTAAAGAATCAGAAAATTCTATAACCAAAGGCAGGCTTAAAATAAACAAAGCATTTGCCGGAGTTGGCAATCCAATAAAAGAATCGGTCTGACGTGTATCGATATTAAAATTCGCCAGTCTGTAGCAAGAACCCAAAGTAACAATGAACCCCAAAAACGGTATAAAAGCATTTGTCCCTAACTCATGAGCGCTATTGGTAAACAAACTAAACATAACATACCCCGGAACTACTCCACTGGTCACCATATCAGCCAAAGAGTCTAATTGCAGTCCAAGTGGACTGGAAACCTTAAACAATCTGGCAAAAAAACCATCAAAAAAATCAAAAAATATACCCAAGCAAACCATATAAAAAGCCATTAGATAATTGGCTTCCGAAACATAAACAACTGCTATGCAACCACAAAAAAGATTGATTAATGTAATTAAATTAGGAATGTGTTTTTTAATATTCATGTTTATAAATTTTGATAATCGTGAGCAACAAATTTAGCACAATAACTGAATCTAAAATATCTTTTTTTAAGGAGTTTTTCATTAGATATCCTGACTTTCATAATATTTATCAAAATCAATTAATTAGATTAGTAAAAATATTATATTTTTGATGAAAATTAAAACAGACCCCGTTTACAAAAAAATATCCGTTGAAGAAACTTTTCACGCTTTTATTATTATGGAGTTGTACCACACAATATGCACAGACTGTTCGGAAATATTCGAATGAGTTTATGAATATTGGTGTTGACGCTGCTGCCCTTGGAATGTCGAGTGCTGTTGTTGCCTCGACAGACGATGTAAACTCCGTTTACTGGAATCCTGCCGGTCTGACACATCTTGAAGACCATCAGATTTCTTTGATGCACGCTAATTATTTTGCAAATATCGCACAATATGATTACATAGGATACGCTAGTCCGATTGATGACAGAAGTGCCTGGGGAATCTCGATGATCCGTTTTGGTGTCGATGATATTTTAGACACAACCGAATTAATCGACAATCAGGGAAATATTGATTACAACCGAGTTAGTCTCTTCTCTACAGCCGATTATGGCTTTACATTTTCATACGCCCGAAAATTACCTGTAGAAGGCTTTCAATATGGTGTAAATGCAAAAGTGATCCGAAGAATTATTGGAAAGTTTGCCAATTCCTGGGGATTTGGTTTCGATTTTGGATTTCAATTTGAAAGAAACGACTGGAAATTTGGCTTGATGCTTCGCGATATTACAACAACTTACAATGTCTGGAATATTGATGAAGAAGAGTATAAAAAAATATCAGATGCTATTCCGGGAGAAAATAATGAATTACCGGAAAGTACCGAAATCACTTTACCAAAAGCACAATTAGGAGTTTCGAAAAAAATAGAATTCCATAATGACTACAGTCTTTTGGTTGCTACAAATCTGAACATGCGTTTTGAACAGACGAATGATATTATCTCATCAAAAGTTGTGAGCATAGATCCTGCAGTTGGTTTTGAATTTGGTTATACCGATTTGGTTTTCCTTAGGGCCGGAGCGGGAAATTTTCAGAATGTAACTCAGTTAGATAATTCTGAAAAAGTAAATTTTCAACCCAATATTGGTTTGGGATTTAAATACAAAGGAATTCAGGTTGACTATGCTTTAACAGATTTAGGAAATCAAAGTACAGCTTTATACTCAAATATTTTTTCTCTAAAAGTAGATTTAGGTATCTTTAGATAATAATTACAAACCATTGAACTTCTTAAAATTTTAAATCATGAAAAAAGTCATTTTCAGAATTACACTTTTTACTTTATTATTATTAAGTTTTAACATTGGTTTTAGCCAAAAAATTCCCTTATCAAAAGAGGCAAAAATAAGCGTCATTACTTGTGGACTTGGCAACGAAAGCTATTCCTTTTTTGGACACACTGCTATTCGCGTCCTGGATTCAGCAAACAATATTGATGTTGTTTATAATTATGGAAATTTTGATTTCAGAACACCTAATTTCGTTGCAAAGTTTGCAAAAGGTGATTTACAATATTTTGTAAGTGCGCGTACTTTTTCTGAATTTATTGAAGATTATAATGCTGAAAAAAGAAGTGTCTACGAGCAGGAATTACTTATTTCTCCAGATTTAAAACAAACTCTTTTTGACAAACTAAACAACGCTTTATTTTCTGAGGATCGTTATTATACTTATAAATTTATTGATAAAAACTGCACATCGATGGTAGTAGATATTATCAATGCAACTTTAGGTCAGGATGCACTCGTGAAAAAAGGAGATACTGACATCACTTACAGATCGATTTTATATCCGTACTTTGATGGGCATTTTTATGAAAAATTAGGAACCAGTATCATTTTCGGAACAAAAGTCGATCAATCAGGAACGAAAATATTTTTACCTTTTGAGTTAAAAAACAGCTTAGAAAAAACTACTTTTCAAAACCAGCCGCTGGCAAGCAAAAGCAAAACTCTTTTAAGTTTCGAGAAAGAAACTCCATCATCGTGGTGGAATAATGTTTACACTTATCTTTTTATACTGGCTTTTGTTGTTTTAGCACATAATAAAGCAGTCGATAAAATTTATCTTTTCATTTTGTCCTTAATGGGAATCTTTTTTGTTCTTGTTGGATTTTATTCTTTTCACCTGGAACTGGCGATGAATTACAACATCCTTTTATTCAGTCCTTTGTTGCTGATTCTGATTTTTATTTCAATAGCAAAAAACAAAAGATGGACGTACCGATTTTCTGTTTTACATTTAATCTTTTTGGTGGTTTACACCATTTTTATGATTAATAAGGCACATTTCTTAATTGTGCTTCCAATGATAATCACGAGTGGTTTTGTACTTGTAAGAGTCGCGATTCGAAACAAGAAACGCATTCCAATAATTATCTAAGAATCATTGACCGCGATAAAATACAATTGTTGTGATTGTTTTGAAAGTAATACTCACGTCCAGAAAAATACTTCTGTGTTTGATGTAGTATAAGTCATATTGTAATTTTATGAGGCTTTCTTCTATAGATTCACCGTAAGAATAATTAACTTGTGCCCAGCCTGTAAGTCCTGGCTTAATAACGTGTCTTGTTTCATAAAAAGGCATTCTCTGTGCAATTTCCTCAACAAA
The DNA here is from genome assembly GCA_039933615.1 of Flavobacterium sp. Lineage (GTDB taxonomy): Bacteria > Bacteroidota > Bacteroidia > Flavobacteriales > Flavobacteriaceae > Flavobacterium. Next base: position 17,458 of record JBDTNT010000255.1, on the reverse strand, counting down.
GAAAGGACGTTCCGGTCTAGGTCCGATTACGGCCATATCTCCAATAATAACATTGAAAAACTGAGGCAGTTCGTCTATTCTTGATTTACGCATGAATTTTCCAAATGGCGTGATACGTTTATCATTTGAAGTTGCAAAAACAACTCCACCAGATTCTGAATTTTCAACCATTGTCCTAAACTTATATATCTTAAAAACCACACCGTTTTTACCTACCCTTTCCTGTGTATAGAATAAACTTCCTTTATTGCCAATACGATTTCCAATAAAAATAAAAGGTATAAGGGCAAAGCAGATTAACAAACCAATAAATGAAAATAAGAATTCCAGAAAGCGAACCAGAAACAGGTATAATTTATTGTTATTACTCCGGCTGAAGGGGAAAAAGCGGTAAAAATCCCTTGAGATATAGTGCACCGGAATGCGTTGCGTTTTATTTTCGTAAACTTGTGTATATTCTCTAATTACGTTTCCTGACTCTAATAAATGTAATAGTTTCTGATACAAATCAGTTGTGATTCCTTCCGTATTCTGAGATGCAATTACAATTTCGGAAATATTATTTTTCGAAACAAAATCTTCCAGATCTTCCTTTTTGATTTCTTTCACATAATGGAAATCCAGATTTTCATTAGAAAGGGAATCGGAGTTTACAAAACCTGCTATTTTATAATGCGGATCAACATTCTCAAGTCCTAAAACCAATTCTTCAACCTGATTCTGATCACATATTAAAACAACGTTTTGGATAAACCGGTGAGAGGCTAAAAAATAAACATACAAATAGCGCCAGGCCAATAATGAAAAAAGAACTGCAAAATAAAATATAACTATTGCAATTCTGTGTTTGGGTAATTCGGGTGATAAAACCGGCGTCAGTAAATAAAAAATTACTGTTGTACTTACGGTAAATATTGTGCTTTTAAGGATTTGAAATTGATTGCTCGCCACTTGTAGATTATACATTTCGAAAATAGAGCCAAACATGTATATGTAAAAAACCAATACAATCTCCCAATAATAATTTGCGCTTGAGAATATAAAGTATTTAAAATCAAGAGTTACACTAAGTAAAAAAAGTGTACCTAAGACAAATACAGCATCTAAAATATGGAGTAGTACTTTCCTTTCCGATATCTCGAAATGAATTTTTTTATTTAAAAACATTTATTCTATAGTTTAATTTGGGGTAATTAACTCGAAGCAAATGTATTATAAAAAAAAGGATTTAATCAACTGAATTTTCAGGTTTTTCAGGAATCTTAATTTGAACTGAAAGAAGTGCCAAAGCGTATACAAATGCCGGAGCGGCCATTCTCATAGCTGCATGGTTAATTGTTAAGAGCCAAAAAGCCAAAAAAGAAAGAGCAAATATATTTTGACGGTTATTGACAAATAAAATTAATGGCGTAAATAACAGAATCATCAAATCGATTAAACCTAAACTCCCATGTTCAGCGAGCATCCTTGTAATTTCGTTATGGGAAGCGGCTTCAATTCCTGTTTCCTGTTTTCTGATTTCTTTATTTCTTCCGACTCCCACACCTAAAATCGGGTTTTCTACAAACATCTGAAGCTCGGAAGCGATAAGAGTTTCCCTACCTGATAATTTACTTTTCTTAACTCTTCCTAAAGCATCCTGATTTGAATATCTTTTATTGATTAATCCGCTGGTTTGTATGGACGAATAGCCCCAAACTCCAATTCCTGCCAGGAATGACATCACAATTATAAATCCAATTTTTGACTTAGCCACGGAATTCCCCTGATAATACAATACAACCAGAAGCAAAATAATCATAACAATACCTGTCATTACTCCTCCTCTTGAAAAAGTAACAATACCTCTAAAAGCAAAGATCAGTACAAGAACGGCATTCAACCCTATTAAAAATTTACTTTTTGAATTTAATAATAAATGGACAAAAAAGAGAAAAATCCCCAATCCCAAAATAGTCGATACCTGATTTGGACCAAATCCGCCTGAAGTTGCAAAATTAGACTCTGTTCCTGTGACAACATCTTTCACACTTGGAGAATACAAAAAAAGATAAACCGCAATAGAAATCAAGGGTAAAGACAAAGCAATTATTACTGTCTTTAATCTGTCAAAAGTTATTTTTCTGTGATAACAATAAATGGAAGAAATTCCCAAACAGACTGGTCCGGAAATATTAAAAGCAATTGCTTTCCTGATATCAGTATCAAAATTTAAAGAAAAAACAGATACAATAATACCCGGAATAAGCAATAAGAAAAAGATCCAATACACTAATACTTTATTAGAAAAACCCGAATAAATAATGCCTATAAACATAAAGATCATAACCGAATACTTAGCAAATTCATTCAGGATTACTCCATTTGTCATCCTTAAAAGCACTTCCGCCCCGACTATGTAAGCCGACATTATCAGAACCTCATTATTCTTATTTTTGTTTTTAATAATATAAAAAAGGCCAAAAACAAAAATAGACAAGGTGTAAATTTTTGTAATAAAAGGCAATACAAAAACCAACACTCCTATCAGGGCATGAATTCCGATTAAGTGAACATAAGATAATGAAGCTTTTTTCATCAATTTATTTTTTATAAGCCTCCATGAGCTTTTCAACTATAGTTTTTTCAGAATATTCCTTAACCAGTGTTTCTTCGAGGTTATTTCCCAAAATTTCCCTAAGCGACTGACTTTCGGTTATTTTATGCAATTGTTCCCGTATTTCAGAATCGTTTAAGGGATTAAACAGCAATCCGCCAAATTCATTTTGAATAAGCTCAGAGCAATAACCAACATTTGTAGAAATTACTGCCAATTTCGCTGAAGCATATTCAAGTAATGTTACCGGAAATCCTTCCTCCGTTGAAGCCAAAACACCAACTGAAGCTTGTGACAGAATATATTTTATATCCCTTTTTTCTCCGCACAAATGTATATGATTTTCTAATGAATTAGATTTTATAAAGTCTTTTAATTCTTTCGAATAGGTATCAAAATAGTCTTTTCCGATTAAATGTAAACTCCAATCGGATTCCTTTAATTTTAATTCCTTAAAAGCTTTTAGAGCAAAAATATGATTCTTTGGTTTTTTTAGATTTGCCAGAAAAACTATTCGTTTTCCATTTTCACCTTTGAGCTGTGTTATTTCGGGATTTTCATTTCGTTCTAAAATAAAATTAGGAACAAAAATCACCTTTTTACAGTTCATATACTTTCTGTTCCATTCCTGCAATTGAAGATTAACCACAAAAATTGAACTAAAAAAGAACGATAAAAAAATTAAGATTCGATTTTCTTTCTTTGATTCCTTAGCACGGCTTCCATAATGATCGTGCCATATTATTTTGATTCCCGGCATAGTGATTTTCACTAAAACTGCTATAAAAAAAGAAGAACTGTGGGCATGAATTATATTAATTCTATTGTTTTTGAGGTACTTTCTTAATCTAAAAATGGCTTTAAAATCTATTTTCTTTTCTTTCTTTAAAAAGAGATACGAAACTTTTTCATTTATAAAATTCAATAGCTGACCTTCCTTTCTGGTAACAACCAACCCGGAGAATTCGATTTTACCGGACAGAATATTGACATAATTAACTGCCATACGCTCAGCTCCTCCGGCTTCCAGTGAATCTATAATTTGAACAATCCTCATTTATTTCTTCTTCAGCAAAATATTTATATTTCCTGCCATCAATTCTTCATCACTGAAATTTTTAAAATCATCATGAATTTTCAATTTCTTAAATTTCTTAAAGCTTTCAGATTCCGTATTAAGCTTATTATGTTCAAAAAAAGTTATTTCGAACTCCTCTTTAAAAAGCGCCAGGTACTGAGGAAGTCTCAGTCTGTTATGGTAGTCAAATTTAGTTTGGATCTGATTCCATTCCTCTTCACTGTATTTCAGAAAATCCTGCAGGGACAATGATGAATCCTCATATGCCCTGTGATCACTGGGAGATATCAAATGCAATATATGGCTTCCTGATTTTAAATTTGAAAGAAAGAATTTATGCATTTTAATTATTTCATTTGGAGGAACATGTTCCAGAACAAATCTTGACAAGACCAGGTCAATATCTTTAAGATCCCCGTTACAAATATCGGTTTTAGGAAAATAAAAAATTGTTTTAAGAAGAGGGTATTTACTTTTGGTCTGAGTTTCTACCGTATATTCCGAGCTGTAAAATTTGTTAAGCTTCTCTACTTCTTTTACGCTGTAGTGTTCATTTATATCATAGGTATCTACCTGCTTAGCTTTCCCTTCCAAAATCAATTGATAAGGAAAAATCGGAACCCATCCGGAACCTAATTCCGCAATTTTTGCATTTTCAATACTTACATTATTAGCATGCAATATTCGTAGTATTGTCTGGTAACTGTCATTTGTAGAACGGATCTTATCTTCTAATGTTAACTTACCACTGATATTTTGCAAAAAATGATAGGCAGCATATCCGACGTGGTCAGGCAGCAAGGCAAGAGTTTTAAATATCTTCGTTTTTAAGCTATGCTTCATGATGTAGTATTTTTTTTATTTCTTCTTCAAAGATTTCTAAAGTATATTTTCGTGACCATAGCAGTGCTTTTTCACTTTTAAGTCCATAAGTTAATTCATCCTTTATTGCTTTTTCCAGTTCAAGAACATCCTGCTCTAAATCCATTTCCAGCAATAAACCCCGCTCTTCATCAGCGAGCATAAAAGGAACACAGGAAACTTTAGTAGCAACAGGAAAACAACCCCAGAACATTCCTTCTGCAATAGCTTTGGGCCAGCCTTCACTTTTAGATGGCAGGAAAACAAAATGACTTTTTTGAAAGGCTTGTTTTATTGTTGCCTGATTTTGATTTCCGTGTAAAAAGACGGAATCATCTAATTTATTACTTTTAATGTATGTTTCTAAAATGTTTCTTTGAATTCCTTCTCCGTACAAATTTAAAACTATATCAAATCCTTTTTCCAACAATTGTTCCACCAGTTTTATGGCATACAGCGGATTCTTACCCTCAGCCAAAGTTCCGGCAAAAATAAATTCTATTCCTGAATTAAAGGGTTCTTTCCGAACTATGTTTTTTTCTGACTCGGAGTAAGTGGCAGTAAAAAATGGTACGATATTTTTACTTTGATTTTTCCACTCCCCATACACCAGAACTTTTATGTTTTTAGTTAAAAAAGTATTATTCAAAATATACTTTTGCAATTTATACGTCCAGGGCTGTTTACTTTTTGGGTCCCAATTACCGGCATATTTAGCCGTTTTTTCTTTTTGTGGAAATAAAACCTGTACAAAACAAGCGATTAATCCCATATTTCCGGGACATCTTAAATGAATGTGATCTGCCTGTTTCATGGCCCAAAAAACTTTCCAGAAAATAATTGGGAACCTGAATAATGCTCTTACTATCTCTTTAATGCTTATAAAACTAAAATCAGGAACTTCTTTAAAATCAATTTTATCATGCTGATAAGGCAAATCAATCAGGGTTGGGATTTTAGTAATTACGGGTGCGACAACAATTAATTCGTCAACATTTTTTAGCCAAATATTCATTTCACGAACGTATGGAGCATAACCAAAATACTGATTACCATTTTTGATGTGATTTACATGAGTAATTACAGCGAATTTTATTGATTTTGGCACTAATTTATATTTTTTGTAATTGTCAATATTCTCCTGATATAATTTTTGGGATGTAAATATGCTTCACTCCATTTTAAATTATTTTCTGCTACTTCTAAATACCTTTTTCCTTCAAGTAAATATTCAATTTTCTCCGGTAACTCCAAATAAGAGCTGCGGTTTTCAACCTTTTCAAAATTAATATGTTCTCTGAAATCTGCAGCGACTGTGTTTAGAGGAGTAGTAACAACAGCTTTTCCAAACAACACATACTCTCCTATTTTCCATCTGGGTGTATATTTTAATCCGTCATCTGCAATACCAATATCAGCATTTCTTAAGGATTTAAAATATTCTTTTTTGGATGTATTTTTTATAGCTAATATTAGTTCCGGTGCATTTTTTTTTGACAATTCATCCGGAAAAATACCGACTGAAACATTCTTAAAATTCTTTTTTATAATTCTGCAGGCTTCAATCCGAAATTCATTTTGACTCTCTCTTCTTATTTTTTCATCGAGATCAGCATTATTATCCGGGTTCCATAATCGGGAATGAAAAATGATCTTTCCGTTATTGTCTGTGACTTTTTTTGGAAAGTTCCTTACATCCATTGCATTGTGTGACAAATTTGCAGCTAAATTAAAGTAATCCATTGCGCGTACAATTTCTGTTCTGTTTCTTTTATCTGTAAGATCTTTAAATTTGAATTTCATTAAAAGAGTTAGTGCTTTATACGAAAAGTTAACCTGAAGATTAAGTGGGTGTATATTTTCCTTATAATCCTGAAACAGTAATGATCTTTTAAAATAAAAATCATACTTTTTGGGGTTATCAATGAATAAAATATTATCAGAATAATCTAAAAAAATCGTTTTATCGTTTATATGCAGTATCGCTCCGCCAGTGGCAATTTTAGTATTAAAAGAGATATCAAAAATTTCATTATTTTCTTCACAATAGTATAATAATGAATAAATTATCATGTTGTGATGAGAGCTCCAATATGGTAATTCAAGTTTCATTAAAAGCAAATTAAAATTATATGTAAACTTTTGTGCAAGTTTTGCATTGAACTAGTCTTTTTGATCATTTTTTTAATCTTTCAATTGTTTTAATCAGCTGATGTATTACCTAAAAACTTAAAAAAATCAATATTTTGATAAACAATATTATCCAATCCATATTTTACGAGAACAGATTTCCTTCCTGCCTTACCTATTTCTTTTGCCTTTTCCTTATTAGAAAAAATCCAGACAATTTTTTCAGCAATATCTTTAGGATCGTGAGGATCACATAATAATCCTGTTTTATAATCAATTATTGTTTCAGGACCTGGCCCGAGCTTGGTGAAAATTACTGCTTTTTCCATCGCCATAGCTTCCGGCGCTACCAAACCCTGAGTTTCCATGTGAGAGGGAAACACACATACTGAAGCATTTGCATATACAAGAGGAATATCCGTAAATGGGATAGCTCCATGAAAATAAATATCCTTTCTTACTTCTTCTCCAAGATCTGGCAATTCTTTTTCTTTTAACATTTGGACATAGGAATTTCCATCCGGAAAAAACCAGTCCCTGCCATAAATTTCTAATGTTGCATCAGGAAAAGCTTTTTTAACTAATGGAAAGCTTTGTATCAATTGACGTATTCCTTTCTTTTCGCAGACGGTACCAACAAAAACAATTCTTGTTTCGGGCACTTCTTTTACAATCGGTTGAAACAGCTCCGTATTGATCGGATTATTGATATATACCAATGGTTTATTAGCATAGCTTAAATATTTTTCTGTATGCTTTTTTACATATTGAGAAACGGCAATAAAGGCATCGCTTTTTCGAAAGGATCTTTTCTCCTGAAATCCTTTCCATCTATTGATTTTCCTGTTTTCACTTTCAGCAAAAAAATGATGTCCACCGTGAAGCCTTATAGTGTACTTTATGTCTTTTATTTTGTTTATAAATGCAAGGCCAAGTTCGGAGGATTCGACAATATTGATGTGATTCTCTTTATGAATTTCCTTAATTTTTTTATTGATTGCTTTGAAATTAAAATACCATGAAATTATTTTCACATTACTTCGTTTCAGTCTGTAAATATGAACACCATCTATGGTTTCAGTTTCATTTTTTAAGGTATAATTCAGGCCAACTACAGAAACCCTGATTCCATTTTTGACTAATGCTACCGCTAAAGTTTTCACAAAACTTCCTATTCCGCCATGAGGGAACCCTTCTTTTGGATATTCGTTTGTTAAGAAACAGATGTGCATTTTAATTGGCTTTAATGGTTTTCTTAATTTTCACGGAAGCATTTTCATAATCTTCCAGCACAATTCTTTTCCATTCTATCATATCTGAACTGCAATTCTTCTGAAGAGTCAATTTTTCTACAATTTCCTCTTTATTGTTCAGCCAGATTACAGCGTTATTGTTAGGAATACTCCTGAAATGCTGGAACTGATAAATGGTTTTTACGGACCAGTCTTCGACATTTTTAATTTCCTGATCATAATTGATAAAAACACAGGGTTTATTAAACATCGCAAAATCAAAGGCCATGGTAGAGCCAACATTCACCACTATATCTGAGTAAAAAGCAGTACTAATCAGCAATTTCACATCATCAACTGACGGGTAAACTGTATTCCATTCGTTTGCCGTATTAAAATACCACAATGGAGCGGCTTCTTTGATCAGGTCTTTATATGTATTCACAACAGCTTCATATCGGCCTGAAAAATCTACCGGGCATCTTCTGAACAAAATTTGATATTCATCCTGCAGATTGGCTTTTGTCAATTCTTCGGCAATATCATTTAAATACTTGGGATCGTCGGGAGATGTTCTGGTATCATCACCGGAAAAGCAAATGATTTTTTTATTTGGATTTAAATTATATCTCTTATAAAAAGTGTCTTTGTCTGCTATATTTTTTTCATCTTTATAAAACTCAAACTGCGGAGTTCCTGTAATATGAATACTCTCCAATGAAATTTCAGGATAATACAACTGTAATTCTTTTTTCATGTAATCTGACCAAACCAGATAACTGTCTGCACGCAGAGCCATACGGGCTTTTGGCAAATTATCCCAGGAATAAATTACTGTCGCAGTTTTTATTCCTAAATCAGCTGCTGCCGCAAATATCGCAGCTACTTTCAGAGCCCGCTGATGCGAACAAAAAACAACCGTTGGCCGGACTTTTTTCAAAATATCTTTTACCTCATCATAAAAAACATTCTGACGGATTGCTTTCTGATATTTTTCTTCTAATTTAAGAATAGCAGAATAGTTCCTGAAAAATGGCGCTGCTGACTCAATTAGTTTATAAAAAAGTTTTTTCGAGACTGTCTTTTGATTCCAATTCCAATTGGTCAGTAAGGAACTGTTTTTAACTTTTTGGCTATTATAACAGAGTCTGGAAAGGCAGATTAATTCTCTTAAAAATTTCTCTTTTACGGATTCTTTGTAATCCGGAATTGTAATTTCATCTTCAATTACTACATTATCTTTAATAGCATTTACAGTTGCCGGATCAAAATTATGAAACAGTACCAAATCCTCTTCCATATCTTTAAAGACATTAGAATACAGATAATTTCTAATCCCGACCCCATCCGGAAAGAGCAATAAAATTTTATTTTTCTTCATTTATTTTTTACCAAAAAAGTCATTTATAATTCTCGCGGTAAAAAGTTTTGCCCCGGTATCATTCATATGTCCACAGGATGAAAAATATTTATCTTCAACCACCACATTTTCATAATTAAGAATTTCAGGATATGCTTTTTTTACTTTGTCAAAATAGTTCATTCCTTTCACATTCTCACACATTGGTGTCATTAGAGCTATAAAATTAATATTATTGGCTTTACAAATGCTTTTAATTTCTTCATAGTATTTATTGTGGGGCACTGGGTTTAGGTTGACAATATCATTTTTCATGTTTCCGTTTTTATTTTTAAAAAGCGGATAATATCCTAAATTATTGAGCATGGATGTCTTTCTGTGTATTGCTGTAAAAAAAACTTCCCTGAATCCGATTTTCCCATCATATTTTATATATCTGTAAAACGGTAAATAATACAACTCGTTGAAATCCTTTTCATGTTCGAAATGTTTCTTTATCGTTTCAGAATTGTGTATGTATGGCAGAAACAAGGCTGCTATTCCTTCTGCTTTTTTTTCACCTGAAAGGTTTAAATCGGCTTCTAAGATTACATTCTTAATAACATATTTCCTTTCAATCATTAATTTCAGCATCAGGGAAGCTTCAAATAAATGACCGCCGCTCATTCCGTAATTAAAAGCCTTCAGACCTTTATCCTCAAACATCTGTGCTACAAAATGATTATTGGCACGAGACGAACCAAGGATTACTACATCATATTTTTTAGCTTCTGAATTTACAACTGTTTCAACCTTACCACGGTTTTTAGAGTTCATAAAAACGACGGTATACAATCCGTCCATTATAACTGCTGCAAGAACTGTTACGATTACAATTTTGACCGTATAAATTAAAAATTTCTTCATTAAAACTGAAAATATATAAATTCTTTATAATCTGAATAAGTTCCAAAAGCCATTATAGCCACTATTGCCAATGCCAGTCTGAGCATGCTTCTTTTCCCTGATAGTGGTTCAATTTTATTCCTGTTATTCCATTCCACCAAAACAAACAGACCAATCATTACTAACAGCTCATAGCTGTAACGCTCGTTGGCTAAATATTGAAAACTAAAGTCCCTGTTGGTAATAATGCGTTTTAAGTACAGAACTGCATCTGTTATCGATCTGGCTCTAAAAAATACCCAGGCAATACAGGTCAGGAAAAAAGTACAGAGAATACTTATTATGACTTTTACTGAATCGAAATTGAATTTCAACTGAATCTCACCCATATTATTTCTGTTGCTGTCTGACAAAAGCAAAGGCAGAAAATAAACGGCATTGATAAAGCCCCAGACCACATACGTCCAATTGGCTCCGTGCCAGAATCCACTGACAACAAAGATGATAAACGTATTTCTTATTTTCATCCAGAGGCCCCCTTTGCTTCCTCCTAACGGAATGTATAAATAATCACGAAACCACGAGGATAACGAAATATGCCAGCGACGCCAGAACTCGGCAATGTCCCTGGAAAAATAAGGGTAATTGAAATTTCGTAATAAATCCAGCCCAAACAATTTTGAAACCCCTAATGCTATATCTGAATAGCCTGAAAAATCTCCATAGATTTGAAATGCAAAATATACGGCTCCTAAGATGAGAGAGAACGAATTCATTGAAGTGTAATTATCAAAAATGGCATTTGCATAGATTGCACATGTATCTGCAATAACCACTTTTTTGACCAATCCCCAAATGATTTGATAAATCCCTTCTTTTGCAAGTTGAAAATTAAACTCCCGTTTTACTTTTACCTGTGGTAATAAATGTGTGGCTCTTTCTATCGGGCCAGCAACTAAAAGTGGAAAATAGCTTACAAAGAGTGAATAATCTACAAAGTTATATTCGGCTTTGATTCGTTTGTAATAAATATCAATCACATAGGATAATCCGTGAAAAGTATAAAATGAAATTCCAACCGGAAGAATTACTTCCAATAAAATTGGACTTGCCTTAATTCCGACGGAGCCTAATACTTCTGAAAACGAAGCTGCAAAAAAGTTATAATATTTAAAAATCCCCAGGAATCCCAGATTGACTAAAATACTCAGCCAAAACCAAAACTTACGGCTTTTTTCAGACTTTCCTTTTTCGATCTGAATCCCTGTATAATAATCGAGAAATGTAGAGAAAACTAACAGAAACAGGAATCTCCAGTCCCAGCAGGAATAGAAATAATAACTCGCTGCAATCAGTAAAGCATTTTGTGTGCTTTTGGTTTTATTGAAAACAAACCAATACAGAAAAAAAACGATTGGTAAAAAAATAGCAAATGCTAAGGAGTTAAAAAACATAAATTAAATTAATTATTAAAGGACAAATGCAATTTATCGATTGCTGTAATTGGATCACTTCAGCCATTTGATGATAAAATCATGAATAGGAATATAAAAATCCCCCACATTTTCTTCCACTTTATCGGGGCTCCAATTCCACCATTGGATTTTTTTCATTTTGTCAATGGTATCCAAATCATATTTCATTTTTACAATGGCTCCCGGAATCCCCCCAACAACGGCATAATCCGGAATGTCTTTTGTGACAACTGTGCCCGCCAGAATTGTGACACCGTCTCCAATTTTTACATTTGGTAAGATTATGACATTCATTCCAATCCACACATCATTTCCAACTATCGTTTTACTTTCCTCTGTTTTTATATTCTTTTTAAAATCAGATTGGGTTACATTTCCAATAGGCAGCTCTTTATTGACCAGATGATTGAAATGCGGATAGGCTGTGACTTCGCTTACCATATGATGTCCTGAATCTAATATAAATTGTACATCATTGGCTATCGAACAGTATTTTCCAATTTCTAATGCTGAATTCTGATGCCATTGCCAGACAAATGCACCATTATGATAGGTTTTATAACCAATAGATACATTTTTTGCCTGATGCAAATAGGTTTTATTCTGACCTTTTAGAAAATTCAGATATCCTTTTCCCAGAATGCCCCATGCCATTTTCCGCAAAAACTGTTTCATTTTACTCTTCTTTACTGATTATTCCATTTAATGAAAGACACTTTTATTTCAAAAACAATTATTTTAGATAACGATCTTATGAAAATTAGAAAGTCAATGTTATGAGATTATAAAATAAAAATCTTTGTTGTTTTCGATTAAAAATCTTTAAACTGCTTTTGATGATTCAGCTGCCAAATATCGTTTTTCTTTAGGGAATCCAAAAATAATTCGCTGCTATTTCCCTGACCAAAGTCATTAGCTGAAACCTGAACTTGGTGGGAATCTATAACCGAAAGGGCTTCTTTTATACTTTTCTGAGAATAATCTGTGTTGATAATATCGGCATGAACAGCCCTGTTTTGCTGGCGGGTTCCGATATTAATGATCGGAATTCCATAATAAGGGGCTTCGCGGATTCCGGCACTGCTGTTTCCGATAATAAACTGACTGTTTTTTAGTAATGTCAGAAAATATTCAAACCTTAGAGACGGGAAAACCCGGAATCTGGTATTTTGTTTTAATCTCTCGTAAGAATCCAAAATGAACTGGCTGCCCAAATCATTGTTTGGAAAAATAACCAGATAATTATGATGGTCTTCCAATAAACAATCGACAAAAGCAGCTGTATATTGCTCCATAGCCTGAAATTCTGTAGTCACAGGATGAAACATGACAATGGCAAATTCTTCAAACGGAACCTGATAATACTTTTTCGCTGTTTCAAGATCTGGCAGTTTATCAGAAAACATAATATCAATATCGGGTGAACCAATGGTAAAAACTGATTCTTTTATTTCTCCCATTTGAAGCAGCCTTTTCTTAGCATCCTCATTCGAAACAAAATGTATGTGGCTTAATTTACTAACGCTGTGGCGGATCAATTCATCAACTGTTCCTGAAACTTCTCCTCCTTCTATATGGGCCACCAGAATATTATTCAGAGAACCAACAATAGCTCCTGCAAGTGTCTCCACACGGTCACCATGTACAACAATCATATCCGGATTGATACTTTTGCAGTAATTGGATAAACCTTCGATTGTTTTCGCCAAAGTCAGGTCCATTGTAGTTTCATGCGTATGATTTTCGAAAGTAAATACGTTTTTAAAATTGCATCTCTCAATTTCTATCAATGTATACCCATAAATTTCCTGCAGGTGCATTCCGGTTACAAATACAAAAACTTCAAAATCAGGTTGTTGTTCCAGAATTGAAATCAAAGATTTTATTTTGCCAAAATCGGCACGTGTTCCGGTTAGGAAAAGAATTTTTTTCATTAATTTGGGACTTCCGTTTTAAACATTTTTCGAATTTCGATTTTAGCTTTCTAAATCAGAGTATGCTCTTTTTTTTAAAATATTATTCAAAATCAGAAAAATCCAATTGCTCATCATTTTCTATATCTCTGGTGGCCACTTTCCCAATTAGATCATTAAAGTGTTCCGCCAGGATTTTGCCTGTACCGGGGCGTTTTACCCAAATATTTTCTTTAGATAATTTTTCTCCTTTTTTAATAGAGGCAATGGCACAGACTGTTGCAAAGGCAAAATCAATGGTAACCTGTTCTTCTAATGCCGGTTTTTTTGTTCCACCACGCATTAAAGCTATTTCTGCACTTGAAACAATTAATTCACCACAAGCTTTTTCATCCATGCTACAAATAATATCCGGACCGGTTCGCTGCATATGGTCCGTAAAATGTCTTTCTAAAACACTGGCTCCCAGAGCAACGGCTCCCAGACAGGCATTGTTGTTTAAGGTATGGTCACTCAATCCGAATACTTTATCCGGAAAAGCCAGGTGTAGTTCTGTCATCGCACCAAAACGAACCAAATGAATTGGCGTTGGATATAAGTTTGTAGTGTGTAATAAAGCAACCGGGATATTATGCTTATCGAAAATTGCTACAGCTTTTTGAATGCTTTCTATGGTATTCATACCGGTACTTAAAATTACAGGTTTGCCAAAAGAAGCAATATGTTCCAGTAAAGGATAATTGTTACATTCGCCTGATCCGATTTTGTAGGCTGGTATATCAAATTTCTTTAATCTTTCTGCTGCTGCACGCGAAAATGGGGTCGAAATAAAGATCATGCCTTTACTTTCTACATAATTTTTGAGTTCTAATTCATCAGCTTCATCCAGAGAACAACGCTCCATGATTTCATAAATAGAAACATCTGCATTACCGGGAATTACTTTTTTTGCGGCACCACTCATTTCATCTTCAACAATATGCGTCTGGTGTTTTACAACCTCAACTCCTGCTCTGTGTGCTGCATCAACCATTTCTTTGGCAACTGCAAGAGAACCTTCATGATTAATTCCTATTTCGGCAATAACTAAAGGTGGAAAATCAGGACCTATTTTTCTACCGGCAATTTCTATGTGTGGATTCATTCTTTTAAAATTTATATTTTTCCTTTTTTAGTATAAAGGGTTTTTCAAAAAACTTATATGATAAATGTGAAACTAAAATTGTTCCTGCAAATGTAAAAATGTAAAGCAGACAATTAGAGAAAAAATTGAATCTTATAAAACAGTTCATAAATAAAACAATAACTATTTGATGATACATGTATAAACCATAGGAAATCTCGCCCATTTTAAAAAAAAATCTGTTTTCTAAAAGTCTTGCGATATTTTTATTTTGAACCAAATTCAATATAATTATTATAAAGAGAACAGCGTTTAGAGATGTTTTAAAATAAATTATATGAGAATCAAAAACCAAACTTATTACCAGTAAAAGAATACTCAGTAAAAAGATATAATTGTTTATTATTACCTCTATTAATTTATTTTTATGAAATAAAAAGTAAGCTCCCAGCGCTCCAAAAGTAAGAGAATCCAGTTGAATTGTTTCAATATAGCCCCGTATTAATTTAATATACATAATATTATCCAGAGAAGAATTGTACATTAATAGTAACACTAAATTGTAAAGCAAGATTATTCCAAAAAAATATCTTTTTAAATGATCTGTTTTACTAATTAATAATGGCCAAATAAGATAAAATTGCTCTTCAGTTCCTATAGACCATGTTTGTGTAGCAAACGGAATTAGCTTAATAATAATTACTACATTGGATAGGAAAAGTAAAAACAAAACCAGAATTTTGATAAACTCTGTGCTGTTTGCATATTCTAACTTTAAATTCGGGATATTAAAGAATTCAAGTTGAGGCAGAATAAACAATGAAACTATTACGATCAAGAAATAGAGCGGCCAGATTCTTAAAATTCTTCGGAAATAAAAGAACTTAAGATTAATTTTCTTATGCTCCTTTTTTTCCTGCAATAATAAAAAGGTAATTAAAAAACCACTTAAAACAAAAAACAACGATACTCCAAGTTTTCCCAGAAATTTAATTTCCTGAAAACCATTTTCATATCCAAAAAGAGATTTATTTAGCTCAATATGACTAATTATTACCATGATAGCTGCAATAAACCTTAAACCATTAAGATTTGGGAAATAAATATTATTTTTATCCATTCATCTTCTGGTTTATAAAATTTGCATAATCCAGATCTTCCGGGGTATCAATATCAACTTTTGCAAAAATATGATTTACTTCGAAGGGAAAAGCATTTTCTGGAATAATAATATCATTCAGAATTAAGGATGCTTTTGTGATGTATACTAATCCATTTTCAAAGAAAAGAGGTTCTAAATCCTGGCTTCGCTGGCCAATGTTATAATTAAACGGAATAAATTTCCGGTCTGCGATTTTTCCAAATTTCTGATGATTTCGGGTAACCGTAAATAAACTGTCCAGGTTTTCTTTTTGATATACGTCAAAAGTTTCTACTATCAAATTCTTTGGCCGTAACGGATTCGTTGCCTGAAGTAAAATTACGTTTTCAATATCATCTTGTTTAATAGATTCCAAAGCATGTCTCAAGGCAGAAACTGTAGGCTCCAGATCGCCCGAAATAGCAGCAGGCCTGTCAATGACTTTTGCTCCAAACTGCAGTGCTGTTTTTTTTATTTCTTCATTATCTGTTGAAACATACACCTCATCAATTATGGCGCTATTCTGCTGCGCATATAAAATAGAATGTGCCAACAAGGGCAGCGTTCCTAAAAGCTGAATATTTTTATCCGGAATTCTTTTTGAGCCTCCCCGAGCCGGTATAATCGCTATTGTTTTCATTATTTATCTATTTTTATCCAACTTAATTTTCAGAAAGTGTCAGCCTTTTTTTCTTTCCTTTCACTTTTTCCAAAATTGGTTTTTCGATACAAATATAAACTACTGCCGAAAAGACAATCAGTATCAAAAGTCTGATAAAGAAAACAATTGTCGGATCATTTAAATGCAGGTATTTATTAACACTGTAAGCACTTATTAAGGAATAAACAGGATGCTGCAAAATATAAATTCCAAAACTAATTTCACCTAAAAAAACAAATGCTTTTCTTTGAAACAGTTTGGTTATATATCCATTATTCAAGGAGATTAACAGTATAAGCGGAATAAAAAACAGAGCCAAAAATCCGTTATGAAAATTTAAACCCAACGGAAATCTTAATGCTAAGATAACCAAACCGACCAATGTAATAATCGCAAAGTCATAATTCCCTTTTTTCTCCTGCAAATTCCCAATAAAAAAAAGCCCTGCCAGATTACCGATAAAGAACTCGTTTAGATGCATTAATGGATTGTATTTCAAAATATCTTTAAAAGTATTGAATTGACTTCCTTCGTAGAGGAAAAAAAACAGTTGAAAAATGACCTGACTCAGCACCCAAAATAAAATGATACAGAGAGAAATTCTTCTGAGAGATGTTTTTTTAAAGAATCTATTGAACAGAAAAGGAAAGACTGCATAAAAAAGTAATTCAACAGATAATGACCAACCAGGTGGGTTAACGGTTAAAGCCTTACCTGGAATCCAGGATTGTATCATAAAAATATTTAAAAACAAATCCGTAAAAGCTACCTTTCTTTTTAATATTTCAAGAAAAGCCATAATCAGTATCGCCAAGAAATACAATGGGTAAATACGGGCAAATCTATTTCTAAAATATCTTTGTGCCGAAACATGAGATTTATTCCCATAGGCTATTATCATCACAAAACCTGATAAAATAAAAAAGTAACTGACACATACATCGGCATTTTGAAATATAAAAGCAATCTCAGTCTGCCAAACTTTTCTTCGCCGTAACAAAAT
>JBDTNT010000254.1:0-2689 GCA_039933615.1 Flavobacterium sp. | reverse complement strand
CTGGATGAACTCGTTTTAGCGGCACCGAAAGGGCAATCATTTCATAAATGTATTGTGCTACATCTATTTCATGCTCTCCGTGCGGCAGGATCAGCAACTCTTCATTATCGTTGTTGAACTCATCTCCGAAGCGAACAATCAATTTCATTTTACCTTTTAAAGGCAAATCAAAATCTTCGCTTGTCAGATCACAAGGCACATTTACTGTTCCTTTGTGTTTGAAATCCAACTCCATCATGTTGCTTTTCTTATCTAAAACCAAACTCACTTTGATATCCGAACTTTGAAATTCGTCGTAATCAAAGTTCTTAAAGAACATGTTACTTATTTGATACTCAAAATGGTGTTTTCCTAGTTTTAATCCTGCGAAAGGAATTAAAAATTCTTTTGTTTTGCTCATTTCAACATCAATTTGACCAATCCGTATCTAAAACTCAGATACCTGAATTGGGGTGCAAAGATATAAAATTATTATAAAACTAATAATCTTATTCACCTTTTTTTGTTTATAACTGTTTTTCTTTTATTTTAAGAGGTTTTTGACTAATCTCCTCATACTGATTACGAGAGCGAAAAATATCAATTGCCAGATAAACTGCCTCTTTAAATGAATTGTAATCTGCTATGTCTTTCCCAGCAATATCATAGGCTGTACCGTGATCCGGGGAAGTTCTGATCTTGTTTAAACCTGCCGTGTAATTCACTCCTTTTCCAAAAGATAATGTCTTAAACGGAATAAGTCCCTGATCATGATACGTTGCCACAACAGCATCATATTTTTCATATTGACCGCTTCCAAAAAAGCCATCTGCAGGAAATGGTCCAAAAACCATAGTTCCTTTCTCAAATATTTTCTTCAGGACTGGCTTTAAAATCAAGTCATCCTCTTTACCAATTACTCCGCCATCCCCGCAATGTGGGTTTAATCCCAAAACAGCGATTTTTGGTTTTACAATACTAAAATCCTGTATTAGGGATTTTCTTATTGTTTCAATTTTCCTTGTAATTAATTCTTCTGTTAAATGTGATGAAACCTCATTCAGAGGCACATGATCGGTTAGTAAACCAACCCTAAGGCTATCCTGAACCATCATCATGAGCGCATTTCCTTCGAGTTCCTGATCTAAATAATCTGTATGTCCAGGAAACTTAAACTCTTCCGACTGAATGTTATATTTATTTATTGGAGCCGTAACCAGAACATCTATCTGCCCCTCTTTTAAAGCTTTGGTCGCAGCTACAAAAGATTTTATAGCATATTCCCCAATTTTTACATCATTTGCGCCGAAGTTAATATCTACACCCTCTTTCCAAAGATTAAAGACATTGACTTTACCCGGTAAAATCTGATCTAATTTATCAACTCCATGAAACTGAACTGTAGAAACAACACTTTTTTTTACGAAAGAAAGTATTTTGGCGTTTGCAAAAATAACCGGCGTACAGAGCTCTAACATACGAGAATCTTCGAATGTTTTCAATATAACTTCGCTTCCAATACCGTTTAAATCCCCTATTGAAATTCCAACAATTATATTTTCTGCTTTTTTATTCATGTGCTCAGTTTATTTATTACTAATTTTGATGTGCAAATTTAGTAAAATAAAACAACAATGTTCACAGGAATTATAGAAACCCAAGGAAGGATTCACGAAATACAAAAAGATCAAAACAATCTTCATGTAACTGTTGAGTCTTCTTTCACAAATGAATTAAAGATTGATCAAAGCGTATCGCATAACGGAATCTGCCTAACAGTTGTCGCTATAAAAGACAGCTTTTACACCGTAACTGCAATTGCTGAAACGATTATAAAAACCAATATAGGCGATTGGAAAGTAAATGACATCGTAAATCTGGAGAGGGGAATGAAACTCGGAGATCGTCTTGACGGACATATTGTACAAGGCCATGTCGATCAGACAGGAACCTGTATTAATATTCAGGAAGCAAACGGAAGCTGGAATTATACTTTCGGATATGATAAAGACCTGAATAATATCACTATAGAAAAAGGATCTATAACTGTAAATGGTGTAAGCCTTACTGTCGTAAATTCTAAAACAAATGAATTTAGCGTATCAATAATTCCTTACACTTTTGAGAACACCAACTTCAAAGACTTTAAAATTGGAACTAAAATTAATTTAGAATTTGATGTCGTAGGAAAATACATTTCCAGGCTCTATTCTATAAACAAATAGTTACAAAATTATATTAAAAACAAAAGCTTCAGTTTAAACTGAAGCTTTTGTTTTTAAATTATATCTGTATACCGTATGAGTCCCTAATAATAGTGCGGCTGCCGTCAGGAGCACTAAACTCTGATCAACAGGAACCGAAGGAGGAGGTGGAGGTCCCGCCGTGACTGCGGCTGACTTAGCCATTGGCGACGGAGGAGTTTTAGACCCCGCAATAACACTTGAAACACTAATCAAGGTTATAAAAAACACAAAAAAAGCAGTTTTTGATATCTTCATAATTTTTAATCTACTGAAAAACAGTATAATATATTATTAAAATCATTTTTCTTATTACAATTCTCACAAAAACAACGTTTTACGCTCAAATTCTTAACAAATGTATAAGATTTTCATTCAAATGCAAGTTTTAAATCAAAAAAAATGAAATTTTAAAACAAACACTTTAACGAAATCGTATTAGTTAAACATACGGCAATTTTACTTAT
>JBDTNT010000253.1:0-1721 GCA_039933615.1 Flavobacterium sp. | reverse complement strand
ATTGTTTTTTTTTATTTTATATAAATGTCAATTCTATTTTTGTTGTTTGGTTTAGAACATTAGCATTAAAATGCGCGTGCCCTAAATATTCCATGCCTAAATAATCGGCTGATTTTTTGAACGGAATGTAAAAACTCTCTTCGATTTCATTATCGTGTGAATTTGATATCACACCTATTTTCTTTCCTCTGAGTTTTCTTCCGGTTTCTTTTTCAATTCGAATTAAATCCGAAATACGATCAAAGAAAACCTTCATAATTCCACTCATATTATACCAGTATATAGGAGTAGCAAAAATCAAAGTGTCGTACTTTTCGATTATTCGTCTTATCAAAGGCAAAAAATCATCGTCTATGTTTTTGCTTTCGTAATCATAATAAGAAATAGTATAATCACTTAAATCAATTACATCTATATTTGATTCTTTTGCAATTTGATCCACAATCTTAGTAGTGTTCCCATTTTTTCTGGAAGATCCTAAAATGATGACTGTCTTGTTTTCCATTAATACTTATTCGTAATGTCCTTTTAATGAAATTATATTTAATATTTCTATTGTATTCCCATCTATAATTTCATAAATCAATCGATGCTCCTGATCAATTCTTCTAGACCAGACTCCTGATAAATTATATTTTAAAGGTTCTGGTTTTCCAATGCCTTCAAAAGGACTTTCCTGAATAGCTCTTAATAATTCAGAAATTTTCTTTAGAATTTTTTTGTTTCCTGATTTATTCCAAAAAGCCAGATCATTGGTTGCTTTACTAGAAAAAACTATTTCCATAGTTTATCTATATCTTCAAGGGTTATTTTAGTCCCTTTACCTTGTCTTAATTCTTCTCTTGCATCCAAAATCTCCTTTACAAATTCAGGATTGTATGGTTTTTCTTCACTTTCGATAATTTCAAAACCAAGAGATTTCGCCAGTGATTTAAAAACTGGAAAATCTTTTTTATTTACATTTTTTAAGAGGATATCCATATTGCTTTATTTTTATTATCCAACAGATCCTTCCAAAGAAATCTCTAATAATTTTTGAGCTTCAACAGCAAATTCCATTGGTAATTTGTTCAAGACATCTTTACTGAAACCGTTTACAATTAAGGCAATCGCTTTTTCAGTCGGAATACCTCTTTGGTTGCAATAAAACACCTGATCTTCTCCAATTTTACTTGTTGTAGCTTCGTGTTCTATTTTTGCTGATGGATTTTTACTTTCGATATATGGGAAAGTATGTGCACCACAGCTGTTGCCCATTAATAAGGAGTCACATTGCGAAAAGTTTCTGGCATTATCTGCTCTTGCACTAATTTGCACTAATCCACGGTAACTGTTTTGTGATTTTCCAGCCGAAATACCTTTAGAAATAATAGTCGATTTAGTATTTTTTCCTAAATGGATCATTTTAGTTCCAGTATCCGCTTGCTGGTGATTATTGGTAACGGCGATAGAATAAAATTCTCCAACAGAATTGTCTCCTTTTAATATACAAGATGGATATTTCCAGGTAACGGCCGAACCAGTTTCTACCTGTGTCCAGGAAATTTTAGCGTTTGTTTCGCACAAACCTCTTTTGGTTACAAAATTATAAACTCCACCTTTTCCTTCTTTGTTTCCCGGGAACCAGTTTTGAACGGTAGAATATTTAATCTCAGCATCGTCCATTGCGATTAATTCAACCACAGCAGCGTGCAATTGATTTTCATCACGACTTGGAGCGG
>JBDTNT010000252.1:0-4238 GCA_039933615.1 Flavobacterium sp. | reverse complement strand
TTAAAACCGTAAATTTGTTTTTTATAAAAAAATGAAAAGCAATTTACTTTCCAACATAAACAATCCAGCCGATTTACGTTTACTTGACGAAACGCAATTACCGCAATTGGCGAAGGAATTACGTGATTTTATCATTGACATTGTTTCGGTAAAAGAAGGTCATCTCGGTGCCAGCTTAGGTGTTGTAGAATTGACAATTGCTTTGCATTATGTGTTTAATACGCCCGAAGATTTATTGGTTTGGGATGTTGGACATCAGGCTTACGGACACAAAATCCTGACCGAAAGAAGAGATAATTTTGATACCAACAGGCAACTTGGCGGTATTTCGGGTTTTCCTAAAAGAAGCGAAAGTATTTACGATACTTTTGGCGTTGGGCACTCCTCTACTTCTATTTCTGCTGCGCTTGGAATGGCGATTGCTTCCCAGTTAAAAGGAGAAATCAACAAACAACATATTGCTGTAATCGGTGACGCATCGATTGCATCCGGAATGGCTTTTGAAGGTTTGAATCATGCCGGAGTGACGGATGCCAATCTGCTGGTAATTCTTAATGACAATGCGATTGGCATTGACCCCAGCGTTGGGGCGCTAAAAAAGTATCTTACTGCCGTAAAAGAAGGAAAGAATCCGAAGAAGAATAACATGATCAAATCTTTGAATTTTGATTATTCCGGACCTGTTGACGGCCATGATTTGATTGGTTTGATAAAAGAACTGAATCGCTTAAAGAATATAAAAGGTCCTAAATTCCTTCATATTGTAACTACAAAAGGTAAAGGTCTGCAACAGGCTGAAGAAAATCAGGTGAAATACCATGCGCCCGGAAAATTTGATGCTTCAACGGGTGAAATCCATTTGAAATCTGAAGAAAACCTTCCTCCCAAATATCAGGATGTTTTTGGTTTAACGCTTTTGGATTTAGCCAGAAAGAACAAAAAAATAATCGGAATCACACCCGCAATGCCATCAGGGAGTTCTTTAAAATTTATGATGGATGAAATTCCGGAACGCGCTTTTGATGTTGGAATTGCGGAACAACATGCAGTAACCCTTGCTGCAGGAATGGCGACTCAGGGAATGATTGTATATTGTAATATTTATTCAACATTTTTACAGCGTGCCTACGATCAGGTCATTCATGATGTGGCATTGCAGGACTTACCCGTAATTTTCTGCCTGGATCGCGCCGGGCTGGTTGGCGAAGATGGAGCAACACATCACGGTGTTTTTGATATTGCTTATTTGCGATCTGTTCCGAACATGATACTTTATGCTCCTATTAATGAAATCGCGTTACAAAACATACTTTATACGGCACAATTAGGATTAAATCATCCGATTGCAATCCGATATCCGAGAGGAAGAGGCGTGTTACCGAAGTGGGAAGTAGAAAATTTCGGACATTATGAAAATATTAAAATTGGCAAAGCAAATTGCCTGAAAAAGGGAACCAAAACAGCCGTTTTATCTACTGGAACTATTGGAAATAATGTTATCGCTGCCTTGCAGGAATGTTCTAATGCGGATGAAATTGCCCATTATGACTTTCCATTTATTAAACCTTTGGATGCCAATTTATTACAAGAAATATTCAACACTTTCGGCACTATTATTACTATCGAAGACGGGACAATAAATGGCGGTTTTGGAAGTGCTGTTTTAGAATTTGCAGCAGCAAATTATTTCAATAATCCAGTGAAAATTTTAGGCATTCCTGATACGTTTATTGAGCATGGAACTGTCCAGCAATTACAACAATTGTGCAAAATTGACGTTAAAAATTTACAAAATCTTTTTTCAAACCATTGAAAAGAATTATTTTGCGAAGTCAAAAAAAAAATCAAAAGTCAAGCCTAATGAAATTATTTAGATTCCCCCTCTTACTATTCTTTTTTATTTTTACCACGACTATTTCTGCTCAAAGTATTATCAAAACAACTTTAGAACCAAATCAGGCTCCTGCGCCCCCTTCAAACTGGACTAAAAAAAACCAGCTTGGTTTTGATATTTCCGAAATTGCTTTTGTCAACTGGAGCGCAGGGGGAACAAGTTCTATTTCAGGTTTGTTTAAAGGAGAATTTGCAAGAACATATGTAAAAGGGAATCATAAATGGTTTAACGAATTAATTGTTAAATACGGTTTAAATAAACAAGACGGTACTGAGCTTAGAAAAACGGACGACGCCCTTATTTTCAACTCAACTTACGGATTCCGAAAAGACACAACATCAAACTGGTATTATTCTGCGAAGTATAATTTCAGCACTCAATTTACGGATGGTTACAATTATCCCAACAGGGATATTGCAATATCGAGACCTTTTGCACCTGCTTATATCTTTTTAGGAGCAGGAGCTGAGAATTCAAATAAAGCAAAAAACAGGACTTTTTATTTCTCACCAATCACTTTAAAGACGACTTTGGTTTTAGATCAGTATTTAGCCGATCAGGGAGCATTTGGTGTTAAAAAAGCCGTTTATGCTACAGATCCACTTGACCCTGCAAATACGGTCCTAATTGAACAGGGACAAAAAGTAAAAGCTGAATTTGGTATTCTGGTTACTGCTTATATGAAAAATGAAATTTTCAAAAACATTTTTTATGAAAACAGACTGAGTTTATATACCGATTACCTCAACAGATTTGGAAACGTCGATGTTGATTACGACACGCGTTTAGATCTTGTTGTAAATGCTTATGTAAAGGCAAATATTGGTCTTCACTTAGTGTATGATGATGATATTAAAACCAAAATAGATGTTGTTGACCCAACAACCGGAACGACAAGTCAGGTAAATAATGGACCAAGAGCTCAGCTGAGACAAGTTTTAGGTGTGGGTCTGGTCTATGCTTTTCAATAATTAGTTGGGTTTTCTTCCGTTAATCATTTCGAATAATTCCAACGCATTTCCATCTGTCAGAAGGGAAACGTAATGACAGATATGAAGTAAACGCTCATATAAATTTGTTTTCTCTAAATGGTGTTTTTCCGGCAGCATTTTTAGAAGTAATTTATCATAATTGGATGCTTTTTCTTCATATTTGTTATTGAAAGCGGTAATAAATTTGTCCAGTAAAGTCTGGATAATCTGATAACCGACAATCTCTTTCTCGATAACTTCACGGCTCTGATAGATTTTCTCCACACTTAAGTTGATAATATCATTCATCTGTGCTTTGTATTTGCTTTTATCCGTTAAAGCAAAAGGAAATTTCCCTGCCAGAATTGCTTCTTCATTTTCAATAAAAACACTAACGGCATCATTAATCAGGGTTCCGATAGCCAAGGCTCTCAAATAACTGATCCTGTCTTCTTTTGTTGTTAAGGTTTTGTATTTAGCAACTCCAATATTATCTTTTACGAGTTTAATTAAGTATTCTAAAGCATAATCTTCAGATACCAAACCAAGATTGATTCCGTCTTCAAAATCGATGATTGTGTAGCAAATATCGTCTGCAGCTTCTACTAAATAAGCCAGCGGATGTCTTTCAAAACCAATATTGTCTCCGGATTTATTGGCAATCATTCCCATATCTTCCGCCACTTCTTGAAAAAATGCTTTATCGGTCTGGAAGAAACCATATTTTTTATCGGCAATATTCTGAGTTGGTTTTTTAGGTAAACTTTCTTTCGGGTATTTCATAAAAGCACCTAAAGTTGCATACGAAATCCTCAGTCCTCCCTCAATTCCGGGACGGCTTGCTGTAAGAACAGAAAATCCGTTTGCATTTCCTTCAAAATCAATTAAATCTTGCCATTGTTTTGGAGTTAATTGCTCTTTGAATTGTTTCCCGTTTCCGATAGAAAAATATTCTCCAATCGCTTTCTCTCCGGAATGTCCAAAAGGCGGATTTCCGATATCATGTGCCAAAGATGCAGCGGCCACAATTGCCCCAAAATCATTCATGTGGTAGCCATGAACTTCTTTTAGATCTGGATATTTTTCTATAATTTTTTTACCAACTAAACGCCCAAGTGAACGTCCTACAACAGAAACTTCCAAACTATGGGTCAGTCTTGTATGTACGAAATCTGTTTTAGAAAGTGGGATCACCTGTGTTTTATCCTGCAATGACCTAAAGGCAGACGAAAAGATAATCCGGTCATAATCTACCTCAAATCCCAAACGTGTATCATCCTGTTTTATACGTAATCTTTTGTCCGTGTCACCTTGTTTTCTAAGAGATAAAAGTTGTTCCCAGTTCATTATAATTGTAGATTTCTGATTTTAGA
>JBDTNT010000251.1:0-37893 GCA_039933615.1 Flavobacterium sp. | reverse complement strand
ACAAACTGGGTGGTTAACGTTACGAATAGACCTGACAGGTTTTAAAAACCTGTCAGGTTTAAAATCAATAGTTACTCCGAAATCACACGCTCCAATTTCTCCGAAAACGCAATTTCTTTTCCATTTTTAAAGATTCGGAAACCTTTTCCTTTATGGTATTTCTCTCCTGTTTTATCCCAAAGGATTGTGATAATATTTCCGTGGTACAACACATTATCCAGACAAAACCAATCCCATTTTTCCTGTGGGATCAACGGATTTACTTCTACTTTTTCATCTGCTCTCGGACGTAAACCCACCAATCCGGTAATTACTAAATCATTAAAAGTCGAATGATTATAGTAACGGCTTCTTTCCCGATCGCCCATTAACCAATAACCTGTTGTTTCGTCTAAATACTCTCCAAGATAAGGTTTTCCTCTGTAATACTGCGATTGTACATACAACTCCATTTGTTTAAAATAATCTGGTTTCGCTACAAAATCCTGATTGTAATTATTCAAAACATTGGCCATCGCCGTCAAAGTCTGTGAAGTCGCAAAAGGCCAGATGGCGCCATCCCATTCGCAGGTTCCGGTACCGTGCGTTCTGAAACGCGGACTTCTGCGTTCGGCTGTTGTTAACCCAAACGGAGCTGCAAATCCCTTTTCGTCTTTTACCTGCTCCCAGGCTTTTTCAAATCCTTTTCCTTTTTCCGGAAGATTAAAATACCACGGAATAAATCCGATCGCCTCTCTCACCTGCGCCAAGGTATCTTTTTCTGTGAAAGTTTCAAAAAACTCACTTTTCTTATTCCACAATTT
Source organism: Flavobacterium sp. (assembly GCA_039933615.1). GTDB lineage: Bacteria > Bacteroidota > Bacteroidia > Flavobacteriales > Flavobacteriaceae > Flavobacterium. The sequence continues at coordinate 37,090 of JBDTNT010000251.1, read as the reverse complement.
GTTTTCTACTAATTGTTGCAAAACAGCTGCTCTGGCTTTGAATACTGTTTCACCTACCCTATCGCCTTTCATGGCAGCGATTTTAGACAACGCCACTGCATTTCCAAACATATAACTATTAATCGTTGGGCGGGCATTTCTAAATTTTCTGGCACCGCTCAGCGATTCTTCCATTCCGTCTTTGACATCAAACTGCCAAAACAAACCATCTTTACGTTGTCGGTCCTCTTCCCAGGCTAAATATTCTGAAAATAAATCAGGATACATATCCACTAAAAACTTTTCATCTTTATTTACTAAATACCTGTTATACAAAGCATCAGCCGTCCAACTACTAAAAGTTCGCAATTTTTTCATTGGCTTACCGTCATTTCCTCTGAACCATAAATGAACATCCTGCTCCAGATATTCCGGATTATGAATCCATCTGAATTCGTTTATATGATGCCCCAAAGCACAACTAATCATATTGTATTTATCGGCATACGAGCGATCTACCAAAAACTCTGTGATGGCATATCCCTGTGGTGTTTTTTTGATGTGTTTTCGGGCGCTCCACCAACGGAAATAATAGATTTCCTCAAAGTTTTGCTGCGGACATTCAAAAAACGGAATATTCGATTTCATCCAAACCCACGCACTGTCATTCGGAATTGCTCCTTTTATATTTTCATCTTCCATTGTGTTGAAATAATCAACATAATGTTTGTAATTGTCTTCTTTTAAAATCACGGCAGTTTCTTTCTGAGAGGACCCTGCACCCGATTTACAACTGCTGTTTAAGGAAGCAATTAAAATGGTAAAAGCAATTATTTTGTATTTGAAATTTATTGACATTGTTTATTTTTTTATTTCTTTTCTCATAGTTTTGTCATTTCGACAAACTGGGCGTATTCAGATTGTAGCGTTTCTTGCGGAGATTTCTCCTTCGTCGAAATGACAAATAAGACGTGATATTGACGCTTTTAATTCCCGTAAAAAGTATAGGTTTGACCGGCTTTCATTTCCACGTCATATTCATTATACTTTGGCAATATTACTTTTTTAAGATTCGCTTTATCTGAGATAATTGGCTTCTTAATTTCAACATCATAAAACAATGGATTTGTATTTTTGCCTTTTGCTTTTTTAAGTGAAATTCCTTTGACAGCTTTCAATGAATTCTCTACTTTCAATCGGCAGTTTCCTCCTATTTTAGCGTAAATTTTTAAAGTCGAAACTTTATTATTTTTCCAGGTCATATCTATAACATAACCTCCTCTTGAAACCAAACCTTTTATGCTTCCGTCTTTCCAGACACTTGGCAGCGCTGGCAATAAATGAATCGCATCTTCCTGACTCTGCATCAGCATTTCGGCGATTCCGGCAGTACAGCCAAAATTGCCATCAATCTGAAATGGCTGGTGTGCATCAAGCATATTTGGGTACGTTCCTCCTCCTTTTCTTTGGTCTGATGTTACCAAATGCATTTGATCCTGCAATAATTTATAGGCGTGATTTCCGTCTAATAATCTTGCCCACCAGCATACTTTCCACCCCATTGACCAGCCTGTAGATTCGTCTCCTCTGTAGTTTAATGAGTTTTTAGCTGCTTCAAATAATTCCGGTGTTTTGGCTGGTGAAATTTGATTACTTGGGAACAATCCATACAAATGTGAAATATGCCTGTGTTTGTCTTCCGGATTATCCCAATCTTCCTGCCATTCCTGCAACTGACTGTATTTTCCAACTTTCATTGGCGCCATTTTATCCAAAGCCTCTTTTATCTTTTTTATAAAATCAGCATCTGGCGAAACCACCTTTGAAGCTTCAATTACATGCGTAAACAAATCAAAAACCAATTGATTGTCCATTGTTGTTCCAGAGGCAATTGTTGCTTTTCCACTTCCCCCGGCATGTGTATTTTCCGGAGAACTTGATGGTACCACTACCAGATATTTTGTATTTGGGTCGATTATCATATAGTCTAAAAAGAAACTTGCTGCGCCTTTCATAATCGGATAAATCTCTTCTAAATATTTTTTATCACCAGTGTATAAGTATCTTTCCCATAAATCCTGCGAAACCCACGCACCACCCGTTGGCCACATTCCAGATGCAGCTGAATCAACCGGAGCCGTTACGCGCCAGATATCGGTGTTGTGATGCAAAACCCATCCGCTGGCGTTATACATCATTTTTGCAGTTTCCTGTCCGGTTACACTTAACTCTTTTGCCATCTGGATAAAAGGTTCGTGCATTTCTGACAGATTGGTTACTTCCGCTGGCCAATAATTCATTTCGGCATTAATATTTGTGGTGTATTTACTGTCCCAGGGCGGTGTCACCATATCATTCCAAATTCCCTGTAAATTAGCCGGTTGTCCGCCTGGCTGAGAACTTGAAATTAAAAGATAACGTCCGAACTGGAAATATAAGGCTGCCAATTGCGGGTCAAATTGTTTGGAGAAGTCCCTGATTCTTTCGTTTGTAGGTTTCTTTGAAACTTCATTTTTCCCTAAATCCAATGAAACCCTGTCGAAGAATTTTTGATAAAATGCGATATGTGCGTTTTTAATTTCATCAAAACTTTTCGGTAAAGCCTGCTCTAAATATGCTTTGCTTTTGGCAATTTCATCACCGGTAATGTCCTGATAATTTTTGAAATTGGTAGCTATCGAAATATACAGCGTCACTTCATCCGCTTTATCTATGCTTAAAACTCCGTTGCTGGCAGTAATTTCTCCGCCTTTATTTTTAGCGGTAAGTCTTCCCTGAAATTTTACTTTTCCTTTTACATTTTCAAAATTAGTTCCTAATCCGGAAAGTATAATTTGATTTCCTTCTGTTGAAGCCACCGTTTTATCAATCGGACTGTTCATAAAAACATTACACGTAATTTGTCCGGGCTGGCTTGCAGACAGCTTCACTACAATTACCTGATCTGAAAATGCAGTTATAATTTCTCTTGTAAATTCTACTCCGTTTACCTTGTATTTTACTTTTGCCGTGGCATCGCCGATATTCAAATCTCTGTAATAATCGGTATATTTCTGATGTCCGGGAAATGAAATATAAACACTTCCAAAAGTTTGATACGGCATTCCGTCATTCGTCTGTGACATAATATCCTGAGTTGCCAGATCTTGTGCTTCGTCAAATTTTCCGTCAAAAATTAATTGACGTACAATCGGCAATGCTTTTATTGATTTTGAATGTGCATTACTGTTCGGAGAACCCGCCCAGATTGTTTCTTCATTCAGCTGTAAACGTTCCACAGCAGGATCACCAAAAACCATGGCACCCAAACGTCCGTTGCCCAAAGGCAAGGCTTCGTTCCAGATTGAGGCTGGTTTATCGTACCATAATTTTAGATCACTGTCGCTTTGTGCCGTTACAGCGAACGAACAAATTGCAAAACAGATGACTGTTATTTTATTTCTTAACTTCATATTGATATTGTTTTTTCAGGCACGAATTTCTTTTTAATTTAACTTTTTTTGCCACAGATTAAAAAGATTTTTTTATCTCTTTAATCTGTGAAAATCCTTTTAATCTGTACCAAACATTACTTCTTAACTTCGTAAACTTTATTGTTTTTCTCCCCAAACATTTCATATAACTTATTAATGTCTTTCAGAGCATTAGCCGGTAATTTTTCTCCGTGATCTCCAAAAACAAACATCTTTTCTTTTGGTTCTATCACACAGGTTGATTCGTCAATTTCTCCTTTTTCATTTTGAACTTTTTTCAAATCCAGACCTAAATATTTGGCCATAAAAGGATACATTGCCATTCTTTTCGAAACTCCGTAATCATGTCCTTCATTTGCAAAATGGGCATTTTCAACCAAATCTTTTTTACCGTAAAGTCCATAGGTTCGCTGGATAAAAGGAAATTCCAATTCAGGAACTGCCGATGTCCAGTCTTTTCCATCCGAAACAATCAACTGTGGTTTTGGTGCCATCATCGCCGAAATCTCAGCATTATTGGTTCCATTTCCACAAAGATGAATTCCTCTTCCACTTTCGCAAGGGCATCCACCCGAAAAATGCGAAGAAACCATTACTACCGGAGCCGAAACTGTAATCCTGTCATCCAAAGCAGCTAAAAACATGGTGTGGGAACCGCCGCCGGATCCCCCGGTAACTCCAACGCGGGACATATCTGCATTTTTTACCGTTGACAAATAATCCAATAAACGTATTCCGCTTAAAACCTGAACGGTCGATGCAATACTGTTTCTATGGGTTTCTTCCGGAAATTGAAGCAATGATTCTCCCCAGGCAAATAAATCATAACTTACTACAATCGCTCCCATTTTGGCTAATATCGCACAACGATACTGCTCGTCTTTTCTATATCTTCCGTCACCAAAATGACCGTCCGGTGTTAAGATAACGGCTGCTTTTTTGTTTAAAGGATACGGTTTGTAAATCGACCCTGTTACGTAAACTCCCGGCAAAATTTCTAACCCAATATTCTCAATACTGTAATCTTTATATATTCTCTTAGGAGTTAAAAGTGGCTTAGATTTTGGCGTGGGGGGAGCCTTGTCTAAACCAAATGACGTAATCATACAAGCTTTTAACTCCCTTTTACGTTTTTCCCAATCAGTCTGGGTTGAGTATAAATTCGTCAGATAAAACAAACGTTCTTTTCCTTTATCTACAGATACTTTGTGGCTTTCATATTTTCTAATAATGTAAGTTCCGTCCGGTTGTTTGAAATACATCAGCTCAAAAGGTACCAAAACATTCGCAAGGGAAAGTGCTAAATTCCCCTGTTCGATTCTCCAGTCGGCGTAGTCTAGTTCTTTTCCTTTTAACAAACCTCTGTCATCATTGATTTTTACATTAAAAACAGTTTCAATCTTTTTGATGGTTTCCGAAACAGGCTTTCTAAAGTTTTCATCAGAAGTTGTTTGCGCATTAGAAATCGTCAATATAAAAATTGAAACTAACAAAGCCTGTTTTATGTGTTTTATATTTATCATTTTTAATCTATTACTTTTAAATTGTACACTGATGAAACTGATTCGCTAAAGCGAAGACACGGATAAAAACGGATTTTTTATTTTATTCCTAACAAGAAAATTATTTAAAAATCCGTTTTTATCTGCGTTTTACGAAGTAAATCCGTGTCATCCGCGTTCTATATTTTACATTCTATTGTATAAATCCCTGATCCTAAATTTAAAGTCGGTTTCTTATCTTTTTCATCAAAACTTAAATCCATCATTTTTTTATTGACTTTTATCTCTGAATTTTTAGAAACTGGCAATTTTATTGTCGCTGTCGTATTCGCTGGAATCTCCACTTTCAAAATTAACTTTCCCTCTTTTTTCTCCCATGACGAAGCAATTTTTCCATAAATCGATTGGTAATCTGCTTTCACAAAAGTCATATCACCCACAATTTCCGGCTGAATAAAGAAATGTTTGAATCCCGGATTTGCATCGTCGCCGACAATTCCGGCTAAACTTTGATAAAACCATTCTTCAATTTGCCCCATCATAAAATGATTCCATGAATTTCCTTTACGTGGATCCCATTGCTCTGTCAAAGTTGTTAATCCAAATTTGATCTGAAAACCATAACCCGGCGCATCATAATGATTGTTCATTTTGTACATCATTTCGTTTTCTCCGTTTCGTGCCAAAGCCTGAAATAAATATCGGTTTCCAACATCGCCGGTGGTTAATCTGTCTCCTTTTGCTTTGATATCAGCAATCAAATTCTGCATTACGGCTGCTTTATATTGCGGTTCTACAATATCCATAAAAACAGGAACGGCATTACTAAACTGACTGCTTGTCCCGTATTGTTTGGTTTCTTTATTGAAAAACTCATCATTGAAAGCCTTTTTGATATCTGAAGTCAATGTTTCATATTTCTCAACATCATCTTTTTTATTCAATAATTTCGCTGCTTTTACTACTAAACTTGCTCCATAAAAATAATGAGAAGTTGCCGAAAGTGCAATCGGACTGTTTTTGGAATATCCCGCTGCGTGTGTTCCGTAATCGTACCAGTCGCCCAATCCGTGAGAAACAATATGATTTTTTGAAGTTGTGGTCAGGTAATCAATATATCTTTTCATTACTGGATAATACTTTTCTATTAATGAAGCATCTCCATAATATTCATAATACATCCAAGGCAGAATCACGCCGGTTACGCCCCATTCCGGAGAATCGGTAAAGTCACCTCCAAAAATTACATATTCGGGAACGATTGTCGGAATCAATCCGTTTTCTCTTTGTGAATCTGAAATATTCTGCATTAGCGCAGGAATATAACTTTCAAGATTATAATTGAACATTAATCCCGGGCCATTCAAATGAATTTCTTCGAGCCAGCCTAATTTTTCGCGTTGCGGACAATCGGTAAAAACACTTTGAAAATTACTTTTTATCGAATTATTTATTAGTTCATGAGTCTTATTAAAAATATCATTTGAAGACTCAAAAGTTCCAGCTTCTCCTGCTGAATTGTAAATGAAATTTGATTTTAAATCTACAATTGTCGGAAGATTTATATTCTTTGTTTCTTTATAGTTGATGTTCTCAATCTGAATATATTGAAATCCGTAATAACTGAATTTTGGCTGCCATTCCTCAATGCCTTCACCTTTCAAAACATAGTCGTAATAGTAGGGTTTTCCAGATTTTCCCTGACCTACAGTTCCGTCTTCATTTAAACTTTCACCCACCCAAACACGAACGGTTTGTCCTTTTTTTCCTTTGATTTTAATCGTTGGAAAACCGGAAAGATTCTGTCCCATATTAAAAACATAAATCTCTGGTTTTGGCTGTTTGAATTCTTTAACCTCAAACTTTTTCTGGATCGTAATTGGCGGGGCAGTCTGCGCTTTCAGACTTCCTTTTGGAGCTTCCTGAACCACCACTTTTTTCCAGTCACTGTCATTAAATCCTTTGCTGTCCCAGCCTTTTTGTTCTAAATTGGCATTGTAATCTTCACCTCCAAAAATACTGTTAAACGTAATCGGGCTTTTGCTGTATTTCCAGGTTTCATCTGATTTGATAATCTCCTCTGAGCCGTCTTTGTATACGACTTTCATTTTAAAAAATAAAGTCGGTGGTCCAAAACTCACAAAAAACTTCGCATATCTTTCTGCAACCATATTGTACATTCCGTTTCCTAACAGTACACCAATAACATTTTCGCCTTTTTGTAATTCAGTCGTAGTCAATTCATAGGTATTGAAATTAACCGTTTTATCGTAATCTGTCCATAGAGGTGCAAATTCACTATTGCCGATTTTCTTTCCGTTGATTGTTAGTTCATAATGTCCTAAACCAGAAATATAAACAACTGCTTCTTTGATTTCTTTTTTTACTTCGAAAGGCTTACGAAGCATAATACTTCTGCGCGACAAAGAATCTGATGCATTGATTATCGCTTCTTTTTTCTCTTTTTTAAAAGTTGCCGTATGGTAATTTCTGCCTTCCGGCAAATGACTGTTGGCTTTTTTAATCGCACCAATCCAAATTGGATTTAAGTCTGATGCTGAAGGTGTAATCCTGAATGAAGCTGTTTTGCTCCATTTGGAAATTTTATTACCCTGATCCCAGATTTTGACTTTCCAGAAATATTTATTTTCTGTTTTTAATGGATTTCCACCGTAAGTAATTTGAAGATTTTTGTTTGAAATTACTTTTCCACTGTCCCAAATATCAGCTTGGTTTTTTTGAAGTTTTTCTTCTGAAGAAGCTACCAAAATCTGATAGGCATTTTGCGACACATTCCATTTTTCAGAAACCAACTGCCAGCTTAATCTTGGCTGATTCTGAGCAACAGCCAATGGATTACTAGACATTTCGCAAGTTAAATGCGTCGCCGAAATTTGTCCATTTGAAATGAAAGCTGCTAAAAGGCAAAAGAGAAATAATATATTTTTTAAATTCTTCATTTCTTATTGTTGAGATTGGTACGCGGATAAAACGGATTTACTTCGTAAAGACGCGGATAAAAACGGATTTTTTATTTTTTTTATCTGTGTCTTCGCGATAGCGAATTTGTCTCATCCGCGTACCTTTTTTTATAACTTTTTCGTAAGCAGGGATTCTATATTAAATACGGCTTCCGGAATTAATTTACCTGTTTCCGGTAAATCAACGTAATCGTCTGTATCGGGTGCTGTATCCGCATTTGGTGTATAACGTTGTTCACCTGTTCTGAACATAATACGTGCAAATCCATCTACCGGAGCATAAAAGATCTTCGTCGATTCTTTTCCTTCATTTACTTTCACTGTGTACGAACGGGTTTTGACATCTAACTTAACTGTAATTTTATATTCCTTGTGAGCTTCGTATTTCGTAATGCTGCTTAAACGGGCACCATTTTTCACTTTCAATTCTCCATCCGAATCAAAAATCAGTCTTGCGGCTGGTAATCCTTGTTTGTTTTGGAATTCAACTTGTAATAAACCATGATTGTTTTGTTCGGGCATGACGGTAAAAACAGCTTCCATTTTTTCTGCAAACGGAATTACACGTTCCGCACGGGAATAATCAAAAGCATCCTGATCTCTTAACGTTAACCATTTTTTACCGTCTGCTTTCTTTTCAATTTCCACGGAAGCCCACGATAGATCATAGGTATTCCAGAATTTTAATTCTTCACCATTTGGAAGATTATTGAAAACATCATTTACATTTTCTGTCACAACTGAAGTCACGGGAACCGGAATTGAAGCCACCCAAATATCTTCTTTATTCATGCTATACCCTACCCAAATTTTTCCGTCAGGCGGAGTTCCGTCTTTTTCGGTAATTCCGCGAACGTATTGCGGACCGGCGGATTTATAGTTTCCCCCGTATCGCATCGGACTGATTTCTCCGTGAACCAATAACAAATCATTATAATTCAGACCGTCGTCACTGGTAGAAATTGCCAAAGGCCAACGGTATTCTGATGGATTATAAAGGGTGGCATATTTATTATCTGATGTTTTTTGTCCCCAGATTTTAGCATTACTATTTACAAAACCAGGCGCACGCAAAGGCATATACTCCCAGGATTTTCCACCATTTTTACTAATCGAAGTTAAGGCGTGTTTCCATAAACCCACCACATTTCCGTTTGGCAAATGATAATAACTGAAGGCTTTGTATGGTTTTTGTAATGGAATTAATTCGTCATCACGATCTGCTTCTTCCACCCATTGCTGTAAAACCAAAGGTTCTGAAAGAATTTCTTCGCAGGCTTTTATAAGTGCTTTGTCCTTTGCTTTGGTATAAAATGGAAAGGCTGATTTTGATTTATCCCAGGTTTTATTGTATCTGATAAAATAAATTTCGCCGAAACTGCCGTCTTTTTTAATTTCACGAATTACACGCCCAATTCCTTTTCCGTCATTGGGGTCGTCTTTTTCATCCATTGCAATTCCGTAATATCCTAATGCAAAAAGGCGTTTGTCTTTTGAGGTATAAAATCCCATTCTTTGGTGCATAATGGCATCGAGATTTTTGGCTATGCCTTCAACTCCTTCTTTTTTCCATCCGTCAGGGATATGATAAACAGGAAAAATTACCTGAGGTTTTGTCCAGGTCACACCATCTTCGGAAGTCATTAATAAAGTCTGACTCGGCGGAATATGCTCTCCGGTTGGGTCACTCAAATAATGCAGAAAGAAAGTATTATTCCAATATGCCATCATGGGCTGGTGGTTGTAGGTCCAGCCAAAACCGTCTGCTTTTTCCGGATGTTCCCTGCTGGCACGCATAATCTGAGTCGCATGAACTCCCACCGCCGGACTTAATTGTCCGTGATGATAATCTATATTCGAAAGTGTTTTACCAACATAACGAACTGTATCATTTTGTGCATTTACTGCTGTAGAAGCCAGTAAAATTACGACTGTCGCTAGAATGTTGTTTTTTATGTTTTGGAATCCAATCATTATTTTTCGATTCTTTTATATTAAACCTGACAGGTTTTAAAAACCTGTCAGGTGATTATTATTTTTCAATTAATCCTTTTAAAACGTCTTCGGAAATTGTTGTAATCGTTCCGTGTTTGTGTCCTTCGGGAAGTTTTATTTTTGAAGAAACATCTTCAAAATGAACAAAATCTGATGTACTTGAAGCTTTATAATTTTTCTCGCCGTAATTGTCATAATAGATCACCCACTTTTTACCCACTTTTACAACTGTTGGCCCTTCTGATAAATGAGCGGTAAAAGGTTCAGAGCTTTTTCCGAATGGCCCCAAAGCTGATTTTCCGAATGCTACTTTTATGTTTCGCATGGGTCTTGTATTGTCTTTCAAAACCAAAACATACTCTTTTTTGCCTTTTTTCACAATTACACAATCGATCACACTGTAACCAGGATCGTAAAAAAGTTTAGCGTCTGAAAATGTTTTGAAATCTTTCGTAGTTACATAATACATTCTATGGTTGTTGTTTTCTTCTTCCTGACCTTTTTCAAATCGAAACGGAATGGTTGAAGCCCAAATAATGATGTATTCTTTTTTCACATCATCATAAAAAATTTCCGGTGCCCAAACATTTACGACTTCTGGTTCGTTTTTCATTACCGGAATATATTGCTGCTCTGACCAATGAATCAGGTCTTTAGAACTTGCATATCCAAAACCATTTCCACCTTTCCAGTCTGTTGTCCAAACCAAATGATAGGTATCGTCGGCCCCTTTTACGATTGATGGGTCACGCATAATTTTACTGGCTCCGATTTCCGGTTTTAGGAATGCTCCTTCAAGACCTTTCCAAGTGTAACCGTCTTCGCTGTATGCCAGATATAAACCTTCTGTGGCTGGCTCCCTAAAAGAAGTAAACAGATAGATTTCTTTCTTTTTCTGAGAATAACTTAATGCGCAAATTGCAATTGATATGATGACAAAAATTTTCTTCATGTATAATTTTTAATCTTATTTCCCTGCAAGGTTTTCAAAATCTTGCAGGTATGGTTTTTATATTAACGAAATACCTAACAGGTTTTGGAAACCTGTTAGGATACGCATATATCACTATTCAATAATTGCTTTTTTATCTAAATCTTTTCCCTTTTTAATTACGGTTGAAACGTTATTGAAAACATTATTTTTCACAAAAACATTTTTCGTTTCCTTTCCATCTGCTTCTATAAAAATATCAGTCGCATTAAAAGGGAAATTATTATTAATCATCATGTTAGACACATTGTCCAATTTAATAACCGGAATTCCTTTTATTGGTGTTGATGAACCAACATTGTCTAAAATCAGGTTTTTAGAATCTGATATTTTGAAAGACGAACCAACTGACGCATTTACTTTTACATCATGAAATTCAACATCTGTTGCTGTATTTACTGTAAAGCCTTCTTTGGCATCCATATTAATATTAGAAAAAGTAATGTTTTGAATGGGCATTTCAGCGATTCCTAAAATTGCTGCCGCTTTATTGACATTAGATCCTGTAATATTACTCATGTGGATGTTTCTGAAAATTGGCGTTTTCTCCGTAACCGGTTCCTGTTTGGTATCTTTATCATAAAAAAGACTCAGTACAATTGCTTCTTCTTTGATATTTTTCATCACGATATTATCCACGCGAATATCTTCTACAACTCCACCTCTTCCGCGAGCCGATTTGATACGGATTCCTCTGTCTGTTCCGTCAAAAACACAATTTGAAATCGTTATTTTTTTAATTCCGCCAGACATTTCACTTCCTATTACAACACCGCCGTGACCGCTTAACATCGTGCAATTGGTAATGGTTACATTCTCGGTTGCTTTTGCGTATTTACGGCCGTCTCCGTCTCTTCCTGATTTTATCGTAATACAGTCATCGCCTACGCTAATATGACAGTTTGAAATATGAACATTTTTACATGACGATGGATTAATTCCGTCTGTATTAGGAGAATGCGGATTGAAAATCGTCACTCCGGTAATGGTTACATTGTCGCAAAACTCCGGATTTATCGTCCAAAAAGGAGAATTTTGAAACGTAACTCCTTCAACCAAAACATTTTTGCAATTGTACGTTTGGAAAAAAGAAGGCCTGAAAAACTTTTTATCGATGGTTCTTTTATAATACGGTTCTGTAAATAATCCTTTGTTTTGTTCCTCCCACATTTTTTGATATTTGGTCAGAGGCAAGGGTTCTTTGGCGGTTTCGATTCTGTAGACTTCATTCCACCAAGCTTTTCCCTGTCCATCGATTATACCTCTTCCTTTTATCGTAATATTCTCGGCATCTTTTGCATAAAATAAGGGCGAAAAGCTCTGCATCACAATTCCTTCATACCGCATTTCTACAAAAGGCAGATAATCATCAAAGTTTTCTGAAAACTTCAAAAGCGCACCTGAATCCAAATGAATTGTAATGTTGCTTTTTAATTTTAAAGCACCTGTCAGATATTCCCCGGCAGGAAAAAAAATGGTTCCACCGCCATTTTGTGAAGCTTTTTCAATCGCTTTCTGAATGGCTTCGGTACATTTTATTCCTTTGTTGTTTCCACCTTCGTTTAAGATATTCAGCCAGCCGTCATTCGCGAAAGCGGTATTAAATCCTGTTATAAGGCAGAGTATGATTAGTATGTGTTTGGTTTTCATAGTTTTGTTTTTGGTTTCACGCAGATTTAGCAGATCATGCGGATTTTTTTATTTTCATTTTGCCACAGATTATAATGATTTTCACAGATTTTTATTTGCTAAATCTGCGAGAGCTATTCAATCATTATTTGTCATTTCGACGAAGGAGAAATCACACTAGAAACTCCTCAAAGTAAATCGCCACTCTGTGTCGAATTACTCTTGTGATTTCTCCTTCGTCGAAATGACAAGATTGTGTTTATTTTGACTTCAAAATTAGTACCCAGTCGTTACCATCTTCTTTTTTACCTGAAGGCTGAAAATCCTGTGTTCCTTTATTATCAAAAGTTCCAATTTTGGTTGTTTGTCCGTTTCTTGGATTGTACCAGCTTGCGGTTACTTTATTTCCTGTAATTTTCTCCATATTAACAGAAATTTTTCTGCCAGTATACGTATAAATCAAAGCATAATTATTTCCTCTTGTTGCTGCGAGATAATCGTATTTTTCTCCTTGATTTGCAATTAAAGTCTGGTCTGGAACCCTTTCCAGATAAGGAAAACCCAACATTAATTTTTTAATATAAACCATTTGTCCAGCTCCCGGCGCATTGATAGCGCTTGTCCATAATTCTTTATTTCCGTACGCAGGTTTATCTCCTTTTCTGAACATCTGCATCACGGCATTATGTCCGTAAGTATATCCTGCTGCTCCTGCAAAAACGGACCAATAACCATAACGTCTTACATCGCTGTCTTTCCATTTTGGCTGTAAAGTGTCGTGTAAACCGTGTGGAATTCCTTCATAAGAGGGTTCTCCGTCCAATGTTGGTTTAGTTGGTTTTAATTCGAAATCTCTCAGAACAAATTTGTAATTGTCTTCTTTAAATGAACCCGCCAATGTATCCTGATCGTACCGGCGGTGTCCCGATTGAAACATATTAAAATCCAGCCATTCTGCATTGTGATAATTTTCGGAGGAATCTGTACGCCCGAAAGGATGAAAAGTCACTAACTGATCTGGATTATTGGTTTTCAAAGTACTTCCGATCGTATTCCAGATGTCTGTAAATTCATTACCATGTGTATCACCTCCGTTTAACCAAATAACATTAGTTTTATCTTTATATCGGTCTGCTAAAAACTTAGCATATTTTTCTGCTTGTTCTTTGCTGACTTTATTTCCTTTTGAAACATTGGTTCCCCAAACCGGAACCATAGCCAGGTATATTCCGTTTTTCTGAGCCACCTCCAGTGTATAATCTACATGGTCCCAATAATCGTACTCTTGTTTATTACTGAAATTATTTCCCGGCGTTGTCAGCGGATTTGAAACATCTTCATTTACCAAAGCTGCATCACCATATACATTAACTGCATTCAGATTATGCAAAACCATTACCTGTACTACATTGAATCCTTTTGCTCTTCTGTCCCGAAAATATTTGTTTACTCCTTCTCTGTCAAGTTTTCCAAATGTCAGCCAGCCTGTATCTCCGAGCCAGAAAAATGGTTTTTCGTCCTGGGTTACAAAATAGTGCTGATTCTTTGAAACCCTGATTTTTGGTAAATCTTTTGTTTTATTAGATTGCGAAAATCCGCTTTGTGCTGTAAACATAAAGCTTATACAAAGGGCGTATAAAAATTTAATTTTCAGATTCATTTTGGTTTTATTTTGGATTATATAGTTTTATTTTTTTGCCACAGATTACACGGATTAAAAGGATTTTATTCTGTTTTTCACGCAGATTTGGCACATTCATTTTTAATTTTTAATTCTTTGAAATCTGTGGCTATTTTTTTTTCATAACCAATAGTGCCTTTTCTTTTATAACTGAAGCTGAAAGTATCGTAATTTTTCCGCCTCGGATGGTTTCTTTTTTAGTCAGGTTTCCTGTTGAAACATTGATTGCATAAACTTCAAAATCTCCTTTTGAATTGGTAAGATCAACTGAAATATCCTGCTCGTTTTTCATATAAAAAAGATAACTTTTTCCTTTGTTTTCTAACGTCCAAAGATTGTCTGAAAAAGTATTTTCTTTTGCTGGTTTCATTTCTGAAAGTGCTGTGTAAAACTGTGACAATTCCACTTTTGGAATTGCCGGTAATGATGCTCCGGCCATTAAAACTGCCCATCCAAATCTTGAAGAAGCATCTGTTGAATATAAAACCACTTTTTCAGGAAACTTGTCGTGGTATTCCCGAATGGCGCGATACACCTGATTTTCTGTTTCTTTTCCTGTTTTCAGTTTTCTTGCATGCTGACGTGGCGCTAAATTCACGCCGCCTTCCGGCGCATAGGCTGAACCGTCTTCTTTGTAATACCAATAGCGAATATCGATTACGTCAACTGTTTGAACTCTTTTGCTGTCATTTAAAATCGCATCCTGAACATCTTTGGTGGAACTTAAACCAACAAGTCCTTTTTTGCCCGTTTCGTTTTTCCATTTTTGTGCTTCGTCCAGCCAGAATTCCATAAAATGCAATGGCCCTGTATATTCGGCGCTTGTCAACTGAATTACATTGGTATTTTCCTGAAAATTTTCGAAAGATTTTCGGATGAAGGATTCATGTAATTTTCTTCTCTGCGGATTGGTAATATCATAAAACTGTTCTGCCATAAAAATACGTTTGTCTCCTGCATACGGTGGTGGTTCCGGAAAACCTGTGCTGTTGATATTATTCGCTGAACGCCAGGGAGAACTTGCCCAATGTGCCCCAGCTTCTAAAATATTGTGTTGAAAATATTGCTGATTAATTAGCAGCTGTCCGTTTGATTCGGCTAAATTGGCAAAAGTTGCCAGACGATTCCAATACCAATCGTTGAATTTAGTTAAGTCATATTTACTTAAATGATCCCAGGCCAAATCCTGTCCGCTTCTTGCGAAAGGCTGTTCGTAATACGGAGGCCACGCATCGGCATCTATTCGGCGAACACGTTCGTGATCGTCCATTCTGCGGTCGTACCATAAACCGTAATTGTGTTCAAGGGCGATAATATTGTTCGTTTTCAAATAATCTGTTACTTCTTCTACTTTGTCTGTCAGTCCGGTTCCGGTTCTTCCGGGCACAAAACGGGTAACGTGCGGTAATGATTTATTCACATCATTATCTAAAAGACTTCCTCTCCACCATGCGGTATTCATTTGTTTTCCGGCAATGAGTTTCCCTTCAAAAGTAAGCAGCCCATTTTCTGATTTTATTTTTGAATTTGAACTTGAATTTTCTGTAGCAATTTTTAAATCATTGGCATTTTTAAGCTTTGAATTTACTGTATTGATCGCATTTGATTTAGATACTTCTGCAATCCATTCCGGCAAACTCATTGTCGTCTTAACCGAATTTTGAGTCAGTTCTTTGGCAACCTCAACAGTTGGACTTGACGAAGGTTCTGAGCCTAAATCGTAAATAAATGGTTTTGTTGGAAGTGTTCCTAAACGGTTTTCCAATTGTGCATAAAATAAACTTCTTGGATTAACATGTCCGTTTACATCTTTCCAGATTCCGTTTCCTGCAAATTGTCCCCAAACTCCAAATGCCCAGTTTAATGCTGTTGGCGGACTGTAACATTCTATTTTAGATGCCGAAGATTCCCAGATTACACTGTTTGCTGCTGTCCATCCTGCTCCTCTTCCTCCTTGTTCCCTGTTGTTGTAACTTAATGCTGCTCCATCGATGTTTACAATATCGAATAAAACTCCGGTTGCCCAGCTTCCGATTGCTCCGCTGTTTTCATAAGGCAAATGAGATTCGCACTGCACAAACACATTTGGACCAGTCGTACCAAAACCTCCAACTGCAAAATCGTGGTATCCGAATTCTGAATAACAACGCTGAAATAATGTCTGCTGCCCTTCTGTATAAAAAGTATATCTTCTAAAAGAAGCAATTTCAGAAACGGGTTCTGTTGCCATACAATCTTCAACAGTAATTTGTTGTGTCGTTTTTAATAAAGTAACTGCTCCGCCGGCAAAGTGTTTAAAATTAACTTGTTTTACCCACGCATTTCTGGCGTTTTCAATACTAATTGCCTGCCATCTGTGTTCTTCGTCTTTTAAATTAGAAGGATTAAAAGTCGATTTTATTAAAATATTTTCGATTCCGTTTTGTTCAATTCTCCCCGGCCAGGAATAAGAAATCACTTTTACCGTTCCGTAAACCGCGTCCAAAGTCATGGTAAGCGGAGCATTTAGTGTAATTTCATTTCCTTTGATATTGGTGATAACCCTGTTCCAGTTCATATCCCAATCTCCTTTTTTCCATCCAATCCAGGAAGTTTCTCCGCCAAAATCCTGCATCTTCAATTCCTTAATCCAATTGTCTGTTAATGGATTACTGATGATAATTTCATCTGAAACTTTCAATTTTGAGGGGTTTTTAAGCTGGATTGTTTGTGTTCCCAATGGTGAAAAAGTCGCCGCCAATTCAAAGGTTTCATTATATTTCCTGTCATCAGTTCCAAGAATTCTGATTAGAGCTTCTCTTTCTAATCCGGTACCTAAAAGTATGGTTCCGTTTTCAGTGTTTCCACTTCCGCGCAGTACAACTCCCGTTTTTTTGATGTATAATGTTCCTTTGATTTTGAATGTTCCTTTGTCTAACAGAACAGCTCCGCGAAAACCCGATTTGTCCGGTTTCAGATTACTCACATACTCTATCGCAGTTTGTATTTTTTGAGTGGCGTCTTCTTCTTGTTGTGAAACAAAGATTTTATTCTCAAGATTCGGAATTGCTTTTTCTGAGGCCATATATCCCGCAAAAGAGAAGTCAGGAATTTTGTTTCCTAATTTATCTGTGGTATAGGAAAGTTTTCCTTCTTTTGTTTTTATAATGTCTGGAAAAACGTTTTGCCCGATTACACTATTAGCGCTGAAAAGCAATGCTAAATAAAAGAAGCCAATTTTCCACAATCTTGTCCTTTCGACGAAGGAGAAATCTCCGTTTTCTAAGCTCTTTTTTGTAGAGTTTCTTGCGGATATTTCCCCTTCGTCGAAAGGACAAAAAAGGCTGGTGTTGTTTTTTTGTAAAGAAATTATATTTTTAAGTTGGGGAAAATTCACTTTAATATTATTTTAGATTTTAAAATTAAACCATATAAGCTATATAAGTTCATTTAACTTTTCACAATCTTTAAATTTCACTTTCGCACAATCTTGTCATTTCGACGAAGGAGAAATCTTCGTGAGCAGCTCGACAATCTAAATCAAACTTTGTAGAGTTTCTTGTGGAGATTTCTCCTTCGTCGAAAGGACAAACTATGTGGATTTTGAATAGACCTAACAGGTTTTTAAAACCTGTTAGGTCTTCGTTAAAAATTACTGTAATAATCCTTTTTTCAATGTATCGGTATTATTCTCTGTTTTTGTCCAATCTACTTTTTGGTTTGGATCAACTCCATTAAAATATTTCTCTATATTGGTATAACCGTCTCCGTTTGAATCTTTATTGGCATCTGATGCGTCGTTTGGATTCAATCCGTATTTTTTCTCCCAGTTGTCTGGAATTCCATCATTATCAGAATCCTTATAGGCCTTCCCTTTGTATTCCGGATAGCCTCCAACTTGTTCGATACTGGTGATAATTCCTTTTTTATAAGAATCTGCCGGAAGTCTTCTTTTGATGAATTCTTTTCCGATTACATTTTCCAATCCGTCCTTAGATTCAATTTTTCCTGTACGAACTTGTTTGATTACTCTTTCATCTACCGCATCTCTTTTGGGAATAGTTGCTCCAACATTATTCAATACAAAATCATACGCTTCTTCTGCTTTCATAATTTTAAAATGAGGCATCGAAAATGGTTTTGGCTGTCTGATACTTTCTAAAAAAGATTTTGTTTCCTCTGCGGAAAGATCTTCCAGTTGCACTCCGCCATTCCAGTTATCTGCTGTGACTTCCGGAGAACCTGCCATATAATTACCCGAAACATAAGCCCTACCATATTGTTTAGGCTGAATATAACCGGATTCCGGTTTTACGATTCTATAGGCAACTGGCTGATCGGTCGGCGTGATTGGTCCCGGTTTAAAATAATTATTAATAATATTCAGCATCGAACGATAATCGCCACCGTCTAAAGTACGATTCCACCAATTGAAAATCACATTATTCACAAAATTAAAATCTCCATACATTCCGATAGAGGCATTTCTTGAAATATTATCAGCCCATAGATTTCTCATAAAGGTACTGTTTAATCCTCCAATCGTACTTCCGAAAGCATGATTGTAAGTATCCAAACCTTCTGATGAAATGGTGTTTTGAATGGTGATATTGCAAGCCGGCAATTTTTCTAATTTAGATTTGTCATTGACTTGAAACTGATGTCTGTACAACGAAATATTCTCATCTAATCCCCAGCTAACAGAGCAGTGATCTACAATAATATTTCCCATTGGATTTCCGCCAAGTGCATCGTCTCTTCTGGTAACTTCGGTTGCACCACGTCTGAAACGCATGTGTCTGATGATAACATCGTGTGTATCGATTTCTAATGTTTCGCCTGCAATGCAAATCCCGTCACCCGGAGCTGTCTGCCCGGCAATGGTCACATAAGGTGCACGCATGCTGATTCGTTTTTGTAATCTGATGATTCCCGAAACGTTAAATACAATTGTTCTTGCTCCAACGGCTTCGCAGGCTTCCCTAAAAGTTCCTTTTCCGATGTCTTCTAAACTTGTTACTACAAAAATCTTTCCGCCTCTTCCGCCTTGTGTATAAGCGCCGCCGCCTTCTGCTCCTGGAAATGCAGGAATATCGGCTTGTACAAAATCTTTAGGATAGGAAGCCCAAGGTAGATACGGTTTTCCTTGCTTTGCTTCTTCTTTAATGATATTAGCATTGCTAACCCATATTTCGTGCAGTCTTTTTTCTTCATCAGCTAAGAGCGCATCGGCTTTTTCCTGAACTGGTTTTGGAATTACCGGATATTGTGCATATGCTGATGAAACAAGTGAACAAAATGAGACTATCATAAATGTTCTTTTCAGAGTTGTATTTGGGAAACTATTTTGCATTAGGATTATTATCTGAAATTTATACTACGATCTGACTGACTCAACAAATAAATTAGTTTTTTGCCTTGTTTTTTTCGCGTTCTTCAACTCGTTTATGCCAATCGGCACTTTCTTTGTTTAAATCGTAACCCTGCTTCGATAAATAATTATTGATTCTTCCTTTGTATTTACCAAACCAACCGTGTTTTTCTTTAGAAGATCCCCCATCTATTGCATGTTCCCTTGCTTCGACCAAGGCCTTATAAATATAATCTTTTTGCTCTGCTGTTAGATTGGGAAGCATGTCCTGATATCCGGCATATGTAATTGGCAAAACGCCATAGGTCATTCCGTCTTTAACTTCAGTAATTTTGTCTTCTGTCAATTGAGTTCCCAGTTTTTTCAAATAGGCTTTGTGCAGTTTTTCTATTGCAGTATCTGCCTTTGCTTTTAGTTTATCAATCTTTTCATTTTGCTTTTCTTTTGATAAACTGCTGTCTGCTTTAAGTTTTTTGATTTCAGCATCTCTTCCATCCTGAATTTCACTTAAATCCCTAAATTGCTGTGCTACAATATTGCTTACTGTTTCTTCTTTCTTTTGGTCTCCCAATTCTAATTTAGCTACAATTTTTGCTGCTCTTTCGTTGGTTACTTTGATATATTCCGGGTCTAAATTTTGTTGTGCTATACTGCTTGCGAAAACTAGGAGCAACATTAAAATGCTTGTATATTTTTTACTTTTTGACATGATAATTATGTTTTAAGTGTAATTTTTTAAGCTCGCAAAGTCGCGGAGGCGCAAAGTTTTATTATAATAAACTTTAAAAATTGCTTTGTGACTTTGTGGGATTATTTATAAAAAACTTAATCTTGTAATGACTTTACTAAAGTCTCGTGATTATTGTTTAAATCTTTCCAGTCCACTTTTGCGTTTGGATCTGTACCGTTGATGTATTCTTCGATATTACTGTAACCGTCTCCATCTGTATCGGCTTTTGCATCAGAAGCATCATTTGGGTTTAGACCGTGTTTCTTCTCCCATTTGTCCGGCATACCGTCTTTGTCTGTATCCGTATAAGGTTTTCCTTTGTATTCCGGATATCCTCCAACTTGGGAGATATCTGTGATAATTCCCTGTTTATAGGAATCCATTGGTAAACGTCTGTGTTCAAATTGATAAAATGTTTTTTTCTCTAATCCTTTTGCATATTCCGGAACTCCTGTTTTAACTGTTCTGACAATTCTTTCGTCTACTTTATCTCTGATTGGCAGAGTTGCACCTACGTTTTTAAGTACAAATTCATAAGACTCTTCAGCTGTCATAAATTTGTTGAACCAAGGCATTGGAAATGGCCGGTCACTTTTCATTTTATCAAAATAAGTTTTCGCTTCATCATAGGTCATCAGCTCTCCTTTTTTATTTTCGATCTGAACGCCGCCATCCCAGTTATCTTTCGTAACTTTTTCATTATTATTAATAACATTTCCGTTTACATAAGCTCTTCCAAATACCATATAAGGCAGTTTGCTTCTTCCTGATTCCGGTTTTAAGATTCTGTAGCTGATGGGCTGTGTCAAATCTGTTACAGGCCCTGGTTTGTAAAAATTATTGATGATATTGTAATTGGCTGTATAATCACCTCCATCTGTTGATCTGTTGTACCAGTTGTAAATGACGTTATTTACGAAATTGAAAATACCATTCCACCCGATTGAAGGGTTTCTTCCCGCATTACTTGCCCACATATTTCTCATGAAAGAACAATTTTCCCCTCCCAACGTACTTCCAAAAGCATGATTGTAAGTATCTAAAGCTTCTCCGAATAAACTGTTTTGAATGGTAATATTGACAGTTGGTTTCTTTTCATCCGGATACCCTGCACCCGGGCTGTACATATGTCTGTAAATGGACATGTTTTCGTCTAATCCCCAGGTTGCAGAAACGTGGTCAATCATGATATTCCCAACCGGATTTCCTCCAATGGCATCATCTCTTCGGCCTACAAAAGTTTCTCCTCTTCGGAAACGCATGTGTCTGATAATTACGTCGTGGGTATCAATCCAGATTGATTCTCCTGCAATGCAGATTCCATCTCCGGGAGCAGTTTGTCCCGCAATAGTAACATAAGGCGCACGGATAATCAATGGGCTTTTGATTCTGATGATTCCGGACACATTAAAAACTATTATTCTGGCTCCGCCTTTTTCACAGGCTTCACGTAAAGTCCCAGGACCTCTGTCTTCTAAACTTGTTACCGTGTATACATTTCCACCACGACCTCCGTAGGTAAACATTCCTCCTCCTTCTGCTCCAGGAAAAGCAGGAATTTCTGCCTGTGGTAAATCATTTGGTCTTGATGCCCATGGAATATAAGGTTTTCCGTGTTTTGCCTCTTCTTCAACAATGACTAATGCTTTTTCCCAAGCTTCATCAGAAAGTTTTGATGCTTCTTCTTTGATTGCTTTTTCCTGTGCCTGAACTTCAGGACTTAATTTAGGGTACTGGGCAAAGCAGTTTAAATTTCCTATAAAAAGAAGGAATAAGCTATATACTGTGAAATTTTTCATACTAATTTTTAATTATGGTAATTCTTTTTAAACAAATCACCTGCATCTTTAAAGAATACAGGTGATTATTTTCTATGCTTTTTTATGTCTATTCCTGATAATTAAAAGTTCCGGCTCCTCCAAAATTATCATTCCATCCTGTAGTTTGCAACAACCATGGATTTTGCGTTAAAGCAGTAGTATTAAGTCCATTTATGTAATAATTCGGATTGAATTTAATATTAACAGCCGCTCCATTAAAATTATCCATAGGTGTAATCAGAGATGTACGAATAAAGTTAGCGTTGTAAAAAGCAGCCAAAGTTGTTAACTGTGTCTGGAAATTAGCCGCATCTGGATCAGCTACAATACTTGCACGAGCTGCAGTCAAAGGATCTGTTGTTGAAGACGTAGTTGGTTTATTGTACTGTAAAAAATTTCCGGTACGTTTTGTTCCATTAATCGGAGATAAGCCTAGTTTACTAACTGTACCACCAGTAACTCCGGGAAGTGACGCATTATCATAAAGCATCCATCTCTGAACATCCCAAAAACGTTTTCCTTCATAAGCCAACTCAACTCTACGCTCATATAAACAAGCTTCTATTGCAGCATATTTATCTGCCAATGTCCCAATTCCGTAATTATTGGCAGAAGCAATACCAACACGATTTCTGATTTTACCTAAATATGCTAAAGTATTGCCTGTTTGTCCTAATGCTGCATAACATTCTGCAATATTCAATAACAATTCTGCATAACGATATTCAAAAATATCAGTTCCGGAATATTGGAAGTTACTGTCTTTACTAGCCGTTATATTACTCATTTTTCTAACAAATGCCGGGCTTGACACTGCATTATTTCCATCTGAAAAACCTGCTTTATTTGCACCATCTACCCAACGATACGCCCAAAGAACGGCATTAGGAGTTTCCTTGTTTCCCCATTTAGCTCCGGAAAAAGAAAATGTTCTGTAAAATCTTGGATCTCTGTTAACAAAGAAAGTAAAATCATTGTATCCATTCGCTGCAGTTGGTCTTGAACCATTTGCCATTGGAAATAAATCAATCATCTCTTTAGGTGCCGGAGTACCTCCGCCAGTTCCGCCTAAACTTAACAAACGAATTCCTTTTTCCCATGAATTATTCACATAGTTACTTGTAATACCAGTACCACACATTTGAACTGTGATTGCTTCCGGACAAAAACCTTCCTTCAAAAACATGGCATCCCAATCTTTGATTGAGCTTCCAAATAATCCGTATCCATCTTGAGTTAATTGAGCTTCGGCTTCGAGACCAGCCTTTAAAGCAGCTTCCCAACGTTCGTTAGAACCATCCCAGTTTTTATTGAACAAAGGGCTTGCAAATGTTAATAATACGCGTGATTTTTGTGCTAAAGCTGCTCCTTTTGTAAAACGTCCATAGCTTGCATCTATCCACTTTCCAGGCAGCAGACTTGCAGCCATGTCTAAATCTTTTATTATTTGTGCGACTACTTCAGAAACTTTTGCTCTTGGAAGTTGAATTTCAGGATTGTCTGCTGCTGCATCTTGAATTGTCGTAACAAGAGGAACTCCTCCATAGGTACGCATTAAATCAAAATACTGAACGGCACGCATATAATACATTTGTCCTTTTGCCTGATCACGAAATGTTTTATCCAAATTTGCGCCTTTTACATCGATATCTTCTAACAAATTAGTACATTCCCTAATTCTATTATAAGGAGAGTTATTAATACTAGTGGTTAGTTTAGGGCCATAATAAGCATTAGCTTCACTTGCATTTAGAAGAGTTTTGCTTGGATTAGTGAAATCCTGTACACCTCCCAACTCTTCAGTCAGCCTGGAATTTGCATCTGTATATAATCCAACTACACTCGCTACCGGTGATTTATATGCGTTATAAAAGTCATAGTACTGATTGTCTACGTACGCTTGTACGCGTTCCTGAGTTTGGTAGAACGTATCATCATATGAACCATAATTTTTCTTATCTTTTAGAAAGTCATCACTACATGAAGCTGTTAAAACAAGCAAAAGTGACAAACCTATATATATATTAAATTTTGTTTTCATAATTATTTTTTAATTTAAAATTAGAATGATACGTTAAAATTAAGCGACCATGTTCTAAGAGTAGGATAACCCACAGAAGAATTATCATACATATTACGGTAATGTTTAGGATAAGGATTGTATAGATCCCAAAGATTATTACCTGTCACTCCTAATGTTATGCTTGCTATTTTGGTATTTGCTAAGGCTTGCTTAGGGATTTCATATCCTACACTTAAATTTCTAACAAAACAACGGAAAGTATTCAGCTGCCAAAAATCTGAAGGACTTGACATATAAGTCCATTGTGCCACATTAGGATATTTTCCGTTAGGATTATCAGTGCTGCTATACATATCAGACCAGAAGCTTTCGCGTGCCCACATATTAGAGGCAGATGAAGTTCCTTGATTTACCAGGTCAACAAAATTAGCTCCTCCCCATGAAGTTGAGATTTGTGTTCTAAAATAAAATCCTTTAGCTTTCAAACCTAGATTTGTAGTAAATCCATATGTTCTACTGCTGTTAGCCAATTTCACGTAATCTAAATCTTTTGCAATTTGACCATCAGCTGGAGCTAAAGTTCCATCAGGATTAAGTTGCCCTGCTACGTCTTGATAAGCCAATGAACCTTTTTGAATTCCAGAAGCTGTATTTATGTCAAAATATTTTGGTGCTCCTCCAACTGCTGTAGCCCGTTCTGTTAAATAAGCCCAGTAGTTAGCAATATCTGCGTCTGTACGTAAAATACCATCTCCAGTAGATGTCCCTTTCCATGTTGCAAATCCCCAAACAGGATTGAATCCTTGTGAAGCTCCTTCTCTGATTGTATTATTTGATGGAGTTAAATTACCCTGATTAGGATATTTTTTTACCTCATTATTAGCATAACTAAAATTGATACCAACATCATAACTGAGTCCTCCTTTTATTTTATCACTCCAGTTTAAACTGAATTCAGATCCCCACGCATCAACAGCTGCGTAATTTTGTTCCGCAAACCCTCCACCAACAGAAATTGGCACACCAGTGGCACTACTCATATCTGTTAACATATTTGTAGTTCTGTCATAATAGAAATCTGCCGTAAAATTCAATCTGTTTTTCAAAACATTTAAATCAATACCAATATTATTTTTTAAAGTAGAATCCCATGCTACATCTCTATTTGGATTTACCCTAGGAGTCAAACCTGCTCCATTTTGTCCTCCATTTGGTCCAAATCCTGTCCCTTTATCAACAATAAGATCATAGTATTGAACCCATCTCCAGGGTCCAAGATTATCTTTTCCAGTCTTACCAATTGAGTAACGAACCTTTAAGAAATCAACCCATGATACATTTTTTTCAAACCAATCTTCTTTAGAGACTACCCAGCCCAATTGAAGAGATGGAAAATATCCCCAATAATTTTCCGGAGCAAATTTTGTTGAAGCATCACTACGAAAAAGAAATTGTGCCAGATATTTTGATTTATAACTATAATTAAAACGTCCGAAGTACGAAAGTGTTCCACCTTCTACCTTTGTCGCAATACTGTTTGAAGGGCTCAATGTTCCTGCTGTAGCATAATTTCCGAGGTAATCTTTACCTGTCTGTTCGTAAGCCAAACGAGTACTTGTATTATATACTTCTGATGCTTCACCTCCTACCATAGCGCCAATTTGGTGATTTCCAAAAGTTCTGTCATAGTTGATAAAAAAATCTCCCTGAGAACTTTTACTATCACTATTATTGTAATAAACTCTTGAGTTCCTAACATTTGTCTCTATAAGATAATCCCCCATTGGATTTGTAGCCAAATTATAAACACTAGGATTAGCAGCACTTGCGAGGTGATTATCCTGAGTTTCATAATTTCTAATTCTTGCCAGGTCATATGGCAATTGAATTTGTTCTGTGTAATTGGAACTTTGGGTTCTTGCATAACTTCCTTTAATAGATAACCCTTTGACAGCAGCTACTTTATAATTCAACGAAGCATTAATATTATAGGAGTTATCATCACTTATTTGATGTGAACCATTATTTAAGTTAGCAAAATAGTTCCAACCTGCAATCGTAGTGTTTGCATTAGCACTTCCTAAGTTTTTATTTGAGTTAGGAAATGGTGACATATAATATTGTTTCCCATCAACAACTGTTTCCCAAGGAACAAATTTTGGCATGTGAAGTAAGAATCCATAATCAGCCTGCTCACCACCGGCAGCAGAGGCGTAACTTCCGTCACTAATGTTTGCCGATGCTTTGGTAAAAGTTTTATCAATTGTCCCTGACGTACCAGAAACAGATGCAGATAAGTCTAAATTTTTTGCGATTTTTGCATTAATTCCTGTACGGAAATTCCATTTATCATATTTTTGATATCCCATATTCGCATCTTGCGTAAAATACGTTGCTCCTGCGAAGTAGGTAACATCTTCATTACCTCCACTTACATTAAAAGTGTGTTTTTGCTGAATAGCAGGTTTCCATGCTTCTTTTAACCAATCATAATCCAGCCCTTTCATTTCTTCCAGTTCTGCTGCAGAATACAATTTAATTGGGTCAATCGTAGGGTTTTGAGAAGTAAAAAATCTATTACTAAAAACCCCAAACTCATTAGCATTTAATGTTTTACTATGACTTACAGCATCATTAACTGCAAATTGACTATTGTAGGTAAACTTTGCTTTACCAGCTTTTCCTCTTTTAGTTTTTACAACGATGGCACCTTGTGATGCACGAGAACCATAGATTGCTGCAGAAGCATCCTTTAAAACAGTCATGCTTTCTATTTCAGAAGGATCTAATCTGTTAAAGGATTCCAATGTAGGCTTACCACTAGTTGGATCAACCTGAATCATATCATCAATGATTACCAATGGTATTGTTGAATTTCCATCTTTTGAAAAACCAAAAGACTGACGGATTTGAATAGAAGCTGCATCTCCAGGTCGTCCGGAACCTCCACTAACGGCAAGACCTGGAACCAATCCTTTTAATGCGTCAGACAAGTTTGTTACAGGTAAATCAATCAGATTATCCGGGTTTATTGTAACAATAGCTCCGGTAAGCTCTTTTTTCCTCTGCGTACCATAACCAACAACTACGATGTTATCTAACTGATTAGAATCATCCTGCATACTTGTGTTTATAAGTGTACGCCCGTTTAATGGTAATTCTACTTTTTTCATTCCGATAAAAGAAAAAACTAAAGTTCCTCCCGTAGCTACCTTAATTTTGTACTTCCCACTGTAATCTGTTGTTACAGTATTTTTTGTAGATTTTTCTGTAACGTTTACTCCAGGAATTAATAGTCCCGAATTATCTGTAACAGTTCCTGTTACTGTTACATACTCTATAGTCTGAGCGTAACTCACTACACTCATCAGCGTAAACAAAAGAAAACTACATCTTTTTATAAGTGCTTTTTTCATAAATGTTTTTTTTGGTTAGGTTATTTTTTGTTAGTTAGTCATGTTTAAAAAATAATGTACTCTTAAAATAAAATCTTAAAGCATTATTTAAATGTTAAAAACACATTTATTTTCATAATCCAAAAATAGAACGACGATACATTAGAACCGTCCTGCTCTATCCTGCTCCAATCGGATAATCACAAAAAAAAAGACTTAAAAAAACAATATTAATAAAAAAAAGAAATAAAAAATAGACTATATAGAAAATAGCAAAAGCATTGTTGCGTATTATTGAATACAACAATCTATTTTAGATTAAAAACAAAATAAAATACATCAAAAACAACAATAAGATGTTTATTTCTTAAAAAAACAACCAATGAACCCTTGATAACTAAGTCATTACACTTAATAAAAAGAAAGTAATTTTCACTTTATGCTGAAATAAAAACGAAACATTTTTAAATATAAAAACCTTACAAATAAAAAAACAGGATACTGTAGTAATTTTGAAAATACTTTTTTCAAAAAAATACTTTTAAAAGGGAAATTCTGATTAACAAAACGGAATGAGCAATATTTTGAAGGTAACCATTTTCAATTTCTATACTTTTCATCATAATTTGTATTTATTGTTTATTAGGGGCCCAACCGTTTAGAACTTTGTTTGCTTGATATTTTTTAAGATCTGATTTATTCAACTGATGTGACCAAGAAACTCGGTTAGACAAATCTTTCGCACCATTACCTTTACTGCCTAATTCTGCATAATAAGCGGTTTTATATTTATCAGAAAATCGTTTATCTTTCCATTCATTCCAGCCTTCGGCTACGATATGCGAACCCATTTCGGTATTTATAAAAACTGTTTGAGCATACGGTCTCCAAGGTCTTCCCGGGAAAACTTTATCTACCATATTGTCTTTCGCAGTAAGTTTGCAATCTACAAATACAAAACCATAAGCTCCTCACTGTACTGTTGAGGTGGCCGTTATATAGGAATTACTCAAACTCTCAATCGTGCATTTGTAGAAACATGCCGTTACAGCTCCAAAAATTAAATTGGTAGTGGTATTAATGCGACATCCAAACCGTCATTTCTCCTTTTCCTTTATTTCCCCAGGCGAAATATGGAATTAGTTTTACGGTAAATGATTTACCTTCTTTAGCAGAAAGTGGTTTGTACAATGTTTTATCCCATGAATTGTCTGAAGGAACATAAGTATCAGCCTGTATACTCAATAATTTTCTATTTTCTAATTCAACAAAAGTGGTAATAAATTTAGAATTAGCATTCAAAACCACATCATTTACACTACTATTCTCCGGAAGCTGATCGGATTCTAAACAATAAATAAGTGGTCCTCTTTTTACAGCCACCTGATTTTTTACTTCTTCAACCAAAGGATTTGCTTGCATTAATTCAACTGGCATCGGAAGATTTAATTCGATAACATCTCCTTTTTTCCACTTTTGATTTATTTTGAAATAAGAACCGGAAACCAATTTTACATCTGCCTTTTTATCATTGACAGCTACTGTTGCGTCCTGGCTCCATCCCGGAATTCTTAAGAAAAAAGCCTGTGCCTCTTTTGGTGCTTTTATGATTTTTAAGGTAATTTTCCCATCCCACGGATAATTGGTTTCTTGTTCCACTTCAAGAATTTCCCCGTTTAAGATTTTAGTTTTTAAAGTATTACTTCCATATAAATTCACATACAATCCCTCTTTTGAAAGATTGTAGGCATAATTGGCTGCTTCGGCAATTGTTCTCGTTACGTTTGGCGCACAACAATTTGACAATTTGATATATCCTTCGCGCTCATTTCCCCATCTTTGATGGAAAGGCAGATCATCAGAAACATTCAATGGATTGTTGTAGCAAAATTTTTCTCCTTCCAGATTAATTCCGGACAGGACACTGTTATAAAGCGTCAACTCTACAATATCAGCATATTTTGCATCACCTGTAATTTGAAGCATTCTCCAATTCCACAATACGTTTCCGATATTGGCGCAGGTTTCTGTATGGGCTGTAGCATTTGGCAATTGGAAAGGTCTTCCGTAAGCCTGATGAATTTTCTGAACTACAGTCGGATCATAAGAAGTTCCGTCTGGCGAAACGCCATCATACAAAGCACCGCAGGCACCAGTAATGTACATTTTCCGATAGGTTACATCATCCCAGATAGATTCCAGATTCTCTAATAATTTCTTTTCTCCTGTTTCCGCATATAAATCAGCTACACCGGCGTATAAATAATTGGCACGAACGGCATGTCCCATTGCTGTAGTCTGTTGTCGGAACGGAATCCGATCCTGATTGTCATCTGTCCCGTCATTTGTGGTTCCTCTGATATCAATTAAATTATTCGCCAGTTCCAGATATTTTGGATTCTTAACGGTACGATACATTTCAACAATTCCCATATAATGCGAAGGGCAAATCGCATTTCGCGATAATTCCGGTGAGGCTTTTTTATAAAAATCATATAAATAATCGGCTACTCCTCTGGCAATATCCAGAAAGTTAGTTTTTCCGGTTGCCCGATAATGGATACAGGCAGCTGTCATCAAATGTCCCATATTGTATTTCTCAAAACCCAACTGCTTTTTTACTTCTTCAGGTCCTAAAGTTCCCCAGCGTTCGTCTATTAAAACCGGTGTGTGAATATAACCGTCTTTTCGCTGCACTTTTGCCAGTAAGGCAATCGCAGTATCCATTTCGGTATCCAGTTTTTTATCTTTTGTAACGGCATAAGTGGCTGCCATTGCTTCAAAAACCTTATAAAAATCGCCATCATGAAAAGAAGGTCCACTGAATTTTCCTTTCATTAAACCTGCTGCAATTTCAAAATTTTTGTACGCATGTGTAATTGAATCATTATGATACAAATTCCACATGTATGGCAATGTATTTTT
Source organism: Flavobacterium sp. (assembly GCA_039933615.1). Classification (GTDB taxonomy): domain Bacteria; phylum Bacteroidota; class Bacteroidia; order Flavobacteriales; family Flavobacteriaceae; genus Flavobacterium. The sequence goes on along the minus strand of JBDTNT010000251.1, from coordinate 6,616 downwards.
GGTTTCGACATCAAACTGTTCTTTCCAGAAACCATTTGTCCATTTTACATCCTGTAGTCCAACGCTTTGTAACTTTGAGTATGGACTTTCTGAATTGGCAACTAATCCCTTATTCTGAGCAATGATTGTTGTCGAAAAAAGTATTGCTGATAGTAGAATGATGTTTTTCATTTTGAATATGTTCTTAGTTGTAATATTTTTTGACGCGGATGATACGGATTGTTGCGCAAGACGCGGATTAAAAACGGATTTTTTATTTTTTTATCTGCGAAATCTGCGAGAGTAATTTTTTCCCACAGATTGAGCAGATTTTTTATTGTATGAAGAAATTAATTGTTCTGCTCATTGTATCTCCGTCTGCATCTTTTACCGTTAAAATGAAAGATGAAAATCCTGCTTCAATGGCTGTAAACTGAACTTCTTTTCCTTTTAAAAGTATACTCCCGTTATTAAGATCCGAAAAAGTATATATGGGACTTTTTTCGTAACCTTTAAAATAATCAGCAGCATTTAAAACAGCTTTTTCACCCGATTTTATAAAATAATGAGGATGTGCCAGCCAATCTAAATAATGCTCCAGTTCTGTAAAACCGTCTTTATCAGCATCTGAATTAGCATCTGAAAAATCACCGGCTTTCGAGTTCTCATTTAATTTTTTTGCTTTTTCCCACCAATTTGGCAATCCGTCATGATCTGTATCCCAGTCAGCTGCGCGGGTTTCGCTTTTAAATTCCGGCCATCCACCTGCATCAGATTCGTTATCGATCAAACCTCCTAAACCGCTTTTACCTCCTTTAAAACTAAAAGTCCCTTTTAAAGTTTCATCTATAATTCTATTATCATGTTTGTCAAAAAATGGCTGATTGGCTCCAACATCAGAAAGTACATTTTTATAAGCATCGGCAGCACTTTGCGTTGTTACAAAAGATTCGAAAAAAGGTTTATTTACAAAGGTTTCATAATTCACAGTCTCATTATGCGTAATGGTCATTTTTCGACCTTTATCCTGATTTTTTTCATTAAAATAACCCGGCATCACATTTCCATCAAAGAAATAGCGCTGCATTCCTTTTCCAACTCCTTCATGCTGTGCATTCAGAGCAACAAAAATTTCTGTTGAAGCACCCGGCTTGTAAAAATTATTTACAAAATTCACTTCCATTGCTCCACCGTCTGTTGTACGGTGTCCCCAATTGTAAACCACATTATTTCTAATATCTATTCTTCCGGAATAGTAACCATCCCCCGTTAAACCACCACCAATACTCCAGTTACGGCCTTCATTATGAGCTAATAAATTGTGGTGAAAACTACCGATATCACCGCCAATTGTTGCCGCATATCCGTGCATTTTTCCAGCTTCGTATTTATCGTGTCCAGCTACATTTAAGGCTTCTGAAATTAATGTGCGCTGTAAAGTAATATGATGTGCGCTGCGTGAACTAAAAGATTCGTCTATAGTCCAGCTGATCGAACAATGGTCAATAATACTATAGTTGGCACCCGTAAGTCCCATCCCGTCATACGTTTTCCCGCCACCGATTCTTACTTTCAAAAACCGAATTACACCATCGTTTCCGGTAAGTCCAATTGGCGCTCTGCTTATTGTGATTCCTTCTCCCGGTGCCGTTTGTCCGGCAATCGTAACATAGGGCTGGTTAACGACTAACCGTGACTCTAATTTAATATTTCCAGAAACATTAAAAACAATAGTTCTCGGTCCGATTTCCTGATTTACTGCGTCCCGCAAACTTCCCGGGCCGTCGTCATTCAGGTTGGTAACTTCAATTACTTTTCCGCCTCTACCACCAACAGCAAAACGTCCGTATCCTTCAGCATCCGAAAAAGCCAATTGTGCCGGTTTGAAAGACCAGACATTCCCTAAAGTCACATTTCCTTTATTGTCAATTTCATCAACTCTCCAATAATAGGTTGACATGCTGTAAAGATTCGAAACCGGAAAACTTCTTTCCGTTAATTTTCCTTTGAATTCTTTTGAAGATTCATTTGCATTTGCCACGGCATTTTTATCTTCCCCAAAATACAATTGATGTGCCACAGCATTTTTAGAAGCATCCCATTGTAATGTATTCGTTTTATCTGCAACATGTTCATCCCCGTTTTGAGGTTGTGGAGAACGCGCCTGATTCATCAGATTTGGAGTATCAATTTCAAATCCGTTGATGACAATTTGCTTTACAATATCTGGATTTGAAGTCTGGTCAATTTCAAAACGAATCATTACATCTTTTGCTTTTACAGCCGAAAAAGTGATATAAGCCATAGCAGCATCAATTTTAGCATTGGCTCTCTGACTTGCATTTATGGTTTCTTTCAATTTTCCGTTTACATAGATTTTGATTGGAGAAAAAGTTTTTCCTGTAATGACATCAAAAGCATTGTGGAAAGTCAATAACGTATGTTTTCCTTCTTTTAATCCGCTGATCTTTAATTCTAAATTTTCACTTGTCACTAAACCGTCGCTTCCTAATCTGTTATAAAAAGGAGCATTCATTCCGACTTTGTTCCATTTTGAAGTGAAGTTTCCTTTTAATTTGAATGTTAGATTATTAAAGGATTTCTCGGCTTCTTTCCCATCATTGATCACCCAGGATTCATAATTAGGATCATGAACTTCTTCCAGTCTTCTTTGAAAAAAATCAAAGTCTACTTTTACAATTTGTTTCTCCGAATTCTGTGCTTGCCCATTTACTGCTAAAAGTATTGACAGCGCAAAAGAGCCAACTAGTTTCTTTATCATTTTTTTTAATTTAATTTTATTTTTTCTTCTATTGATTTTCCTAAAAGATTGACAATATCTTTTGTTCTTTCTTCAGGAGTAACGTTTATAATTTTTAAATTTCCATTTTGAAGTTCAACCTCAACAATTGTATTTTGAGAAGCATGTAATTTAAAATGAACGTTCCATTCCTTTGGCCAGGCCGGAAAAAGATAGATTTTCCCGTCGGCTTCCTGCAAAAGCATTTCCTGCATGCCAATCATTCCGGACCCGCCCCAGTTATGATCCGGAACCCAGTCGAAACCAGGTCCCCAAAATGCCGGAAATCTTCTGTCTGAATTGGACATTTTCAATAAATTATATTTTTTAGCTTCTTCTGTCAATCCCAAACGGGCCGAGAAAATATTATCCTGTTTCCACCCCACATGACTTCTGAATTTTATGGCATCAGTGTCGTATTTCCAGGTATTCAAAGCTGTTTCTAAATCTGGTTTTCCAACACCGTAAATTCCCCACGGATAAACGGGATACAATTGCGGCACTTCAGAATTATTAACGCGTTCCCAGGATTTTGCCGGAACCAATACTTTTTGATTTTCAATTGTACCAAAATTCAAAGGAGGAATTCTGGTTTGAAAAGCCTTCAAATAAGCTAATTCCTCTTTTGATAATTCTGTTGAAGAAAATTTTAAAAGCTCTTCTGTAATAACTTTCAACGCAGCAATTGTACTATTCGAATTAGTAGCCATTTTGTAGGTTTCGGCACCAGAACCCGGAAAAAGAATCAAATGTCCGTTTCCGTCCAACCCTTTTCTGCCTCTGTTTTTAGCCAGGTACTGATAATGTTCATCAAAAAAACGAAGACAGCTTATGATAAAAGAATTGTATTTCTGGATATCTTGACTGGCAAATTCTTTCTGTTGTAACATCATTTGGCAAAACTCAAAAACGGTATCCCATTCGTATTCCAGCCATGCATTATATTCCATTCCGGGATCGTAATCTGCGGGGCGTTTCCATTCATATTCGGCAGGATTTGGCAAGCCGAAATTTTCCAATTGTTCGGTGAATGAAGCTCCATTGTGATTCCAATACACCTTACTTCTCAATTCAGCATTTTTCTGAAGGCTCAGATAATAATCCAATTGTGATTTCATCATGTCAAAATCACCGCTTTTTACCATCGGAAAATAAACCAATCGCTGATTTTGTGCTGTCATGGTTCCGCCTCCCCAATTTCTAAAATCGGGTGTGAAATTCAAATCCGAATTAGTAAAAACAGGGTCAACAGTAAAAAGTCCGCCATTAAATTTTGTCGGATATTTTCCATAAGCATTACAGCCTAACATATAGCGGAACAATTGATAATTCTGCCCAATTTGATATACCGAATCTTTCGCAGATATTTTATTATTTTGAACGTAAATAAAACTGCGGTCCCAGAAATTATTCCACCATTTTATCGTGTTCTTTTCTGCTTTTTTTCCTTTTATCTTATACTCCGAAATCTGTTTTTTCAAACCACTATTCCATAAATTTTGATTTTCTGACTGATTGGTATACAGATGAAGTTCTAAAGATTGTTTTTTGGAAGGTTTTACACTCGACAAACTAAATCCCTTAAAATCAGTTTGCTGATAATTCCCTGAATATGTTCCGTCAGGTTTTAGATTGTCGCCTTTTATAAAACCGCCAAAAGTCAGATTTGCCAGTGGATTTGTCATTTGGTCTTTTACTGATTCCATTTTCTGTTGTTTTACGGCAACATCAAAAACAGTTTGAGCCCGGTTTTTATGGTAGAATTTTACTCCGTTATTTTCAAAAAAAATTGAATCTTTATACGTTATAATTTCGCCTTGCGGTGCCCATTTATAAGAATTCGCATTGTTTGCTTTCCCTTTAGAATCCCTGTTTTTATAACGCCAGCTTTCATAAGAAGCTGTCATTTTTAAAGCTGTTTGACTTTCAAAATCCAAATGAATGACAGAACTAAAAACATCTACCCAAAGTTTTATTTTGGTGTTATTTTGAGCAATTTTAATATAGCCGTCTTTCAAAACCAATTCCTGGTGAAAACCTTCATTACCCGCAAACGGATTTGGAGTCATGGTCACTTTTACGCGGCCTAATTTCAGTAAAGTATTATGCTCATCGAAAGTACCGCTTCGGGAAAAATAAAAATACAAATCGCCTTTTTCTACCCAAACATTCAGCCCGATATCCCCGCCTCCCAAAGGCATTGATTCAGACGAATTATTACTTTGCGTTTTCCAAATTTGGTTGTAATCGGAAAGCACAGGAATCTGTGCTTTAATACAAAGCGTAAAGAAGAAAAGTATGAAAAGTATATTTTTTTTCATTGGTTGTTCTTTCCTGCAAGGTTTCCAAAACCTTGTAGGTCTCTATTTTAATTCCTTTATCTCAATTATACCTACAAGGTTTTGAAAACCTTGCAGGAACGCACATAATTTACCACTCATCCGTTCTGAAAGACGACACTGGCAAACCACCACCGCTAAATAATTCTGCTTTTACAAAATCTTTAAACAAATAACGAACAGCAACTGGTTTAGCCACTTTATCTGAAGTCAAAACCACTGATTTTCTACGTACAACTGTTTTTGCAGGATAAAAGATTTTGTCTTCTCCTGCTAATTCAAAGCCCGTAACTTCTTTATCATAAGATGTAATTCCGTTTGCTGCATCATCAAAAGAAACCGTTACAGAACCGTCTTTTATTTCCATGCTTTTGTGTTTTGGACTTTCAAATTCGAATCCTTCAATTCCGTATGTTCTTGCCAATGCCTGAAATGCCAAACGGTTTCCGCCTTTTTCTTTATCCATTGGGTGAATGCTGTTTTCTTCCCCAACATCCATCAAAACTGCCATTGCCGAATTCGGAATTTCTTTTGAAGCCTTCAACTGCGCTTCTCTCGTATAAGCTGAATTGTATTTCTCTAAATTATCTTTTGGATGAAATTGAGCGTAATTAAATGGTGCGATCTGAGCGTAGTAAAAAGGGAAATCTCCCTGTTTCCATAACGTTCTCCAACTGCTCACCATTTTTTTCATTAAATCTTTGTATTCAGACGCTCTCTCATAATTGGATTCGCCCTGATACCAAATACAGCCTTTGATTCCGTAACCTATAACCGGCGAAAGCATTCCGTTAAACAAAGTCGTCGGAATACGGTTTGGGTCTTTTGCCAATTCCTCTTTTGTGGTTGGAATTTTAGCACTCGTAAAATCTTTCAGCATTTCCTGATTCATCCAGGCTTCCATGCTTGAACCTCCGTAAGAAACATGAATCAATCCCACCGGAACATCCAAAACTTCCTGTAAAAGAGATCCGAAATACCAGGCTGTTGCGCTAAAATTAGATGTCGTTTTTGGGAAAGCTACTTCCCATTTTCCTTCAAAATCTTCCAATGGCTGTAAAACTGTCGCTCTGGGAATTGATATAAAATGAATGTTTTTGTTGGTCGATCTCACGATGCTCTCATTCCCGTTTTTAACAGGCTGCCCCTGAAAACCTTTCAATGGCATTTCCATATTAGATTGTCCTGAACACAGCCAAACTTCACCAATCAATATATTTTTTATGATTACTTTTTCAGTTCCCTCAGTTACTTCAATTGTAAAAGGACCTCCGGCCGAAGGCGTTTCTATAGTTATATTCCATTTACCCAGATTATCGGCTTTGGTTTTATAGATTTTGGCATTCCACGACGTTTTTATAGTCAGATTTGCGTTCTTTTCTGCCCAGCCCCACATTGGTGCATTCGATTTTTGCTGTAACATCATATTGTCCGAAAACAAAGCCGGCAATTTGATTTTTGCATTGATTTGGAAGCTTCCTAAAAACACGATAATTGC
>JBDTNT010000250.1:0-4111 GCA_039933615.1 Flavobacterium sp. | reverse complement strand
AAAACAGCTTTATCAATATATTGCATTCCAACTTCATATTTTCGGGCTTTAAAATACGGCATTGCTTTCTGTTGCCATAAAGCAGCGATGGTGCTGTCTTTCTTTAATCCTTCATCTAAACAGTTTTGCCATTCTGCCATTTGATAATTATAATTATACCGCTCTGCACAATTAGTTACATATTCCAGAATTATTGCATCTTGTTTCCTTTTTATTTCAGGACTACTTTGAGGATAAATAAACCCAGTGATATTAATCAAGATAATTAAAATAATATTTTTCATAACTGAGTTCTTTTTAATGTATTTAGTTTGTCAAAAAGTTTAAATGTAAAGTTGTAAGGTTGGTTACTATAGTCAAAATTGTTTGTCGTAGTTTGCCATTTTTGACAAATCTCAAAATACTTTTTCTGTATTAATTTATATATTTCTTTACCATCTTCTGTTAGAACATTATCTATGCCGTTGTAAAAAAGGTTTATTTTTTCAAATCTATTCAAATCAAAATAGCATTTATTCAAGTAAAAACCGATTCTTCCAATGGCTTCTTTTTCTTGCTGTTTGTTAAACTTGTTATTTTTCAAACAATTGTCTAAACATAATAATGTGGTATAATAAGTATAAAGTGCATGGAGAAGGATGTATATCGTTCTATGATCTTTTAGTTTTAAAATATCTTCAACATCTTGCTCTTCGTTTATTTTAAATATGGTCTTTCTATTGTAAAATAAAGTTGTTAAAATAATATGCCCTGTCTGATGGGCAACATCATCTATGAAAAAGACTTCATCATATTCATACTGATAAACATTTAAAAATGCAATTCCATGGGCTTTTATACTTGCAAATGAGTTTGTGTTACTAGGATCTGATTTAAAAAGCAATATTTTTTTGCAACATTTTTCGATTAACTGAAAATGATCATTTGAATTTTCTTTTATCAAAGTGACAGCATTTGTTAAGTAGACTATATTCTTTTTAAATAATGTAATATCTAGGATTATATCACAATCAGAAATTAAATTTCCTGATGTATCTCTAAAAATATTCCGAAGCAAATTTCCTGAATATTTCAAAACCTCAATATTTGTGTTTTCAATCAAATATATCGGCTCAGAAAAAGTTGGTTCATTTTTTTTAAAATATCCTAATTTTGGTAGATACGTAATATCATTTTCATTAAAGGAATGATTAATTTTCACTTCGTGTTTACTTAAAAAATAACCCTGGATGAGTTCTGTTAAAAGGTCATTTGATAAAGAATTTTTAACTTTTTGATTAAAATAAATAAATAACAAAGGTTCAAGAAATAATTTGTCATCGTCAAAATCTATTTTCTCTAATAAGCTTGGATTTTCTTTAAAGAGAAGCAATTTGATCGTGTTTATTATTTCGGTTTGACTAGAGTGAATATTTAACATAATTAAAATGATTTATTAGCTTGAATTTTTGATTTGTTATTTAATTATTTTTTAAAGAATTTTATTTTAATAAATGAATAAGAGAATAACCTAATAAATTGTTAAAAGCATGCAATAAGAAGGATGGTAATATGCCAAATTTGATTCGATACATAGCGAATAGAAATGCGCCAAATATTTTTGGAATTGAGACTATTATCAATAAAATAAACAATTTAGATGAGAGTTCATTTATATTGAATTGAAAATTTACAATGTGTGCCAGCCCAAATAAAATTGAACTGGAATAAACCAAAATTAATAATTGATTTTTGCTATAGGCTTTCAAAAAATAGGTTTTTTTTATACAAAAACTTAACAAAAAATAATATACAGGAATGGATGAAAAGCTAACCAGATAGATCATAAATTTGTTATCTATACTATGGTCAAGAAAAAAACAAGTTAACATGCTTAGAAATAAAGCAATGTTTATCTTGCTTTTTTTTAAAAACGATCTTAAAAGCAGTTCTTCTTTTAAAGGCGCAATAGCAACAACATTTAAAAAAAAAAATTTAAGGCTGTCATAATGAATAATAAGTTTAAACTTATTAGCCATTATAAATGTTATAAAAGAAGTAACAAAAAAGAATAATTGAATAATTAAGAAGTAGGTAATAAATTCTTCAAATTTAAACTGCTTATTATTACAACAAATTAAATCCGGACTCCTGAAAACATTTTTAAAATCCTCAAAAAAAGTTTTAACCATTTATTTATTTTATTATAACCTTGGAAAATTAATTCCAAGGTTTTATTTATTTTTACAAATTATAATGTTTTAATAGAACCAAAAATTAACAAAGTTAGCCATGTCTTCACCAAGACTATGACAATCAGCCATTTTACCACCTGAAATTGATTCCAATAATTCTTCTGAAGCTACTGCTTCTGCTTTTTCTTTTAAAGCTTCTAAACTTAATTTCATAATTTTAATTTTTTACTGTTAATATATTTAATGTACTTGTTCATAAGGGCCAAAATCTCCCAACCAATCTCCTGTATTTTGATGACAATCAGCCATTTTACCACCTGAAATTGATTCTAATAATTCTTCTGAAGCTACAGCTTCCGCTCTTTCTTTAAGAGTTTCTAAACTTAATTTCATAACCTTAATTTTTAATTGTTAATATGCGGGTTAAAATTCTTACGTAATTTACCATTCAGTTAATTGCGCTATAAAAAGTAAGAATAATTTTATATTTCAAAATTGAGAAGAAATCCTCAATACTCAGTTGTTGTATTTTGAATAAAAGATTCTTAGGTGAAATATTTAATTAATTATAGGAATTTTCTACTATATTCGCTGTATATTTAACTTTAGAATTATGAATATCGGTGAAAACATAAGAAAATGCAGAAGAGAAAAAGATGTTAAAGCAGAGCAAGTATTTGAAAAAATAGGTATTAGTCAATCTACATACTCTAAAATTGAGAATAATAGATGTAAGATTGATATCACTATCTTAAAAAAGATAGCAATAGTCCTTGAGGTTGATGTCGCTATACTAATTGAAAGCGAAAAAAAAATAGTAAATTATAAGGAGTCTGATAAATTAATAAAATCCTTAGAAAGTCAAATTGAACTATTAAAGGAGCAGAATTCAATTCTGAAGCAGGAAAATATTTTGCTTAAACTTAAGCAATAAAAAAAGCAGCTGAAAATATCAACTGCTTTCTATTATAAAATCATTGAGCTTATATCAAATCAACTTTAATATGAAGTTCTTTTAATTGAGCATCATCAATTGCAGCAGGAGCATCAATCATTACATCACGTCCTGAATTATTTTTAGGGAAAGCGATAAAGTCTCTAATGGTTTCCTGACCTCCTAAAATAGCAACCAAACGGTCTAAACCAAAGGCCAATCCTCCATGAGGTGGTGCTCCAAATTGAAAAGCATCCATTAAGAAACCAAACTGAGCTTTTGCTTCTTCTTCTGTGAATCCTAGGTACTTGAACATTAATTGTTGAGTCGCTTTATCGTGGATACGAATAGATCCTCCTCCAATTTCATTTCCGTTTAAGACCATATCATAGGCATTGGCACGTACTTTTCCTGGTTGTGTTTCCAATAAATGCATGTCTTCTGGTTTTGGTGATGTAAACGGGTGGTGCATGGCATGATAACGGCCACTTTCTTCGTCAAGTTCCAATAATGGGAAATCAACTACCCAAAGAGGAGCAAATTCTTCCGGTTTACGCAATCCTAAACGGGTTGCCAATTCCATACGAAGTGCTGAAAGCTGTCCGCGTGTTTTATCAGCAGGTCCGGAAAGTACAAAAATCATGTCTCCTGGTTTTGCGCCTGTGATTTTTGCCCATTGTGCCAAATCATCCTGATCGTAAAATTTATCTACAGATGATTTGTAAGTCCCGTCATCATTGCATTTTGAATATACCATTCCTGATGCGCCAACCTGTGGACGTTTTACCCAGTCAATTAATCCGTCAATTTCTTTACGGGTGTAATTTCCTGCTCCGGGAACGGCAATACCAACTACTAATTCCGCAGCATTAAATACCGGAAAATCTTTGTGTTGTGCAAATTCGTTTAACTCGCCAAATTCCATTCCGAAACGAATGTCCGGTTTGTCATTTCCATATGTTTTCATGGCATAGTCGTAGGTAATTCTTGGGAATTTATCTAC
>JBDTNT010000249.1:0-9528 GCA_039933615.1 Flavobacterium sp. | reverse complement strand
AATTCATTAAAACAAAACCAAATTCATCTGTAGTTTCATCCGTATTTTTTATGTGCCTGGAAGATCGTGTTTCGGTTTTTGGTGACTGTGCCATTAATCCAAATCCAACGGCTGAACAACTGGCAGAAATTGCAATTTCATCGGCAGAGTCAAGTTTAGCTTTCGGAATTGAACCAAAAATAGCCATGCTTTCTTACTCTTCGGGATCTTCAGGAAAAGGAGATGAAGTAGACAAAGTAAGAGCTGCAACCGCAATTGTAAAACAAAAACGCCCGGATTTAAAAATTGAAGGGCCCATTCAGTACGATGCTGCAGTCGATCTGACTGTCGGGAAAAGCAAAATGCCGGATTCTGAGGTTGCTGGGCAGGCGAGTGTGCTTATTTTTCCGGATTTGAATACAGGAAACAATACCTACAAGGCCGTTCAGAGAGAAACCGGAGCATTGGCCATTGGACCAATGTTACAGGGCTTAAACAAGCCCGTAAACGATTTAAGCCGCGGTTGCACGGTAGATGATATTATAAATACAGTAGTAATTACAGCCATTCAGGCGCAGGGATTGTAATCAATTAAAAATTAAAAATCAGAAATTAAAACTTTGAGGTTTTTAGGGACAACAACTCAGTAAATTAAGGACTTATCAACTTAAAAAAAATGAAAATATTAATTATAAATTCAGGAAGTTCATCAATAAAATATCAATTAATGGTTATGCCAGCAAATGAAGTAATTTGTACCGGTATGATTGATAGAATTGGATTGGAAACTTCTAATGTTACGTTTAAGACTTCATCTGATTCCTATGAGGAAATACTGCCGATCGCAACGCACAAAGTAGGATTGCAAAAAGTAGCTGATATGCTTTTGAATCCGGAAAAAGGAGTGATAAAATCAACCTCAGAAATTGAAGCAGTGGGGCATCGTGTGGTACATGGGGGAAGCTATTTTTCCGACACAACCATTATTACTAATGAAGTTAAAGAAAAAATAAAAGAACTTTCTGAGCTGGCTCCCTTACATAATCCGGCGCATTTGGTTGGGATAAACGTTGCCGAAGAAATTTTTTCAGCTGCAAAACAAGTGGCTGTTTTCGACACCGCTTTTCATCAGACTATTCCGGTTGAAGCTTATAAATATGCCATTCCCAATTATCTTTTGACAGAAAATAAAGTTAGGGTTTATGGTTTTCACGGAACAAGCCACAAATACGTTTCTGAAAAGGCAATCGAATTTTTAGAACATAATTCTAAAATAATTACCATACATCTCGGAAACGGATGCAGTATGACGGCCATAAAAGACGGAAAAAGCATCGATCATACAATGGGGTTTTCTCCCTCAAACGGTCTGATAATGGGAACGCGCGCGGGTGACATAGACCAGTCTGTTGTTTTTTATATGATTAAAAACCTGGGCTATACCGCAGATGATGTAAATTCGATTCTGCTAAAACAAAGCGGAATGCTTGGCCTGACTGGCTACAGTGATTTACGTGATATCGAATCTGAGGCTGAAAAAGGAAACAAAGATTGTCAGCTTGCTTTACTCATGAATGCTTATAGAATTAGAAAAACGATTGGTTCCTATACGGCAGCCTTAAATGGTTTGGATGCCATAGTTTTTACGGCCGGAATTGGGGAAAATTCTTCCTATATGCGTAAATTGGTTTGTACGGATATGGAATATTTCGGAATTGAATTAGACGATGACAAAAATACTGTTCGTTCTAAAGAGATAAGAGAAATTAATAAGCCAAATTCTAAAGCTAAAGTTCTGGTTGTCCCAACAGATGAGGAATATGAAATTGCAAATCAGGTTTATCAATTGCTTCAGAACTAAGTTTTGGCAAACAGATTTAACTTGTTCTTTAATATTTAAATTTAATAACTTTATTTTTTATATTGTATTAAAAAACCTACATTTGTTTAATCATTTAAAAACAAAAACTATGTTGTACAGAAGGATTGTAATTTGTATTGTACAGTAAAATCATGTTTTTTACGGATTATCTATTTTTTTATTTCTAATTATTATCTTTGACTTATGAGCCAATTAGCAAAACCAAATCATATCGGGCGAAAAATCAGCCGTATTCGTGAACTTAAAGACATGAAGCAGGAAGCATTAGCCCAAGCCCTGGGAACTAACCAACAAGCAATATCAGCTATGGAGAATAGTGAAACTATGGATGAAGAAAAACTTATTGAGGTAGCAAAAGCACTTGGTGTAAGTGTTGAAGCCATAAAGAATTTTACGGAAGAAAATGTAATCAATTATTTCAACACCTTTAATGAAAGTGTTGCAAATAGCTTCAGTAATAATCATAATACGGCATGTACTTTTAACCCTTTAGATAAGTTAATTCAGGCTCATGAAGAGCAGATAAAACTTTATGAACGTTTGGTTCAGGCAGAAAAAGATAAGGTTGAATATTTAGAAAAAGGACTAAAAGGAAAATAACCTTTTACAAATGTATATTGATTTACAAAGAGACTTTAAAAAAGGTCTCTTTTTTGTTTTAGGGATTTTAAAATCTAAAGTTTTTTATTTTAATTACTTATAAAGAAATCAGCCCAATAGTATTCGATATTGTGTTTTACAATTAGGATTCTAAGGACAACAATTGTTTTTGTTGAATAAAACGGACAGCTTTTTTAACATTCAAAAATTAAATATTTGTCAGTACCTTTGGCTATAAATCCGAATATTTTGAAATCCACACTTTTAAAATTATTTTTCTTCTTTTTCATCGCTTCACAAATTCAGGCACAAGAATTACTTCCCTTTGTTGAAAATTACAGTAAATCAGACTATCAGGGCGATAACCAGATCTGGAATGTGGCACAGGGAAAAGATAATGCCATGTATTTTGCCAACAATCATTATTTGTTGCGTTACGACGGGGTAATATGGGAAAAATATACATTACCTAATAAAACTATCATCCGTTCGATTCTGATTGAAGGAGATAAAATATATTCAGGTTCCTATAAAGAATTTGGTTACTGGTACCGTAAAGACGGTAAGATGCATTACGTTTCAATCACCAAAAACCTGCGTCTGTTTGATGAAAAAGACAATGAGGAAATCTGGAAAATATTCAGATTCAACGGGTCACTTTATTTTCAGTCCTTCAATGATATTTTTATTTATAATGGAAAAACCATTAAGAAAATAAAATTCCCATTTCTGATTTCCTATTGTTTCTTTATCGATAAAAATCTCTACGTGGCTTCTGTGCAGGATGGTATTTTTAAGATGAACGGCAAACGGATCGCAAATCCAAAAGGATGGAATATTCTCAAAAATACGGTTGTTCACGCTATCGAAAAGCACCAAAATGAAACCTATATTTTTACACAGAAAAAAGGGATTTTCATAGTTGAAAAAAAGCGACTCAGACCCTGGAATAATCCTTTAAATGAAACTTTAAAATCAACTACCATAAATGTCGCCAAATTCATTAAGGGCAACAAACTGGTTATTGGTACGGGAAATAAAGGGGTTTATATTCTGGATTTAAATTCAAATTCCTATAAAAATATTGATCGGAATAATGTTTTAATGAACAACTCGATCTTAAGTATCGGTTTTGACAAGGAAGATGATTTATGGCTTGGTTTAGACAACGGAATTGCTCATGTTGAAGTCAATTCGCCAATATCTTTCTTTTACGATAATTCCGGGATTTTAGGATCCGTTTATTCAGTTGCGACCACTAACAAGGGTTATCTTATTGCGTCTAATCATGGTATTTTTGAATTTGGTTCCGGCCGATTTAATATGCTGCCCAATACACAGGGGCAGGGTTGGAATATTACCAAAATTGGCACAAAATACGTTATTGGTCATAACGACGGAGCCTTTTCTTATGACAACGGTTTATTGACAAAAATCAATCCCGTAAGCGGTGGTTGGAATTTGTCTAAAAGCAGTATCAACGATACGTATTTTCAGTCAACTTACAGCGGGATTTTGGTATATGATAATTTAAAAGATCTATCTCAGTACAAAATCATTAAAGATCTTGCAAAGCCCATACGATATGTTGCCCAGAATAAGAAAAATGAAATTTGGGCAGCAGACAATTATCGCGGTTTGTATCGGGTTTTACTCGATGATAATTACAAGACAAAAAAAATAGAGAACGTTACCCAGCAAAGTAAAATAAAGAATGATTTTGGAATTAAGATTTTTGAGTTTAGAAAAGAGATCCTTTTTCTGATCAATAATTCCTGGTACACCTATAATTCTATTACCAACAAACTCGAAGAAAACGAATTGTTTAATGCCAATTTCAAAAATGTTTCTGATGTTGTGGCCATAGATGAAGACCATTTTATGGTACTGCAAAACGGAATCCTATATCACATTTATGCCTCCGGAAATAAATTTGTCTGGAATATTATCCAGGAGAAATATTATAAAGGAAAGCTCATCAATGAAAACCTGAGGATTTTCAAAAATGACAATCATTATCTGTTAAATCTCGATGATGGTTTTATCTCCCTTCAGTTAAAATATGAAAATAAGCAGCATAGGGCTTTAAGGGTTGAAGCTTTTAGTGATGATGTTTTGGTACTGAATGATTCTAAAATTAAATTCAATAAAGAACTTAAAATAAACGTAATCTCAGGTATTTATGGAGCCAGTAAGCCTAATTTATTCTATAAACTTAATAAAAGCAGGGATTATACGCCAATTTCCAATGGAGTAATTTTACTGAATAACTTAAGCAGTGGTTATCATTCCATCGTCATTTATAAACACGATGGCGCCAGTTATGAAAAAGTCGATGAGTTTTCTTTTAAAGTTGCCCAGCCTTGGTATTTTTCATTTTGGATGATTTTGCTTTATTTATTTGTGATTGCCGCAGTGTTGTTTTTCTATTATAAATGGAACAAACTTCGCTACACTCAAAAACTGAAATTACAGGCGGAAGAACTGAAACATCAGAGAGAAATTCTGGAGATGGAGTTGAAAGCCGAAAATGAATTAAATATTCAGGAATATGAAAAGCATATCCTGGAACTTGAATTGCAGACAAAATCATCTGAAGTAGCCGGGAAATCCCTGTCGATAGCCAAGCAAAGTGAGATGATTGAAAACATTCAAAATATTTTAGATTCAGAAAAAGATTTCAATAAGCTTAAAAGCGAAATTAAAAAAGCAATCAAGATTAATGAAGTAAATAAACACGAATGGGAAACTTTCGAAACCAACCTGAATCAGATTCATAATGAATTTATTATTAATCTTACAAAGAAATTCCCAAGTCTTACTCCAAAAGATATAAAACTCTGTGTTTATCTTAAAATGAACCTCTCTTCGAAAGAAATTGCACCTCTGATGAACATCTCATTTCGAGGTGTAGAATTGCACAGATATCGATTAAGAAAGAAATTAGGCCTTACTCAGGACGAAAACCTCTCAAAGTTTTTATTAAGTGTGTAAGATTCGTATGTGTTTTTTAAACATAGTTTAATTTTTCAATTCTTTTTTTATATAATTCCAATACATCATTACTACATCATAACGTTATGTTAACGAAAAATTAAAGTATGTTAAAGTGTTTATTTACAAAACATTAATAAAGTTTTTTGATGTAGTGATGTAGCTATGTAGTAGTGGTATTTGATGTACTACAACGTTGTAATTGTTTAATTTGGCTCTACTAACTTAAACGATTACAAACTGTATGAAAAATTTTATTTTTAGTTTTTTAGCGCTCTTATTGCTTCCGGCATACATGTCTGGACAGACAATTAAAGGAAAAGTATTAGACAGCGGCGGACTGGGAGTTCCGGGAGCTGTGATTAGTGCCCCTGAATCCAGAACTTCAGCCGATGCTGATTTCGATGGTAATTTTACAATAAAAGCCAAAGAAGGTGAAGTCCTAAAGATCACGATGCTGGGTTTTGATGCTGTTTCTGTAACAGCTACTGCGGCGCCAATGACAATTACATTAAAAGAATCCGCTGATACTGCCCTAAAAGAAGTAGTAGTTATTGGATACGGTACCAGAAAGAAAATTGATAACACATCTGCTGTAAGCTCAATTAAATCTGAAGAAATTACCAAAATGAAAGTACTCAATGCATCTCAAGCTATACAAGGTAAGGCTGCTGGTGTTCAGGTATCTACTTCTGATGCGCCTGGAAGTACTCCTTCGGTTGTTATTAGAGGAGCTGGTACAGCATTAGGAGGAAGAAATCCTTTGTATGTTGTAGATGGTATGCCTACTGAGAATATCAACAATATTAATACTAATGATATTACTTCTTACGAGATTTTAAAAGATGCTTCTTCATTAGCTATTTATGGAACCAGAGGGGCAAATGGCGTAATTATGATTACCACCAAAGCTGGTAAAGGAAAACTTACCGTAGATGTTGAAAGTTTTTCAGGATTTAGAACTTCTTTGAAAAAAGTAAAAATGGCAAATGCAGATGAGTATGTTCGTTACACTAACGCAGCTTTCATCAATGATTATCCTCAAGGCAGATTTTCTGCAAATCAGCCGTACAACACTAATTGGCTTGATGAGATCACAAGAACTGGATCATATACTCAAAACAATATTTCAATCTCTGGATCTTCAGAAAATGTAAAATACTTTTTTAGTGTTGGAAATTATGAAGAAAAAGGGATCTTAAACGGATCTGATTATGGACGTACAACTATCAGAAATAATAACGAGTTTAAACTTTCTGAAAAGGTTAAATTAACTCAAAATTTTAGTTTAAGTACTATAAAAAATACACCAATGCCTTTGAGTGCATTTACCAATGCTTACAGACAATCTCCACTAGTTCCTGTACGTTACGCTGACGGTAAATATGGTGTGCCATTTATTTCGAATGGAATTGTTGGAGAAACTGGTGAATCTTTCAACAATGTTGGAAATCCAGTGGCTCAATTGGATTATACAAATGAGCAACAACAAACTGTAACTTTACAAGGAGGTTTGAAATTAGATTATGATATTATCAAATCATTAAAATTTACATCACAATTTAATGGTGAGTATTATACTTACAAACAGTATAATTATGTTGATAATACTGCACTTTGGTTATCACAAGATCCTACTCGTGTAGCTTCAAATTATCCTTCAGATTTGAATATAAACACTTTGACAAGAACTAGAGATGAATATTTTAATTGGAATTTGTCTAACTATTTTACTTATAATAAAGTTTTTGCAGAAATTCATGACGTTGAAGTTACAGCGGGTATTGAGGCGAATGTGCAAGGAACTAGAGAAAAATTAACTATCGACAGAAAGAATGTTAATTCAAACTCAAATTACTGGTCTTTAAAGGATGTTAATGTTGCTGGTAATGTTACAGGTTTTAAAGATGAGGCTTTGAATCAAAGAAGATTAGCATCTTATTTTGCACGTTTTCAATATAAATTGTTAGACAGATATTTGCTTACAGGTACTGTAAGACGTGACGGATCATCACAATTTGCTGACGACAAGCGTTGGGGAACATTCCCATCAGTTGGTTTAGGTTGGATTGTTTCTAAAGAAAGCTTTTTAAGCAATGTAGAACCAATCAATTTATTAAAAATTAGAGGATCTTGGGGTAGATTAGGAAATCAAAATGTACCTCTTAATACTCAATTATTAACTTCTGGATTAGATTATTCAGGTTTAGGTTCTGGTACAACAATAAATTCTCAGGTAGATCCTAATTTATCTTGGGAGATTGTTGAAGAACTTTCAGGAGGTTTTGATTTTGAAGTGTTAAACAGCAGATTAAAAGGTTCATTTGATGTGTATGATAAAAATACAACAAATACAATTTTGAATGTTAAACCATATTCTACTTCTGGAATTACGGTAGCTACACCAGCACATATTGGAGAAGTATCTAACAAAGGTTATGAAATTTCTTTACGTTGGGATGATAAAATAAATGAAAATTTAAGCTATTGGGTAGGAGGAAATTTTTCTCATAATAAAAATGAGCTTACTAGCCTTAAAAATGTTCAGTTAAATCCAATTATTGGAGGAAGTTTAGGAAATGGACAAAACACTAAAATTCTTGATAATACTTCAGTAGGACAGCCTTTAGGTAGTTTTTTTATGTATGAGTATGCAGGAGTTGATCCGGCAAATGGTCAAATGTTGTACTACAAAGGAGATGGTTCTAAAGTTCCTCAATCAGGGTTAGATGAACTTAAAGACAAAAAATATGTTGGTTCTCTTTTACCAACTTCTACTTATGGAGTTACATTAGGATTGAATTACAAAAACATTGATTTTTCTGTTGATGGTTACGGAACTGGGGGAGCAAAAGTTTACAATGGAAAAAAAGCACAACGTTTTGGAGGAGAAAATATAGAAGCTTCAACAGCTAATAATTTCTGGACACCTACAAATACTACAGCTTCAAATCCAGCACCTTCTAATTTAACACCTTTCGCTTCAACTTATTACTTGGAGTCTGCAGACTTTTTTAGAATCAATAACATCACTTTAGGATATAAACTTCCACTTAAAGATGATCAGTTTATTAGCTTTTGCCGAATATATGTAAATGCAATTAACCCATTTATCTCACAAAAATTCTCTGGATTTTCACCAGATGTTACAAGCGATGGTAAATTGGTTGAGGGTACTCAAGGGGTTGAGTTAGATGCTTATCCATCATTGAGATCATTTGTTATAGGTGCTAATTTAAAATTTTAATATTATGAAAAGATTATATATATCAATGTTTGTACTTTCTGGATTATTCTTTTCCGGATGTTCAAATGATTTTTTGGATGTAGATCCAACAGAAGCTATTCCGGCTGATCCTGCTTTGGTGAATAGCGATACAGGAGCTTCAGGTTTTGTAACCGCAATTTACAATCAATTTTTGGGATGGGAAATGTCCTCTTTTGGATGGAATGCAGTTTCAAGCATTATTACTGATGACGCTGATAAAGGTTCTGATCCAGGAGATGCCGGTGGAGATAAAGATATTGTTGATGCCTTAACATATAATGCTTCAACTCCTTCCTTTCAATCTACTTGGGAGGCTAATTACGCTGGGATAAACAGATGTAATCAAGCATTGGAAATGTTTCCTAAATTAGATAAAGTAACGCCTAGTTTAAAAGCTAGATTAGCAGGTGAAGCAAAGTTCTTGAGAGCTTTTATGTATTTTACTTTAGTAAAAGGATATGGTGGAGTGCCTATTGTAGATCATTTAGCTGTTGTACCAATATCTGAAGAGGATAGAAAAATGCAATTGACACGTAAAACGACAGCAGAAGTTTATGCTTTTATAGAAAAAGATTTAAATGATGCTATAGAAGCTTTGCCTTTAAAATCAGCTTACACTGGGGCAGATGTTGTCAGAGTTTCTAAAGGATCAGCATATGCTTTATTAGCAAAAGTTAATCTATATCAAAAAAATTGGCAAAAAGTAATTGACAATTGTGATAAAGTAACGGGTTACTCTTTAGTATCTGATTATTCTTTACAATTTAAAAAAGAAGGAGAATTTGGTTCGGAATCTATTTTCGAA
>JBDTNT010000248.1:0-4019 GCA_039933615.1 Flavobacterium sp. | reverse complement strand
GCGCTTTGGTTAGAAAACATCAATTTGGGCAAAATCAGGCTTACTACGAGAAATCTTATTTCGATAAGCAGCACGATCACATTATCATGACTGATTCGGGTGAAGTGATTGAATTTTGCGATCCAAGAATTCAAACCATCAAAAAGACAATCGAGGAAATCTTTGACATTGAGATCACCAATCACTCATTGTATTTCTACGGAAACAAAAAACAAAAACAATAGTCCGGAAAGGAATTATTCAAAAAAATAAAAAAAAGAAAATTAACTACATTAATCAGTAGGACAACTTAAATTGTCTCAACGCAAATTAAAACAGAATGACCGTAGATTTATTACTAGGATTACAATGGGGAGATGAAGGTAAAGGAAAAATTGTTGACGTTCTTACCTCAAATTATGATATTATTGCACGTTTTCAGGGAGGACCAAATGCAGGACATACATTAGAATTTGACGGAATTAAACACGTTCTTAGAACGATTCCTTCTGGAATTTTTCATAAAAAATCAATAAATATCATTGGAAATGGTGTTGTAATAGATCCGGTAGTTTTTCAAAAAGAAATTGAAGGTTTAGAGAAATTCAAAATTGATATCAAAACCAAACTTATCATTTCAAGAAAAGCACATTTAATTTTACCAACTCACCGTTTATTGGATGCAGCATCTGAAGCATCAAAAGGAAAAGCAAAAATTGGTTCTACATTAAAAGGAATTGGTCCAACTTACATGGACAAAACCGGTAGAAACGGATTGCGTGTTGGAGATATCGAGTTAGAAGATTTCAAAGAAAGATACAGAGCATTAGCAGACAAACATGAAGCAATGATTGCTTTTTATGATGTGGCTATTCAATATAACTTAGAGGAACTTGAAAAAGAGTTCTTTGAAGCTGTTGAAGAATTAAAAAAATTAGATTTTATTGACAGTGAAGAATATATCTATCAGGCTCAGAAAGCGGGTAAATCTATTTTATGTGAAGGTGCTCAGGGATCTTTATTAGATGTTGATTTCGGAACTTATCCTTTCGTAACATCATCAAACACAACTGCTGCCGGAGCTTGTACCGGTTTAGGAATTGCTCCTAATAAAATCAAGGAAGTATACGGAATTTTCAAAGCTTACGTTACACGTGTTGGAAGCGGACCTTTCCCTACTGAACTTTTTGACGAAGTTGGTGCTACAATGGCAAGAGTCGGAAATGAATTTGGTTCTGTTACAGGAAGACAAAGACGTTGTGGATGGTTAGACTTAGTAGCGCTAAAATATGCTGTTCAGGTAAACGGAGTAACGCAATTGATGATGATGAAAGGTGATGTACTTTCCGGATTTGAAACATTAAAAGTATGTACCGAATACAACTATAAAGGACAAAATATTTCTCACTTTCCATATAACATCGAGCCGGAAAATGTAACTCCTGTTTATAAAGAATTTAAAGGATGGAAAGCGGACTTAACCGGATTAACCACTTTTGATCAATTACCAATCGAGCTAAAAGAATACATTGAATTTATTGAGAAGGAAGTTGAAGTGCCAATCAAAATTGTATCGGTTGGGCCAGACAGAAAGCAAACAATAATGAAATAAGAATCACTAAACGCTCTGATAACCAGAGCGTTTTTTTATACAAAATATTTCTACTTATGAAAAATCCAAAAATAAAAATTACCGAAACTAAATTATTATCAGACAACTGGTATGTTTTAAATAAGGTAACTTTTGACTATCAAATAGAAAATGAAAAACCTCAGTCACATGTTCGTGAAGTATACGATCGTGGTAACGGGGCCGCAATATTACTTTACAACACAACCAAAAAAACAGTTATCCTGACCAGACAATTCCGTTTGCCTACTTTCCTTAACGGAAATAAAACCGGAATGATGATCGAAGTCTGCGCCGGGCTTTTAGATCAGGATAATGCCGAAGCAGCTGTGATTCGGGAAACCGAAGAAGAAACCGGATATCGGTTAACTAAAGTAGAAAAAGTAATGGAAAGCTATATGTCTCCGGGTTCTGTTACTGAGATATTATATCTTTTTACAGGTGAATATAACGAATCCATGAAAGTAGGCAGTGGCGGCGGACTGGATCATGAACAGGAAAATATTCAAGTTCTTGAATATACTTTCGATGAAGCCTACGCACTTATTGAATCTGGTGAACTTCAGGATGCAAAGACCATTATCTTATTGCAGCATGCTAAGATTAAAGAACTGCTGTAAGTTAGTTTTCTTCTTATTTTAGTTTTACAATAAAGCTTAATAAAAACTAAATGAAATTATTTAAAGACATTATATTAAAGCAATCTTATTCATTTTTATAATTATGAATAAGATTGCTTTTTTACATGCCTATAAATTCACTCATTTTCAAGAAAGTAATTCTGAAAAAACTAAAAGCACTGATAAATTATCTTTAATACAAAAATAGAATTTTGTTTATCACCAATAGAAATGTAAATCAGACAAACAATTAAGAAAATTGTGTAATTATTTTTTGCTGTAAAAAATGAACTTTACATATATAAAAATTACAATTATGAGAAAGTTCTATTACACATCAAATTTACTGCTTTTGGTTATACTGGTTTTATTTTCCTGTAAAAAAGAGACCACAACCAAAACACCAAATATTAAAGAAAAAAAAGCAATCGAATATAATAAACCAAAATCTTCTGTTTCTTACCAATTTGTAAAAACAAAAGAATGGCTTAAAACAAACGAATCTGATAGCAGTAAAGCAAGCATTACTTATGCGCTGAACAGAACTGACAAAGCAAATATTGCTAAAATGGATTCTATTATTGTTCCAAACGATTTTAGTGGTGATTTAGTTTATTACCTGCCATTTCCGTTGCACGTTGCATCTTTAGAAGAAGTATCAAAAGTTTTGATTTTCTCTTATCCTGCTCAGGTATTTGCTGCCTATGAAAACGGAGAACTTGTCTACACAGGCCCAACAAACATGGGAAGAAAAAAAGACCAGACACCAACCGGATTATTTTTTACCAACTGGAAAGCCGAAAAAACCACCAGTACTTTTAATGATGAGTGGGACTTAAAGTGGAATTTCAACATCGAAAACAAATTGGGTGTTGGTTTTCATCAATATGAATTACCCGGATATCCGGCTTCACATTCCTGCTTAAGATTACTTGAGAAAGATGCCAAATACCTATACAAATGGGCTGATGAATGGATTTTGAAAGACGCAGAAAATGTAAAAGTAAAAGGAACCCCGGTAATCGTTTTTGGAAGTTATAATTTCGACGGACCAAAGTCCTGGTTCGAATTAGTTAAAAACCCAAAAGCCATGGATATTTCAGAATCAGAAATAGATACTCAGGTAAAACCTTTCTTAAAAGATATTTTAGATAATCAGAAAGTTAGAGAAGGAACTGCTTTTTAAGGTTAGAAATTCTGAAATTCTGAAAAATAAAGATCGAAGATCCACAATTTGAATAGTATCAGATTGTGGATTTTTATAAAAAAAAACCGAAACTAAAATATTATACCCATCCTACTTTCTATTTCCGTACTTCTGAAACTTTGAACGTAAAAAAATAAGAGAATATGCATTTATGTGTGAACAAAAATGCCTTACACCAATTCATTGTGTATTGGAGTTTCCTTCAAAGCACTTCAATGACTTCTAAAATGGAAGTCCTTACATTCTGATATTGATACAGAAGACAAATTGAATAGTCTTTTTGAAGATTAATTTTTATAAAATTTATCGTTTTTTAAACTAGATCATTTTTTATTTTCCTAATTTCGTTTTGAATATGTCTGCTCAAAAAATAAACTGGGCAGAAAAAATTAAGAACAAATACCTAAAAATAAAATGTCAAAAAAACTGATTTTAGTGTTTTTCCTAGCAAGTATCTGCATGATTGGACAAACTAAGAAAATTTCAAATTTAGAAACTTACAAGAGTAAAAAAGAACTTTATGAAATAAAATATGCTCCTGAAAAATGGATAAAAGCAGACACATCAGCTTGGGATGTTGAAT
>JBDTNT010000247.1:0-2477 GCA_039933615.1 Flavobacterium sp. | reverse complement strand
CCGAGCGATAGCGAATAGGCGAAGCAAATCACACAAGTAAAGCACGCACTGAAATGGAATATTGGATGCGATTTCTCCTGCGTCGAAATGACAAATAATACGTGAAACAAATAGTACTAATAAGAAGAAGAATTACCCTCCAATCGCTATCATACTGCGGTTGTTAAAATGCAGTGCAGGATCATCCATTTCAGAAATGGTAACCATTCCGGCCCTGACTTTTTTCTTGTTTTTAATAGATTCAGAAATCAAATTGGTAATGGATTCGCCGTTTCTAAAAGCAGTCAGCAAATCGGTTTCTGAATTGGAGAAAAGGCAATTTTTTATTTTTCCGTTTGCTGTCAGACGGATTCTATTACACCCATCACAAAACGGATTTGTAATGGAGCTTATAATTCCGAAATCGCCCTGAAAGCCTTTTATTTTATAGGTTCTGGCCGTAAAGTTTTTTTCATCCTCCAACTTTTGAATGTCTTCAGATAAAAAAACATTTTCAATTTGTGCTAAGATTTCGTTTTGTGAAACCATCCTGCTTCTGTCCCACTCGTTTCCTGCAAAAGGCATGAATTCAATAAAACGAACCGAAACAGGCAGAAACTGCGTGAGTTTAATGAAGTCGATAATTTCGTTTTCATTAAAACCTTTCATTAAAACCACATTTACTTTGACCTGGAAATTATTATTCAAAAGCAAATGCAGGTTATCGATGACTTTCTCAAACTGATTTCGGAGTGTGACAGAATGAAATTTAGATGAGACCAGCGTATCTAAGCTTAAATTGATTTTATTGACTTTAAATTGCTTTAAAACAGCAATATGTCGATCGATTAAAATTCCGTTTGTTGTAATAGAAAGTGAAGTTTCCAAAGTGGCCAGTTTTGAAATAATCTCCGGAAAATCTTTTCGCAAAAGCGGTTCTCCGCCTGTCAGTCTGATTTTATCAACACCATTTTCTACGAAAGTTCTGGCAATTGCAAAAATCTCATCCGCGGTCATTAGACTGGCTTTGGGAGATAATACGATACCGTCGGCAGGCATGCAATACGTACAACGCAGATTGCATTTCTCCAACAGCGAAATACGCAAATAATTGTGTTTTCGCCCAAAATCATCCGTTAAAACAGTTTTAGAGGGAATCATGATTTTTACCTTTTAAAATATGAAAAACATGGAGCAAATGCGGAAAAACAGCATCCATAGATTCTCTTGCCCCATTGCTTGAACCCGGTAAAGCCAAAATCAGGCTTTTCCCTAAAGTTCCTGCCACAGTTCTCGATAGCATGGCGTACGGCATTCTTTGCTGCCCGTAATTACGAATCGCTTCTTCTATTCCCGGAATTCTGCTTTCCAACAAGGGAGACAAAGCTTCCGGTGTTATATCTCTTGGGGATAACCCCGTCCCGCCAGTAAAAATAACCAGCTGATGTGCTGCAGCAAAAGCTTTCGTTTTTTCCTGAATAATATCAATTTCATCCGGAATAATCTCGTAATGTCCTGTTTCTACTCCGTATGAAGCTAGTTTTTCTACTATGATTTTTCCGGAGCGATCTTCTTTATCGCCCGCAAAAATCGAATCGGAACAAACAAAGACAGCCGCCTTAATTACATTTGGAAATTTATTTTTAAAAGACGACTTCCCGCCTTCTTTACTGATTAATTTAATCGTTGAAATTTCAATTTCCTTATCGATTGGTTTCAACATATCGTACATCGTTAATGCCACAATAGAAGCTCCATGCATGGCTTCAACTTCTACTCCGGTTTTATAAACCGTTTTTACACTGAAAATAATCTGAATAGTCAGATCCTCAATTTTGTATTCAACCGAAGTAAACTCAATCGGAATCGGGTGGCAATCCGGAATTGATAAGTGTGTATTTTTTACCGCAAACAATCCGGCCGTTTTTGCCATTTCCAGTACATTTCCTTTTGGCACCAGATTATTTACGACAGCATCAATCGTTTCCTGCCTGCTTACTTTTACAATTGCAGTTGCTGTTGCAGAACGTAACGTACTTATTTTATGTGTAATATCAACCATTTCTTAAGTATTTTGCTTCCAGGTGAAAGCCCCGTTTTCAAAAATTTCTTTGCCAAAAATCGGTACATCTGTTTTGATCCAGTTTACGATTGCTTCGGTGGCTTCATAAACCTGTTTGCGCCTTGTTGCGGAAACGAAGACGAACAAACAAATTTCACCTGCTTTTACAACTCCTAAACTGTGATAAATGTGCATGCAGGTTAAATCAAATTTAGCGAAGGCTTTTTCTCTAATCGTATGCAAGGCTTCATTTGCCATATCTGTATAAGCTGTATAATCAATTGCTGCAACAGTATTGTCATGTATAACATCTGCGCGAACCTGGCCCAGAAAAATATTGTGTGCCCCGATGGTATGTTTCGATTGGTGTTTGGCTATAGATTCCGCGATAAATTGCGGAGAAATTGGTCCTTCTACAAATACATTTTTACTCATT
>JBDTNT010000246.1:0-27054 GCA_039933615.1 Flavobacterium sp. | reverse complement strand
TTAGACTTTCGTCATTTTTGAAATAATCGTAAATACCTTTTACCAATGGATCTTCCGGTCCAACGACAACCATTTTTACATTTTCTTTTAATACAAATGCTTTTATCGCATCAAAATCGGTTGGAGACATTGCAACATTTGTGGCAATACCGGCAGTTCCTGCATTTCCTGGTGCAACAAAAAGTTTTTCGCAAAGTGGACTCTGAATCATTTTCCATGCAAATGCATGTTCTCTTCCGCCTGATCCCAATAGTAAAATTGTCATGTGTTGTTGTATTTAGTTGTGGTGCAAAAATAATTGCTTTTGTACGTAAAAAATAATTAAATCTTAAAAAGTTCTCGATTCTTCCCTGTTAGTAATTGTATAGTATTATTTTTGATGAAAATTATCCCGCAAATGATTTCTATTTTCGACATTTCGCTTCAATTAAATGGTTTTCCGATAAAGAAAGCAAAAGCCGATTTGGATGCCATTACTTGCCTTTCCGAAGAAGAATTTTTAGAATTTCTTCAAAAACAAAAAGACGAAATTGTTGGTTTTCATTTGCAGAACAATCCTTTTTATAACGAATTAGTCGGAAGTAAAATTGTTCCGAAATGGGAAGAATTACCGGTTTTAAATAAACAAAACCTTCAAAAACCACTACAGGAAAGACTATCAAAAGGTTATACTTTAAAAAATGTCTACCTCAACAAAACTTCCGGATCCAGTGGAACTCCTTTTGTTTTTGCTAAAGATAAATATTCGCATGCCTTGACCTGGGCTTCAAATATTATGCGTTTTGGGTGGTTTGGGATTGATTTTAATCATTCGTATCAGGCACGATTTTATGGAATTCCAATGGATTTTGTCGGGTACCACAAAGAACGTTTTAAAGATTATTTAAGTGGTCGGTTTCGATTTCCTGTTTTCGATTTATCTGATGAAGTCTTAGGAAAATTTCTAGAAAAATTCAAAACAAAAAAATTCGATTACCTCAACGGTTATACGAGTTCTATTGTTTTGTTTGCTAAATTCTTAGAACAAAAAAATATTGTTCTAACAGAAATCTGTCCAACCCTGAAAGCTTGTTTTGTGACTTCTGAAATGCTTTTTGAAACGGACAAAAAACTCTTAGAAAAACAATTCGGAATTCCGATTATTAATGAATACGGTGCCTCAGAGCTTGATTTGATTGCTTTTGAAAATCCTAAAGGCGAATGGCAGGTAAATTCGGAAACGCTTTTTGTTGAAATTTTAGATGAAAACAATCAGGTTCTTTCTTACGGGAAAGAAGGGCGAATTGTAATTACTTCTTTATTCAATAAAGCAAATCCTTTTATCAGATATGACATTGGCGACATTGGAATTTTAGATGAAAAAAGCACCCTTCAAAAACCAATTCTCAAAAAACTTGTTGGAAGAACCAATGATGTCGCCATTTTACCAAGTGGAAAAAAGTCACCCGGACTCACATTTTATTACGTTACCAAAAGCATCATTGAAGATGATGGAAATGTAAAAGAATTTATCATAAAACAAACAAAATCAGATACTTTTGAAATTGAATATGTAAGTACAAAAGAGTTACATTCAAATCAAATTCAAAAAATAGAAGAAGCCATTTCTTTGTATCTGGAACCTAATTTAAACTTTACTTTTACCAGAAAAACTGTTTTAGAAAGAACCAACCGAGGAAAACTAAAACAATTTAAATCTTATTTATAATATAAATAAAATCTTACATTTGTTTTTTTAATTAAAAACTTATGGACGATCAATCTTTGCTTTCAGAGGAAACTATTTCTAACAAAATATATTTTATTCGTGGTCAAAAAGTGATGCTTGCACTTGATTTAGCTTTGCTTTACGAGGTAGAAACTAAAAGATTAAATGAACAGGTAAAAAGGAACTTATTACGATTTCCAAAAGATTTTATGTTTCAGCTTAATGAAAATGAATTTGAAAACTTGAAGTCGCAAATTGCGACTTCAAGTTGGGGTGGAAGCAGGACACTCCCTTTTGCGTTTACTGAACATGGTATACTTATGCTTTCAAGCGTTCTAAAAAGCGATAAAGCAATTCAGACCAATATTCAGATTATGCGGATTTTTACAAAAGTTCGAGAAATGCTTTTAGATACTACAGAAATGAAAATCGACATTCTCCAGATTCAGAAGAAATTAGAAAATCATGATAAAAATATAGAATTGGTTTTTTCATATCTGGATGAATTAACAGAGAAAAAAGAAACCGGAAATGACAGAGAAAAAATCGGCTACAAAAAATAAATTCTTCACAAACCTGATGTCGTAAATTGCGACATCAAATTAAAGTTATTATTTTTCACTCTTTATATAATGAGGTTTTATAGCCAATTGTGTGAATAAAAACCGAATCATCAATAAAAGAGAAAAGAAAAAATTATAACCATGAAATTCTCTGTAAACACCAAAATTATGCTTGATCAGTCTAAATTTTGATGAAGAAATGGAATCTTTTCTGATTCGGTAAAAGGCTAGAGGCTCGGGAACTGGTTTCGTTGTTTTAATTTGTTTTAAAATCGTAAGCCACAATCGCCAGTCCTGTCTTTTTTGAGATGCCGGTAAAATTATCTTACCGAAATATTCCGCATCGTAAATCGCGGTTAAGTTCCCAACATAATTGCAGAAAAATAATTGGTTGTACGTCAGATTCAATGGAGCTTCTACCCTTCTGTTTAAATCATTTCCTTCCTCATCAATACTTTCATAAAAACTAAATGTAAAAGGTAAATTATTTGCTTTTAAAAATGCTATTTGCTTTTCTAACTTTTCAGGAAACCATAAATCATCGGCATCGAGATAGGCAATATATTTTCCGGTTGCTTTTTCTAATGCAACATTCCTTGCAAAACCGTTACCGGAATTTTTGGATAATTTGAATAGTTTTATTCTATTGTCATTTTGAGCATATTTCTCAATTACACCAACAGTCTGATCTGTTGATGCATCATCAACCAAAATCATTTCCCAATTTTGGTACGTCTGATTCTGAACAGATTGTAAAGTCAATTCAATGAACTTCTCCGTATTATAGGTTGGAATTATAATTGAAACTAACTCGCTCATTTGATTGAAATTACTTTGAAAATTCATGCTTTTAGTTAAAAATAATCAGCCCGGATTCTATTATAAAATCCGGGCTGTAGGCAGATTATTATTTTATATAACTTGAAAAATCTTTGTGCTCTTCTTTTGAAAGTTCTTCTTTAGAGAGTGATCTGAAATAATCGTAAGTGATTTTCATTCCTTCGGAACGGCTTACTTTTGCTTCCCAGCCTAGTAATTCTTTTGCTTTTGTAGTGTCCGGCTGACGTTGTAAAGGGTCGTTTACCGGCAACGGATGATACACCACTTTTTGGTTGGTTCCTGTCAGCTTTATGATTTCTTCGGCAAAATCCTTAATGGTGATTTCATCGGGATTTCCAATATTTACAGGATATACATAATCTGAATGCAGCAATCTGAAAATGCCTTCTACCTGATCATCTACATAACAAAATGAACGGGTCTGCATTCCGTCGCCAAAAATAGTTAAATCTTCACCGCGTAAGGCCTGACCAATAAATGCAGGAATAACCCGGCCGTCGTTTAATCTCATTCGTGGTCCGTAAGTATTAAAAATACGAACGATTCTGGTTTCTACACCATGAAACGTATGATACGCCATTGTAATCGATTCCTGAAAGCGTTTGGCTTCGTCATAAACGCCACGTGGGCCAATTGTATTTACATTTCCGTAATATTCTTCGGTTTGAGGATGAACCAATGGATCTCCGTACACTTCAGAAGTTGATGCAATCAGGATTCTGGCATTTTTAACACGTGCCAACCCTAATAAATTATGAGTTCCTAATGATCCAACCTTTAAAGTCTGAATCGGTATTTTTAGATAATCAATCGGACTCGCCGGTGAAGCAAAATGCAAAATGTAATCTAAATCACCAGGGACATGTACAAACTTTGTAATATCATGATGATAAAATTCGAAGTTTTCTAATTTGAATAAATGCTCAATATTTTTAAGATCTCCCGTAATCAGATTATCCATCCCAATAACATAATAGCCTTCTTTGATGAATCGGTCGCACAAATGCGATCCTAAAAATCCTGCTGCTCCGGTAATAAGTATTCTTTTCATTTCTATATTTTCTGTTCATTAGAATCATTCGCTGTATTCAACATACAATAAATAACTATAAAGAAAATTATTCCTCTCTGTCTGCTTAAAAAGGATTCGGTCAAAAATAAGACTATCATAGTTACAGAAAAAGAAATATGCAGAAAATCTTTATTGTTTATTCCTCTTTTTAAAGTAATAAATAACATACTTACGACTATTAAAAAACCAAATATTCCTAATTCTGAAAATATTTGTATGTATTCATTATGAAAATTAAACTCCCCGTAACTTGGGTGTAAATTATACTCTTTTACTTTTGCTTTTATTTTGTCCTGTGAAGTCTCCAGTCCAAATCCTGTAAAAAAAATATTTTCTTCCTGAAGCATTTCTTTAAAAATCCTAATCTGAAAAACCCGAAAAGCTGTTCCCGGAAAAAAGTCATTCTGTTGAAATTTATCCTGGCTCCAAGCCTGTTTTAAACTAATATTATAAATTGGCCCTTGATTTTTTTTGGTAGTTTTGTTTAAAGAACTATCAACAAATATTGTTTCAAACTCAATCATAAACCTGTCTCTGACAGGCTTAATAAAAAATATAGAAATTACAGACACAATAATAACTGTCAAAAATATTATCCCTTTTGTCTTTCTGGAAACAACAGAAAAAAATAAATAATACACCATAATCAGAATCAAATCGACTATAATAATATTCTTGGATGATAATAAGATGATAAAGACAATAAGAATTATAAAACCTACTTTGTCAACAATTAACTTATTCTTCTTAACGAGAAAAAAAAACATTGCTAAAGAAGCAAAAACTGCAACATAAATTGCATTTAATTGTAAGGTAACTAACTCGTGATAGAAGAAAACGTTTGTATTACCCGAGTAAATAAATTTTACAATTGCTTTTAAAAAATAAAAAACTGCAAAACCAACTATTGCAAAACTGAAGTATTTAAAAACTGTGTTTACATGATTTCGATTTATTTTTGGCAATCCGCAAAAAGCTAACGGAATCAACAAAAACAATACTTCTTTTTGCAATCCTTTAATCGTTAGTTTCCTTTCTAATGTCCAAACGAGTGACATAAGCATTAAAACATACAATAACATTGGAAGTATTAAAACCCCCAAAATTGAAAAATCTGCTTTTTTGCTTTTGGCAAAAGAAGCAATTAAAAAAAGTATACAAGTCAAACTTCCAATTATATATTCCATCGGAAGAGTCATGAGCATTGCTGCTAAAAGATAAACCGGCAACGTTTTATTTTGCCACAATTTATCAATTTTATTGAAGACTTTTTTCGAATAATCTAAGGTACGATTCATTTATTTTGTTCCAATTAAACTCTTTAATTATAATGTGAAAGTTATCCTCAACAATTTGTTTGTGATTGCTTCTTTTTACCGTTTCGATAAGATTTTTAACTTCTACCGCATTCGAAAAGTAAAATGCATTTTCTTGTAAAACCGCATGATTAAATTCGTTATTATGTGCCACAATTAATGCTTTAGCCGCCATTGCTTCCAACAAAGAAGGATTCGTTCCTCCTACTGAATGTCCATGAAAATAAATATTAGAGAAGTATCTCAGATTATCTAAGTGCTCTTTATTATAAATTCCTCCAATAAAACGTATCTTTTGATTATCAGAAAACTTCTTTTTAAGATATTTTCCAAAACTATTATCATTGTTTCCTACAATCAATGTTACTTTATTGTCTTGACTATCCACAACTCCATCCAAAATTATTTCGATATTATTTTCAGGCTCAAAGCGTGCAATCAATAAGTTGTAATTATTTTTTTCAACATTATATTGTGAGAGCAAATTTTCATTTTGTTTTAAAAATGACTCGGCTCCATAAGCAATATAAACAGCTTCTTTATTATATTTATCTTTTAGATATTGTTTAATTCCCAGCGAATCTGCAACCAAATGATCACTACTTTTGACAGCTCTTTTTTCTGCAAATTTTAAAAACTTTTGGGTTGTTTTACCATATTTACTTCTCTTCCATTCCAATCCATCCATATTGGTAATGATAATTGCTTTTTTGGGTAAAAGAAAAGACCATACAGAACTGCTTGTATAACCTAATTGCAGGATAATATCAAAATTCTTTTTTCTCGAATCCATAATACAATTCAAATCATAAATAAATTGCCCCGCAGAACCCATCCTATCTTCGGGATCGTACTGATGAATAATATTCACTCCCTTATAACACGTTTCCTGAAAAACATGATTATGCGAATTGTAAATATAAACATCATGCTTTTGTTCCACTAAATAAATACCAAAACATTCTGCAAATTGCTCAAATCCCCCATAGTTATTTGGGATCCCTCTTGTTCCAAGGATGGCTATTTTCATCTAAATTTTATTAATCAAGGCTCAAAAATAATGATTTTAAAGTTCTTAAATAATTTAATTGATTATGAAGAATTTAAATTTTAATTAATGTATATATTTAATTTAATTTCTACTTTTGTTTGAAAGTAACTTATCTCTGTAGTTTATGATTAATTTTGAATATCTGGAAAACCATTTAAACGATCTGCGCTTACAGTATTTAACTGCCTGTCCATTTCCGCATTTAATAATTGATGGTTTTTGTGAAGAAGAAAAATTAATTAAAGCTCATAAAAGTATTCCTGAACTCAACAATAAGAGCCGTGATTATGCTTTTGCAAATAATAAATTTGAAAAAGCAAATTATAAGGAATTAGGTCCTGAATTGCATGAGCTATATGACGACCTCGCATCTGAACGATTCAATAAAATCATATCACATATAACCTCAAAGTCAATTTTTGTTGACCCAAAAAATCACGGTGGGGGATTACATCAAGGCAAGAAAAATAGTTTTTTAGATATGCACTTAGATTTTAATTATCATCCTATTAATAAAAACTGGTACCGGGAATTAAATTTGCTTTTATATCTAAATAAAGATTGGAAGCCTGAGTATAAAGGTGGCTTAAAAATAAACGATTTGAGAACAGGTCAAGAAGCAGAACTTGATGTCCCTTTTAATCGTTTAATTATTCAACAATGTGCACCATATACCCTTCATGGATATGATCTGACAAATTTTCCTGAGGGACGTTTTAGAACATCTGTTGCAACCTATGCTTATCAAATTCATAAAAAACAAATTGAAAAACCACGAACTACAGATTGGTTTCCAAAAGAAGATGCCTCATTTTTAAAAAAACAATTTGCTAAAAACTATAATGTTTTAGTAAAAACAAAAAATCGATTATTTGGAAGTAATACTGCAAAAAATCAATAACTTGATTTTTTGGTTACTTTTTCTGTTTTATAAGTTGATATAAAACTGCTGCAGATTTTTCCCAGTTGTAATTTTCTCTAATCTTTTGTGCCATTATTTCAAAATCTAAACTTAGGTTTTCTTCTAAGATCCGCACTAACTTTTTATTAAATTCAACCTGATTGTATGGGTCAAAATAAAATTCATTAAAAAAACTAAAATCTGACATAGCTGTTTTATAAGAACAAATTGTTGGAATTTTAGCTGCCACTGCTTCTAGTGGAGGAATTCCAAAACCTTCTGCAACGGAAGGATAAACAGATGCTGTTGCTCCTTTAAGCAACAACAGCATAGACTGAAAATCGGTCTTTTTTAGCGTAATTACCTGCTTTTTTATTTCGGGACTCAATTGGTCAAAAACTTCATTATATTCATGATTGAAAATAGTGTTGTCTCCTAAAAATAGAAGCTGGTGTTTTTTATATAATTCTAACTCAACAAAAGCCTTTAAAACCATTTGCTGATTTTTTCTTGGCTCCCATCGGCTTACATAAATAATATATTCTTTCAAAGAGAATTCTTTCATTACTTTTGCTTTAATCCATTCTTTGTCATAGTCTTCAAAAAAAGTATCATCAACGGCATTTGGCGTTATCGCGTAATTAGATAGTCTGAAATGTTGCTCGATTTTCTGTTTAGAATATTCTGAAACAGTCAGTTTAATATCTGCCCATTTAGCACTTTGTCTGTATAGAATGGTATTAATAATTCTGCTAAAAAACGGAAAGAATGCTGGAAAATCAATAAACAAGACATCATGAGTCGTTACTATATATTTACATCTTTTAAGGGGTGAAACAATGTATTGAAAATGAGCAAAGTCAATTTTGTTTTTTTTGATAATTTGAGGTATATCCAGAAGTAATCTCAAATATTTGCTATGGTGGCGATACTTTACATATTTGACATTTAAATGATTACCAAAAACAGAACGTAAATTCTCTGGTTTATTTGAGCCTAAAAAAAAATGAATATCCTGATATTTGATTAACTCAGAATATAACCCTTGTATGTAGGTTCTTGTTCCTTGAAAACCACCATCAAAAACATGACAGTCAACAAAAATACTGATTGTGTTTTTAGTACTCATTTTCTATGTTTTTTTGACTATTATACTCCCTTATCATAACTTCTCTAAGGGCAATCAGAAATCCTAGTATTATTGATTTATTGTCTAGTTTTAAATATAAACCCATAAAAACCCAGTTTGAAACTATCAGGAAGACGCTTGAGCCAATTAATAAATAATTAATGGCTTGTACGGCCTTGATATCAGATTTTTTTTGTCTGTATAAAATAACCAAAAAAACAAGAAGCAGGAAAACTCCCAACAATCCCGATTTTAAAAAAACCGTCATATATCCGTTGTGTGCAATCGGAATAT
The DNA here is from genome assembly GCA_039933615.1 of Flavobacterium sp. Taxonomy (GTDB): domain Bacteria; phylum Bacteroidota; class Bacteroidia; order Flavobacteriales; family Flavobacteriaceae; genus Flavobacterium. The sequence goes on along the minus strand of JBDTNT010000246.1, from coordinate 18,180 downwards.
ACTGAACGTATTCTTGATCATTTGTAAAAACTTTTCTACCCAGATTCAGAGTCGAGCCTAATCCTTCTCCAAAAAAGATGGCTCTCTTTCCCTTGCTCGAAACTTGTTTTACAGCAATTATATTTTCAAATGATCTGTAATTATCGTTAAAATCTTTCCAGTCTTCCTTGTCTATACGGGTTTTAAAAGCTTCTTCAGGAGCAATTTTTATTTTATATAAAAAAGCCTGTATGCCTTTTCCTTCTCTTTTTGGATTAATGTAAACAATCACTGTATAGCCTACAATTGTAAATAATATTACAGACAGAATTACTCTTAAGGATTTCCTGTTATAAATCAAATATCCTTTTAGGCCAACATATAAAATGATAAACTGAATCAGGTTTGTTCTTGCCAGATATAAAAAGCTTGAAAAACCTATTATTAGTAATAATATTATTCTCTGATTTTTTGAAATTTCTAATTTCAGATTTTTATAAAAAATAATAATAATTAATACATAAATCTCATAATCACTAAAATAACCTCCTTGTGATCTTAAAAAATTAACACTTAAAGTTCTAAATTCAATTACTGTAAAAAATAGCATTATCAGGTGCATCAAAGCAATCGCTAATCCGGTGTAAACGACAACTTTTAAAGCTAATTTACTACTGAATCTACACAACTGATAGCCCACCAATAATCCCAAAATGGGTTTGACTAGATAGGTAAAATCTCTAATGAATAAAAATACTGTTGTTTTACTGAATAAAGTAGAAACAATTGCAACTAAAAGTATTGCCAAAAAAATGGCTGTATATTTAATTATTGTAACAGAATATTTTCTTTTAATTGTTACCAATAAAGTTAAAGACCAAATTGCAAAAGTGAGTTCGTAATTAGCAAATAAAGAAACTCCAATGCAAAGCAAAAATAAAACCTGATACGGGAAACTTTTATAAATTGTCAAATTCATCATTATTTGCTCAATTTAATCATTGGTTTTAAAACAATACAATATAAGATTATAACCATTATTTCAATAATAATTGTTGCCATAAAAGCACCTTGCAGTCCGATGTTTTTTACTAATAAAAAAAAAATAAGCAAACTAAAAATGGAAGAGCCAATTGTTATATTTATGTATACCTTATTCATGTCCAATGCAAAAAGTAACTGTTTTATAGCGATAGAAATTGCCATAAATATTGGAATAATTAAACCTATCCTGAAAAACAATGTCATAGATCCTAATTCATTTGAAGGTATATTGAAATATAATAAAATTTGCTCTGTAAAAACAAGTGCAATAATCAATAACGATAAGACAAATAAATAATTTAAACCATTGTACTTAAACCAATGTGAAATTCCATTTTTTAAACTAGTGTGTATCTGCAAACAAACATCAGCATATATAAAATTAAAAAACATTTGCAAATAAGTCCTGAAAGTCATAATAATCTGGTCTATAATTCGATATTGTCCTGCCATATTATTTCCCCCAACATAACTAATTATCATTATTGGAAGATATTGATAGAATGAAAGAAATAATTGTGAAAAAGTTAAAGAAAACTCTGTTTTTAATAACACTAAGGCATCCTTTGAAACATTTTGATGGAGTCGTAAATCGTATTTTTTTATTAAACTAATTACTCCTATTAAACCCGAAATTATCAATCCCAATCCCAAATAAGCATTGGCATAAATATAATCATCCTTTGTGTTGATAAAAATAAAAACACCTGCCACGTAAATTACTTTAGAAATAATATTGATAAAAGAAATCCATTTATAATTTTCTAAACCTTGAAAAATCCATGTTGGATTGATTAACTGACCAATTACATAAGAAAAACTAAAGAAGAAAACAGCTTGTTCTTTATTAAAAAAAGGCACAAAATAAATAAGCAAAAAGGCGAGAAACAGTAAGATTACAATTAAGAAAAATTTCATTATATATATTGAAACTATTTTTCTTCTAATGATCTCGGGATTGTTTCTATTGATGGATATATCTTTGGTTCCATTTATATAAGAACCGTAATCAACTAAAACATTAAATATTAAAGCAAACGAAAAACCAACACCAATCTTTCCTAATCCTTCTTTTCCACAAATAGCGACCAGATAAGGCATCACCAAAATCGGACTGACTAGATTCACGATCTGACCAATTCCATAAATAATAAAATTTTTTATTCTATTATTCTTCAATAAATTCAGATATTTTGATTTAAACAAGATGATATGGTTTTGTTTACAAATATACTATGAGGTTTTAAGGTCTACTCTAAAATAACGTAGTCATTATAGCAAACTTGACGAATCATCGTATGTCCTTAAAGTTAAAAAGAGCCACAAATTGTGGCTCTTGAATATTTTGAAATAGTTATTTTACAATTAATTGTATTTGATCGTAAAGTGCTTTCTCTGAATAAAACAATGGATCATATTTATTATCATTAGATTTGATGTTTTGTATAACTGAATTCTTTTTATCAAGAACTTTTACACAATCATTTGGAATAAAATAGTTGAAAAATAGTGAGTCTTTAGCCTCAAAACTTTTACTGTAATATTTCATTTTAAAATTCTTGATGGTAATTTCTTTTTGGCCCTCATTTGTTCCAAAATCAATTCTGATATAATTAGGAATTACATCTTCAGGCAGATTAAAAACAAGATCTTGTGGGTTATCATTGGCTTTTACAGCCACCCAAACTGAATTTTCTTCCTTAAAAGGAACTTCATACTCATCTTGGCTATAGTACAACTGAAAATTATCATCAGTATTAACTGTCGCAGTTAAAGTCACTTGAAAATTATTTTTTTTAGTTTCAACTTCAGTTGATTTAACTTCTTTTTTATCAGCTTCTTTTTTACAGGAAACGGAAGCCAACAAGAAGATTAAACTTATAAAAATTAATTTTGTTTTCATCTTTTAAAATTTTCGGCTAAATTAGTTTTTTTAAGCTTAAAAAAAAATGCTTTATTATAAAACTGATAACGCCATATTTTGGTTATTAATTAAATAAAAAAAATTAATTTGTTTTCTCTAAAATCAGCTTTTGTTTTCTGTAAAAAGCTTTGAAAAAATCGGATAAAATGTAAATAAAAACAAATAGTAAAGGCAGTAATAATTTCTTTTTACCATAAAAGAAACCAGTATCTTCAATATTTAATGTTGTACTCACGTCTTTTATAATTTTATCATAGCCTATTAATTCAATTCTATGACTTCCTTGTTCATTAATTAAATCTCCCTTCGTTTTAATAATGTCATTAAGCTGGGTATTCTCATTATAATAGACCAACTTGTCATTTTTTTGAGAACCATTTACATTAGCAGAAAACTCTCTTAATACACTATTAATTTGAGAAATGATGGTATCATTTTGTGTCATTTTTGCCTTGACATTAATCAATTGTGCATCCTGAATTTTTTTATAATATTCTGATTTATTTAAAAAATTTATAAGAGATTCGATCATTTCTTTATCACCAATTAAATCATCTGTTACAACTGAAATCTTATGATATCTATAGTTTTTACTTGTCAGATTGTCCTCGATGATTTTTTTAATATCGCCATTATCTGCCATTAATTTTATTAATTCAAAATTTTCAGGTTTATTTTCAATTAATTTATAAATATCAGCAATAGGTTTAATTTCTATAGATTTCAAATCTTTAGGTTGTTGAATTCCAACAGTATTTTTTAAAAATATTGTGTCATTCTCCTTAATTTTAGAATCAATTAAATCAATTTTAGAATATAAATAATCTACACTTTCAAAATTTGGTGTTACAATAATTTGGTGTTCATAACTTTTCTGAGTTTTATCTAAAAGCATCCCAATACCAAACCCAACCACAATTAAAATTAAAACAATAATCCAGTTTCGAACAAAAAACTGAATCCCATTAAAAATAGAAGTATTAATACTTTGAAAAAACTTGTTTATTTTTTTAGAAATCTGCAGTAAATCAATTTCCTGATCTTCCTGGTTCTGCGGTACTTTTGTACTCATTTATAAGTTCTATTTTACGTTGAAAATTTGTTCTAAAATTTTAATGGTAATCAGATACGTTGGTTTTACACCTGTAGTACCCAAGCCGCCTGATGCCAGAGTACTTCCTGTTTCCAATGGATTATCTGATGCATAATAAGCGTATCGAACCTTGACATCATGTGGTACACTTTTTCTGATTTTCGAAGCCGACTGTATCGCTTTCTGGTAATAAGAACCTTCCATTTCAAGACCAATTACACCCCAGGTAGATTCGTGAAAGAATTTCAATAAATCCCTGTTTTGCAATGATGTGCCTAAAACGGTAACCATGGCACCTTCAAAAACTGCAATGTCATTTCCTTCAAACATCGCTCCTGTTAATTCATTTTCGAAGAAATAATTATCGGCTGTTCCTTCATTTATATGGGCTGTCGGTATCATAATATCTCCTTTTCCTCCTTCTAAAATTCCGGCTTTACCCATTATCGATACCGATTTTACTTCTAATAAAGTGTCTTTTTTATACGGCTTCAATAGTTCATCAATAGTTTCATATGCCTGTTCTCCAAAAGCATAATCCATTACAATAATAACTGGTTTTTCCTCTTCTAATTTTGCTTTAGGAAAAGCTGTTTTTGCCCAGTCAATTTTGGCTGTATCAAAAATCTGAACGTCAATGTTTGTTCCTGATGTATCCGGTAACGAAATCATTCCGTTTTTTAAGGCTAGTTCTTCAACCAGGTTTCTGGTTTCTTTTGCGCCTGACTTACTTAATTCTTCATAAATGAAAAAATCAGATTTGTCTTTGAATTTTGTTTTCAACAACGGAGTTGCAAAAATAGAATTCATTACACTATGCATATTGGCACTTATCACATGAATCGGCCTTTTTAAAAGATTTTTAGCCTTTAAAACTTCCTTGATGTTTGTAGCCCAGATTTCTCCGTGAATATGATGCCCTAAACGTTCTCTCAAAACCGGACTAAAAGTAATCGTTCGTTTATTGTTGTCAATTACTTCTTCGATCGCTAATTTTCCTAACCAGTAAATTACATGCAGGAAACGATCCGGTGTCTCATCTGATCCAAAAGTATCATAGATGTCTAAAACCTCTTCGAAAGTTCTTGCCAGAATATTCGCAACATGGGAGATTGCTTTTTCTTTTTCTATTAAAGACAATTTTTTGGTCTGCATCACAGCCTGCTCCAGCTTCATCCAATCGCGGGAAACTTCACCTCCATCATCTAATAAAACCCTGTTTTTTATTTTATGGGATTCAATGAATATAAAAGTCAAATGTGTCAGGATATCATAGATATCTGATCGCCCTCTGGTGATTTCAACATTCATTTGCTCCTCATCAATCCGATAGCAATTTCTCCTTCTTTTTGGAGGAACAATTGCTTCAAAATGTGATTTGGAATATCCTTCGTCTGAAGTTAAATTTATAAATCGGCATTGCTCAATTCCAATCGGAAGGCGTTCTATAACATAAAGAAGACCGTTAAGTTCAACTTTTTCCTCTCCAATATTTCCGTAAATCTCCGGGCGTAATGCCAATAAAGATTCTCGTAAACTATCGCCGGAAACTCCCATTGGTTTATAAAAACCACGGTTGAACAAATGGCGCATTGTAATGTACATTTTTTCTATAGCAGCAGATGATTCCTGCGCTCTTGATCTTGATATATGTTTGGTTTCTTTCATTTTTATTGTTTTCGAACTTACAAATGTAAGTTGTTTTCTATTTCAAATTATCTGCAATATTCCTGTTATTCGATAATCTTGGTATTTTATTCTGCCCGCCCAATTTTCCCTGCGATTTCATGTACTCCTGAAAACCATTTTTTGAGACTTTCGTAACCACCACTTTTCGCAGCACATTTCCAGTGATTAAATCATCATAATAAATATTCTTTTTTCGCATGGCATTGTCGATTGCTTCAGCAAAAATTTCCATGCTTTCCGGTTCATTTTCAAATTCTACTAACCATTCATGATAAGGTAACCCGCTTGATGGCGTAATTTGGGGTGCAACTGTAAATTCGTTAATTACAATCTTGGTACCCTGGGTTGCTTCTTTCATCGCATTTTCTACTTCACTCGCTATAACATGCTCTCCAAAAGCAGAAATATAATGTTTAATACGTCCCGAAACAATCACACGGTGTGGAAATAAGGAAGTGAACTGCACGGTATCTCCAATATTATACCCCCAAAGTCCGGCGTTTGTTGAGATTATTAGGGCATAATTTACACCAACCTCAACTTCTCCAATTGTAAGCCTCTTAGGATTTTCTGTAAAAAATTCATCCGCTTTTATAAACTCATAAAAAATCCCGGAGTTCAATAACAAAAGCATTCCTTTTGCTTTTTGGGAATCCTGATAGGCAAAAAAACCTTCCGAAGCAGGAAACAGCTCAATGCTGTCTACTTTTCTGCCAATCATGTTTTCAAACTTCGCGCGATAAGGTTCATAATTAACTCCTCCGTAAATAAACAGGTTAAAATTTTTGAACAGTTCCCCTATTTTTTTTCCACCGCTTTTTTCCTGTAAACGCTCAAAATACATTTGTACCCAGGACGGGATTCCTGAAATAATCGTCATGTCCTGATCGATTGTTTCCTCGACAATAGCATTGACTTTCGTATCCCAATCTTCAATGCAATTGGTTTCCCAGGATGGCATTCGGTTTTTTTGCAGATATTTCGGTACAAAATGCGCTCCGATTCCGGATAATCTTCCAAATTTAATCCCGTATTTCTCGACTAAAACAGGACTTCCCTGAAGGAAAATCATTTTGCCGTCAACAAAATCGGCATTTCCGGTTTCATATATATAATGTAGAATCGCATTTCTGGAAGCTTCAATATGGTATGGCATTGACTCTTTGGTCAATGGAATATATTTTGCCCCGGAAGTCGTCCCCGAAGTTTTGGCGAAATATAGTGGCTTCCCTTTCCAGAGAATATCTTTTTCTCCCATTCTGACCTTATCTATATAAGGTTTCAGGTCTTCATAATCTCTTACAGGAACACGTTTCCTAAAATCGTGAATCGTTTTAATTTTATCAAAATGATGATCAGCACCAAAAGCGGTGTCTCTTGCACCATTGATTAAACTTTTAAATACGGCAAGCTGGGTTTCAACCGGCTTTTTGGCCCAGGCCTGCGTTTTATAGTATATTTTGCTCGCAAATAACTTTGCCGCTACTGATTTTATTGACATTTTTTATGGTATTATTTTTTGTCACTTTTGTTTTTATTTCCGCCTTTTTCTCCAGATTCCTTCTCCGTTTTTGCGACTTCTTCTCTTAATTTAATTTCTTCTTCGGAAGCTTTCATATCAAGATCCGGAGTTTCTTCTGTTTCAGACAGAATAGAATCTTTATTAAACCTGGCATATTCCAGTTCCCCTTTCAGAACTTTTTGAATACCTTTAATATAGAGTTCATTTTTCTTTAGCGCTCTTTCTAATGAATCTGACTTTATAGCTAGTTCAGTTGCATTTTTCTTCAGTTCAGAAGAAGAGTATCCCGGAATAAATTCCCTTAAAGAGGTAAAAGCTATAATGAAAGTGGTGATTAAAATTAAAAATATTCCTCCAAGGGAAAAGACAACAAAGACATTCATTAACGTTAATTTGAATGAAAAAATCTCTTCAAAGGTGTCTATATTCAAAATAACCAATCGGTTTTTGATGAATAATTTTTTCCTGAAATTAAATTTTTTCTTAGTCATTTTAGGTTGTTTACACGAGCAAATATAAGAATTAATCACTTTGTTGATGCCAGCCTTAATTATGGCAATGTTCTTAAATTATTATTTTATGGAATATTTAACGTTACTGCAAATAAATATTTTAATCCAAAAACACTTTTTCTTCGTATATTTCTATATACCTTTGTTTAAAATTAGAAAAATAATCTGCTTCGGCATTAAATATACAACCCATGGGAAGATTAGGTCTTACAGAAATCCTCGTAATAGTAGGTATCGTGATATTACTTTTTGGAGGTAAAAAAATTCCAGAATTAATGAAAGGTTTAGGAAGCGGAATCAAGGAATTCAAAAACGCTGCTAAAGACGATCAATCTGCTCCTGCTGTTAAAAAAGAAGAGGAAGAAATTAAACAATAAGGTTTTAAACTTATTTATTAAATCCCAAGTTATAATTGTAAGATTATAACCTGGGATTTTGTGTTTTTATATCTCACCTCTTAAACTCCAGTCTTTTTAACTTTTTTTAAAAGAAAAATTGCTTTGATCTCTGTAATGAGAATATTTTTTTGAAAGATTAAACATAAAAAACAATCATTAAAACCTGTTAATTTGATTATTTATAATATCACAAAAAATAATTACACTTTTATCAAGAATCCCAAATTACAATTGTAGTTTAGGATTTTTTTTATATCTAAAAATTCTTACTTTTATAGTCCCAAATTTAATCAATAATAATATGAAAAATCTACTTCTGATTAGTATTGCATTTTTGTGTCTTAAAAGTAACGCACAAAAACAATCTTTTCCTGCCAATGTTGTATTCAACAATGGTATTATGGCTTCGTCTAAAAATAGTCAGGACGCATTAAATAATTATAACATCTGGAAAACCAATTTTGTTGAAGCCTGCTCCAATGGCCGATACAGAATAAAATTTGACAATCCTTCTGAAACTGTCTCTGAAGGTATTGGATACGGAATGCTGCTTTCTGTCTATGCAGCCGACAAATCACTCTTTGATGGTCTTTGGCTCTATTATAAAGACAATGTTAATTCTAATGGTGTGATGAATTGGAAAATCAACGGCTGTTCCGGAATTAATGGTGCCAATGGTGCCACCGATGCTGAACTCGATGCCGCTTTCGCGCTAATTGTAGCAGACTTTCAATGGGGAAATACCAACAATATCAATTATAAGAATGATGCGAAAACATTAATTGCTGCGATTAAAAATCATGAAGTTGAAGCAAACACTTTTGTATTAAAACCCGGAGATCAATTCGGAGGAAGCCAAATAACAAATCCTTCTTATTTCTCTCCTGCCTATTACAGAGCTTTTGGGAATTTTACAAATGATACTGCTTTTTGGAATTCTGTTACGGTAAAATCTTATACAGTTATCAACAATAATTTAACGCAAAACAATGCCGTAGGCGGTTTAGTTTCTGACTGGTGTCAGGAATCAGGAGCTTATTCTTCCCAGGCCGGAGGTTACAAAAACGGAGGAAAAACATATAATTACGATGCTGCCAGAACGCCTTGGCGTATTGCGGTAGATTATGTTTGGTACGGAAATGCAGATGCTAAAACCTATTCTAAAAAATCATCCGATTTTGTTCGTGTCAATCTTGGCGGTTCCTCAAACATTAAAGACGGTTATAATCAGGATGGGACTTTAAACGGACAATGGCATAATGCTACTTTCGTTGGTGCTTTTGCCTGTGCGGCAATGGCCGGTGAAAATCAGGCACATTTAAATGCTTCTTATACTGATTTAAATCAGCTGAATGAACCTAACAGTTATTTTAACCAGACATTAAAAACGCTTTACATGTTCTTGTTGACGGGTAACTTCTATCTTCCTCAAAATGCCACTTTAGCTACAGATGATTTCAATTTAGAAAAATCAACGGTAACTCTATACCCGAATCCAAGTGCGGATCGGTTTACGGTTTTTGCTCCCGAAAAATCAATAATTTCGGTAATTTCTCCACAGGGAAAAATTATCTCAGAGCAAAAAACAATTTCTGAAAACACGGAAATAAATTTAGCAAATCATTCCTCAGGTCTCTATTTGATAAAGATTACAAGCGAAAATCAAAGTATTACAAAAAAGGTTATTTTGAAATAAATTAAAAAAAGAAACTCCCAAACTACTAATTGTAACTTGGGAGTTTTTTATGCTTCAACTATTTTGAAATTTACAATTTTATAAAATCATCGTCAGCTGAATTCTCTTTCTGTCTTCATCAACTTCTGTAACTTTAACGTCAACGTGCTGGTGTAATTTTACGACTTCGTTTACGTCACTTACAAAACCGGCTTTTAGTTGTGAAATGTGAACCAGGCCACTTTCTTTTATTCCGATATCAACAAAACAGCCAAAATTGGTAATGTTATTCACAATTCCGGGTAAAATCATTCCGGTTCTTACATCTTTAATAGATTTTACGTTCGCATCAAATTCAAAAACCTTTGCCGATTTCCTTGGGTCTAATCCGGGCTTTTCAAGCTCTTTTATGATGTCTTTTAATGTCAGCAAACCAATTTCAGGTGTAATATAGTTTTCGGCCTTAATTAACGCTGTTTTCTCTTTATTTGCAATTAGGTCGTTTACTGAAAGTTTCAGGTCTTTTGCCATTTTTTCCACAACGGAATAAGCTTCCGGATGAACGGCGGAATTATCCAGTGGATTTTTTGCATTCGAAATCCGAATAAAAGCGGCTCCCTGCTGATAGGCCTTATCGCCTAAACGAGGTACTTTTTTCAATTGCTTCCTGTCCTCAAACGGACCATTTTCGGAACGGTATTGTACAATGTTTTCCGCCAGTTTCTCTCCTATTCCACTCACATAACTTAGCAAATGTTTACTTGCGGTATTGATATTAATACCAACCGAGTTCACGCAGCGGATTACCGTATTATCCAATTCTTCTTTTAGTTTGGTCTGATCTACATCATGTTGGTATTGCCCTACTCCAATTGCTTTTGGGTCGATTTTTACCAATTCTGCCAAAGGATCGGAAAGTCTTCTGCCGATAGATATCGAACCACGAACCGTAACATCATAATTTGGAAATTCTTCACGCGCAATTTTTGACGCCGAATACACTGAAGCTCCAGCCTCAGAAACAATAAAAACCTGAAGTGGTTTGTCGAATGCGATTTTTTTTATGAAAAATTCCGTTTCTCTTGAAGCAGTTCCGTTTCCAATCGAAATAGCGTCAATTTGATACGCATTTGCCATCGAACGGATTTTCTTTATCGCCATTGCTTCCTCATTTTGAGGTGCATGTGGATAAATTGTTTCATTGTATAATAAATCTCCTTTTTCGTCCAGACAAACCACTTTACAACCACTTCTGAAACCCGGGTCAATAGCCAGAATTCTTTTTTCGCCCAAAGGTGGTGCGAGTAATAACTGCCCTAAATTGTTGGCAAAAACCTGAATAGAATTGGCATCTGCTTTGGCTTTGGCTTCCTGCAGGGTTTCATTTCCAATCGCAGGATTCAATAAACGTTTGTAACTGTCTTCAATCGCCAATTGCAAATGGGCTGTTGTACTATTTTGTTTTTTAATGATAATCTCATCAATTATATCATAGGCCTCATCCAGATCAACTTCAACTTTCATTTTTACAAAACCCTCATTTTCTGCACGAAGCATTGCCAGCAATCGGTGTGATGGGGTTTTTGTTAATGGTTCCTGCCAATCAAAATACTGACTGAATTTTTTTGCGTTTTCATCTTCTTCTTTCTTTTTTACCACCTTCGTCGCAATCGTCGATTTTCTTTGATACAAACGTCTTAACTGTTTACGAACATAAATATTTTCGTTAATCCACTCGGCTATAATGTCTCTCGCACCCTGCATGGCAGCTTCTTCATTAATAACATTATCATTAAGATATTGTGTTGAAATAAAATCAACATCAACATCATTTTCAGACATTATAATTTTGGCCAATGGTTCTAAACCGAATTCACGTGCGACATCGGCTTTTGTTTTTTTCTTCTTTTTATAAGGAAGATAAAAATCTTCTATTTCCTGTAAGTCAAAACTGATCTCAATTTTCTGTTTCAATTCCGGTGTAAGCGCTTTTTGCTCTTCAATAGATTTTAAAACTGCTTCTTTACGTTTTACAAGCGCTTCGTATTCTTTATGAAGTTTTGCAATCAGCTCAATCTGAACCTCGTCAAGGTTTCCCGTTGTATCTTTTCGGTAACGGGAGATAAACGGAATTGTACAATCTTCCTCTAATAATTTTACCGTATTTTGAATGTTGATCGCTGCTGTTGGAACAGTCCTGGCAATGAATTGAATATTAGTCATACTTTTAATGAAATAATTTCTTAATTATAATATGAGATCATTTGTTACCAGAAACCATGGTAACAAATTAATCATTCACTTGGCTAAAATAATATCTTTGTTTTTAATTTTGTGCCAATGAAAATTTTATTACTCTATTTTTTAATTGTAAATAGTCTTGCCTTTATCTTCGCTGGATATGATAAGTATCTGGCAGTCAAAAATAAACATAGAATTCCAGAAAACACTCTTTTTTCAATGGCCGTTTTTGGTGGCTCGGTCGGATTATTATTGGCGATGTTACTTTTCAGACATAAAACGGGTAAAACCTCATTTATTGTAAAACTTTCTATAATTTTTTTGATTCAGATTGTGTGTGTTTATCTCCAATTAACGCATAAAATCTAGTTATTAACAATGTTAACAACTCTAATAAACAACATTAATTAACTGTATTAAAGATACTTAAATAAAAAACCGAGTGAATTTTAAAATCCGCCCGGTTTACTATTTATCTTAGGTGCGCAGCACCCGATTTTTTTTACTTTTTACTGACAAGCAATTTTATTCACTCTGTTTTGGTGTCTTCCACCCTCAAAAGCAGTAGTTAAAAAAGTTTCAACTATTTCTACAGCCTGCGGTATCGATGTAAAACGTGCCGGAATACTCACAATGTTGGCATCATTATGTAAGCGTGTTAAATAAGCAATTTCTTTGGTCCAGCATAAACCGGCCCTAACTTTCGGGTGTTTGTTAACCGTCATGGCAATTCCGTTTCCGCTTCCACAAATTACAATTCCAAAATCTGCTTTACCTTCAGATATATCATTGGCAACCGGATGTCCATAATCAGGATAATCAACAGAATCTTCAGAATCTGTTCCGTAATTGGTTACTTCATAGCCCTTTGCTTTCAGCATCGCAACAATTGCTTTTTTATAATCTGGTCCTGCGTGATCGTTTCCTATTGAAATTTTCATTGTAATAAATATTTAAGTTGTGCACTGCAAATTTAACCAAACAAAATTGAACAAAAGATGATTTAAAAAAAAGTTAGCCACGATTTGAAAGAATCATCATTTATTCCGTTTTTGCCGCAAAAAAATCTTAATATAAGCAGAATAAAATTCGTGCGCATTGTTTTAATTTGTGGTAAAAAAATTATAAATATATAACTATCATACAATCAAAATATTAACGTTATTAACAATTTCAATATTTCCATAAGGCTCTGATTATCAATAAATAATAAATAATGTTTTTGTTAAAATTTTATAATGTTAATAGTAAAACCTAATTCGTTGATATTCAGTTAACTTTAAATTAACATTATTTGTTAATAACTAAAGATAGAAAATTAGAAGTTTTTTTTGGTTGTGTCAAAAAAAAACCTAATCCAAAACCTGAATTAAAAAACCTAATAAAGTTTGAGGAATTTTTAGAAAAGTTATCAATATCAAAAATGCGATTTTCAACAAAATTCAGGTTATGAAGTTATCTACAAAATCAATTCAATTTGGATTATTAACCAATGTTAATTAAAATCCAAAAAGACTTAAAAACTAATCCTTTAACTAAATATAAGTATGTTGATAACTCTATATAAGTAAGCAAAACTTCATTTCAATACATTTAAAAATAAATTTATATGACATATTAACACACTATAATAACCACCAAAAATTAATTAAATTTAAAATTTCTTTTTTGTTGTATTTAATATATGTTGACAACTTTGAAAGTTTAAAAGAAAAAAAAATATTGAAATTGAAAAATTAGACAAGTTTAAACGATTTTCAGAGGATTGTTAAGATTGTCCAGGATTTCCTGTACCTGTTCGAAATCGTTGGGATGGATTTTGAGTTTAATACCACCAAGTGCTGCAGAATACATGGGAACTACAGAAAGAGTGATTTCGTTTTCAAAAAAATAAGGAATTCCTTCTTGCTCTAATAAATGTTTCAGAATGACTGTTTCGTGGTCATAATTGAATATAGCAATCGTTTTAAAGCTTTCCATAAAAGGTCTTTTTGTAAAGATACGAAATGAGCATTACTAATATTTGTCAAAAACACTAATTAGAATAATGCAATTACAAATGACCTTTAAAATCAATAAAAATGTGCATTTGAAAGTTATAATTTTAATAATTCTATTTGTTAAAATCTGATATCTGATATCTTATTTGTAATTTTAAACTTTATAAGAAAAGATATATGAGTAAGAAAATTAGAAAGCCGATAAAAAACGAGAAAGATTTCTCAAGTAAAATATTGAAGATTTTATCGCAAAGCCCTAATAAAGCATTTAATTACAAACAGATAGGAGCAAAACTTGAACTTGACGATACAAACAGCAGAAACCAGATTATAAAAGATTTAAAAATTCTGGCTGCTTCAAAAAAAATAGTAGAATCTGAACCAGGCAAATATTTAGTAAAAGCAGTAAGCCAGGATTATTACGAAGGAACAATTGATATGACAAGCCGTAAAACCGCTTATTTCATCTGTCCTGATTTTACAGAAGATGTTTTTATTCCGACCAATAATTTAAACCGTGCGTTGGATAAAGACAAAGTAAAAGTTTACGTCTACAACCGAAGAAAAGGAAAAAGACCTGAAGGTGAAGTAATTGAAGTTATAGAAAGAAATAAAACAGACTTTGTTGGAGTTATCGATATTCAAGCCAATTTTGCTTTTGTATCTACAGCAAATCCTAAAATGTATACCGATATTTTTATTCCAAAAGATAAAATTGGAGAAGCAGAAAACGGTGATGTTGTTTTGGTTACGATAGAAGACTGGCCAAAAAGAGCCGATAGTCCGTTTGGATCTGTTGTTAAAGTTTTAGGAAAACCAGGAGAACACAATACAGAGATTCATGCCATTTTAGCCGAATATGGTTTGCCATCAGATTTTCCGGTAGAAGTAGAGGTATATGCACAAAAAATTGATACTTCGATTCAGGAATCTGAAATTGCAAAACGTCGTGATATGCGGGATACACTTACGTTTACGATAGATCCAAAAGATGCAAAAGATTTTGATGATGCCTTGTCTTTCAAAAAGTTAGAGAATGGAAATTACGAAATCGGAATTCATATTGCCGATGTTTCGTATTATCTGGAAGAAGGTACCATCTTAGATGATGAAGCCTATCAGCGTGCAACTTCTGTTTATTTAGTAGATAGAGTAGTGCCAATGCTTCCGGAAGTTTTGTCTAATTTTGCCTGTTCATTGCGTCCAAACGAAGAAAAATATACATTCTCTGCCATATTTGAAGTTTCAGAAAATGCACAGGTTATCAACCAGTGGTTTGGAAGAACTGTAATTTATTCCGATCAGCGTTTTGCTTACGAAGAAGCTCAATATATTATTGAAACAAAAGATAATACTATCCCGGTTGATATTTCGATTACCGGAAATTCTTATGTTGTCGGAGATGAAATTGTTGAAGCAACTTTAAAATTAGATGAATTAGCGAAAATCCTAAGAAAAAAGAGAATGGCAAATGGCGCCATTTCTTTTGACAAAGTCGAAGTAAAATTCAATTTAGATGAGCAGGGAGAACCGGAAGGAGTTTATTTTAAAGTTTCTAAAGATGCCAATCATCTGATTGAGGAATTCATGCTTTTGGCAAACAGAAAAGTCGCCGAATATATTGGAAAACAAAAGAAAACCTTTATTTACAGGATTCACGATGAACCAAATGAAGATAAATTAATTGCAATGCAATCCGTTATTGCGAAGTTCGGATACAAGATTGATTTCAGAAACAAAGGAGATATTTCAAAATCATTGAATGCTCTGATGGAAGAAGTGAATGGTAAAAAAGAGCAAAATCTAATTGATACTCTTGCGATCAGAAGTATGAGTAAAGCCAAATATTCTACAGAGAATATTGGTCACTACGGTCTAGCTTTTGATTATTACAGCCATTTTACTTCGCCAATTCGTCGTTATCCGGACGTTATGGTACATCGCTTACTACAATTTTATCTGGATGCAGGTAAATCTGTTGATGAAGAAGTATATGAAACAAAATGTTTGCATTGTTCAAACATGGAAAGTTTGGCAACTAATGCTGAACGTGACAGTATCAAATACATGCAGGTTAAATACATGCAGGACCATCGGGACGAAGAATTCCTTGGAGTCATTTCAGGAGTTACCGAATGGGGGATTTATGTGGAAATCGTTTCTAACAAATGTGAAGGAATGGTAAGAATCCGCGAAATAAAAGACGATTATTATACTTTCGATGAAAAGCAATATGCCTTGGTAGGTGCGACATCAGACAGTATTTTACAATTAGGAGATGAAATTTACGTTAAAGTAAAAAATGCAGATTTGGTTAAAAAACAATTGGATTTTCATTTTTTACGAAGAGCTGAATAGTTATAAATTAAAAAAGAGAAACATGAAAAAATTAATTATAGGAGCTGCAATATTAGTTGCACAGTTGTCTTTTGGTCAGGTGACCAAAGATTTGGGAGATTTTGATTCGGTAAAAGTTTTTGATAAACTGAGTGTAAAATTAGTACAGTCTTCAGAAAATAAGATTGTTATAAAAGGAGCACGTGAATCGGAAGTAGAAGTTGTTAACAAGAAGGGTTTATTAAAATTAAGAATGCCTTTTCCTAAATTGCTATCCGGTGATGATTTGGATATCACGGTTTATTACAAACATATAGAGTTGATAGATGTTAATGAAGGTGCAATAGTTACCAGCAAAGAAACGATAAAAGCTACAGCTTTTAAAGTTAGTGCACAGGAAGGCGGTAAAATCAATGTAGATCTGGATGTTGATAAGCTAAATGTAAGTTCTGTTTCCGGAGGTGAAATTACAGTAACGGGTAAAGCTTCCAATCAGGATGCAGGCTTAGGAGCAGGTGGATATCTTCTGGCTAGTAAATTAGTTACCTCACAAACCAAAGTAAGCGTTTCTGCGGGAGGAAAAGCAGATGTAAATGCTTCGACCCTGGTTGATGCAAAAGTAAGCGCAGGAGGCTCTATTTACATTTATGGAAATCCGAAACAAATAAACCAGAAAACGGTTTTTGGAGGTAAAATTGAACAGGTTAAGTAAACAAATTGTATTTGAATGATAAATGATATTTTAGCTGGGCTGCCATGGGGAATTTTCCTAAGCTTTATGGTAGGCCCGGTATTTTTTATATTGCTGGAAACCAGTATTACAAAAGGATTCAGAGCTGCAATAGTTTTTGATCTTGGTGTAGTGTTAGGTGATATTTTTTTTATAGGAATTGCTTATTTAGGAAGTTACAGGCTGATTCAGAGCTTAAAAGATAAACCGGCTCTCTTTATTTTTGGAGGAATTATAATGCTCGCTTATGGTATAATTTCATTTGTAAAACTAAAGAATGATGAAAAAATCAATGAAGAAGAAATAGATCGTGATATTATAAAAAGAAACTACGCAAGTTTGTTTGCTAAAGGCTTTTTACTGAACGTTATTAACATTGGAGTTCTTGGTTTCTGGCTGGCTGTTATTATTTCTGTCGGACCAAAATTAGAAATGCAGAATTTCAGGATGTTTACTTTTTTCACTGCAGTTATTATCACTTATTTGTTAGTGGATTGTATAAAAATACTATTAGCCAAGCAATTAAAATCTAAAATGACACCAACCAATATTTTAAAAATAAAAAAGATTATTAGTATTGTTTTAATGATTTTTGGTGTTGCCCTAATAGTTCAGGGCTGGTTTCCCAGAGAAAAAGAAATGGTAAAAAATGCTTTTGAAAAGATTGAAAATAAGTAGTTTATCACTAAAATAAAAAATATAGAACCTCTCGAATTGAGAGGTTTTTTTATGTTCATTATTTAGTATAATTTATCTGTTGATAAAGAAGAATAAGTATAGTTTGTCATTTCGAGGTATGAGGAATCTCCGTTAGTAGCTCGACAATTTATCAATTCTTTACGTTAGTTTCTTGTGGAGATTTCTCCTTCGTCGAAAGGACAATATTGCGAAAAATTTTAAAAAAAACCTCCAAATTGCTTTGAAGGTTTTTGAGGTATCGTCCGGATTCGAACAGAGTTTTTTCTAATTTTTCTTAAAAATTAACCATAAAAAAACCTCCAAATTGCTTTGAAGGTTTTGAGGTATCGTCCGGATT
>JBDTNT010000245.1:0-7086 GCA_039933615.1 Flavobacterium sp. | reverse complement strand
ATAAATTGATAATTCGCCCGATACTTTTTTGGTTTGACCCGGAAGAAGTACATTATTTTACTTTTTCATTTATTAGATTCCTATCAAAAATTCCAGGTGTTTCGTCAATAATTAAGTCAATTTACGAAGTAAAAGACACTCGCTTAGAGCGTGAGGTTTTTGGAATTAAGTTTAAAAATCCGGTTGGACTTGCAGCAGGATTTGATAAAGATGCCAAATTGTACAAAGAGCTTTCTGACTTCGGATTTGGTTTTATAGAAATAGGAACCGTTACTCCGGTTGGACAGGAAGGAAATCCTAAAAAACGGTTGTTCAGATTAAAAGAAGATCAGGCTATTATTAACCGAATGGGTTTTAATAATGGAGGTGTTCTTGAAGCTGTAGAACGTTTGAAAAAGAATTCAGGGGTTTTAATCGGTGGGAATATTGGTAAAAATAAAAATACCCCAAACGAGAATGCTGTTGATGATTACATCATTTGTTTTGATGCATTGTTTGATCATGTTGATTATTTTGTTGTGAATGTGAGTTCGCCAAATACTCCAAATTTAAGAGCATTACAGGATAAAGAGCCTCTTACGGCTTTGCTGCAGACTTTACAGAACAGAAATACAGAAAAGCAAAAAACAAGCAGTCAAAAAGTAAAACCAATTCTTTTGAAAATTGCTCCGGATTTAACAGATGAGCAATTACTAGATATTATTGATATTATAAAAACAACTCAGATTGCAGGTGTAATTGCTACAAATACTACAATTTCGCGTGATGGATTGCAATCTGCAAATCAAACTGAAATGGGAGGTTTGTCGGGTAAGCCATTGACAAAACGTTCTACCGAAGTGATTCGTTTTCTTTCTGAGAAAAGCAATAAGGCATTTCCAATTATTGGAGTAGGAGGAATTCATTCTGCAGATGATGCGGTCGAAAAATTAAATGCCGGAGCGAGTCTGGTACAATTGTATACTGGTTTTATTTATGAAGGTCCGGCTTTGATAAAAGCTATAAATAAAAAGGTCTTAAAACAATTGTAAAAGTAACGCCTGAACGATAAATCCTGTAAGGATTGCGATTCCAAAACTTAACAAAGTACCGATTAAAACATATTCGGTAAGTTTTCTGTCTTTGGCTTCTTTTAGGTCTCCAAATCTAAAAATAGATTTTGCTGCCAATAAAAAACCTATTGCTTCAAAATGGCCTGTCAGAATAAAAAAGAAAACAAATAAGCGCTCTAATATGCCAATGTAATTCCCTGCATTGGCAAGCGAATTATCAGTATGAGTATTATTGTCTTCCGGATTCCAGATAGAAATAATTGTTTTGATGAAAATAGAAGTTGGTTTGGTCATAAATAAAAATCCCGTCACTAAAATCCAAAACTGATTATCAAACCAGGCCATGTTTATTGATTTGTTCTGATAGAGAAAAACTACTCCTGTTAAAACTATAATATGCAAGAACTGATCCGCTATAAACCAGGTTCTTTTTGTTTCGTCTTTTTGAAAATTTAATTTGATCAAATCAATAATACCATGTGTTATGGCAATAAGAAGGGCATAAGGTATAAATTGAATTTCTCCGGCAAGAATTGCAGCTAAAACTCCATGAAAAAGGATGTGAAGATATAAATAAACACTTTTATGTTTCTTAGCTTCTTTATCGGCTACCCATGAGTTTGGCTGCCATATAAAATCACCCAATAAATGCGCTAAAAGTAGTTTTATAAATAAAATCATAGTCTATAGATTGTTTATTTGTTTTCTGAAATAACGGTCTAAATTCATAACCAGATCAAATTGCGAGCGTTTTTGTCTTCGGCTCACAGCGGCCTGATTAATTCCTAATTTTTGCCCTAATTCTTCTTGGGATAAGGATGGGTTTTCTATTGCAATTGTTACAAATTCAGCAGACTGTACTAACCAATTGTCCATAAAAGTCAAAGCTAACTGAAGCATCAGGTTTATTTTTTCATCTATATCCGGATTACCCGTGCGCATTGCTAAAGTAACTTTTTGTTTTTTTAAAGTTTCAAAAACCTCTCCGGAATTTATAAAAGCGGTTCCGTAACTTTCGGATATTTTTTCGCCACTATGTGTTTTATCTCCAAAGCCAATACTCATTCTGGCATCCAGTTTTACAGCTCTTAAATGGGCTTTTATTAAAATAGCATAAAGTATTGCATCTGCAGGATCTGTTATTTCGATTTGAAATTCATCACCTCTGTAAACTTCCCATTGTCCGGGAGTTTCTCCAAACGGGGATAAGATTTTTTTCAAACCTTCTACCCAGTCTTTTGATTTTTGCTTTCTTGAGTCAATTATGTCTCCTGTAATTACACTAGTCATAGATTCAAATATAATTAAAAAAATAATACTATTACTATTACAAATATAAGTAATATATTTAATTATTACACTTTTATGTAATAATTTATATTATTACGTTTTTTGGTAATATTTAGGAATATTACAGTATTGGGTAATATTGCTATTAAAGAAAATTATAACTTTTATTTCTTTAAAAAAGAAACTAACTTAGCCTTCACTAAAGAATAAACTTTGAATAAAGAAATCAAAATTATCGAATGTCCACGTGATGCCATGCAAGGGATCAAGGATTTTATTCCAACCAAAAATAAAGTTTCCTATATCCAGGCTTTGCTGCGAGTAGGATTTGATACAATTGATTTTGGGAGTTTTGTTTCACCAAAAGCTATTCCTCAAATGCAGGATACAGCAGAGGTTCTGGCTCAGCTCGATTTATCCCTGACAGATAGTAAACTTCTGGCTATAATTGCGAATACACAAGGAGCGGCATCCGCTTCAGAGCATGAAGCAATTCAGTATTTAGGATTTCCTTTTTCAATATCAGAAAATTTTCAGATGCGTAATACCCATAAGACCATCGCTGAATCTTTGGTTACACTTGATGAGATCCTTGAAATTGCAGATAAAAAAAATAAAGAAGTAGTGACCTATCTTTCTATGGGTTTCGGAAATCCGTATGGTGATCCGTGGAATATAGAAATAGTAGGAGAGTGGACGGAAAAATTATCTAAAATGGGAGTTAAAATCTTATCGCTCTCAGATACTGTAGGAAGTTCTACTCCGGAAGTCATTACCTATCTTTTTTCAAATTTAATTCCAAAATATCCTCAGATAGAATTTGGTGCCCATTTACATACAACGCCAGACAGCTGGTTCGAAAAAATCGATGCTGCAAGCAAAGCAGGATGTACCCGTTTTGATGGTGCTATCCAGGGTTTTGGCGGATGCCCAATGGCAACAGACAAGCTTACCGGAAATATGCCTACGGAAAAACTTATTTCTTATTTTACGGCAAATAAAAAAATAACAGGACTAAATTCCTTAAGTTTTGAAAGTGCTTACAACGAAGCATCAAAATTATTTGGAAAATTTCATTAAAATCAGGATATTTACTTACAAAAAACAGATAATAACGCATGTGTTAAATGCGTTATTATTTTTAAAGTAACTATCACTATGGAATTATTCTTAAAAAATAAAGTTTTCCTACTCCTTTTTCTGCCTTTAGTTTTTATTTCATGCTCCAGTGATCTGGATTTTGATCAGATTGATGATCTAAAGTTAAAGCCCGTTTTTGTTGCTAATGTGGCTTATTTTGATGTACCGGCGGATGTATTTACAGATGATGGAAAAGAAGAGCTGCTGGTCTTTGATGAAAAGGAGTTTGATGTTTTTAAAAAGAAATTTTTTAAAAATAACCTCATAAAACTCGAATTGGATTGCGAGATTGAAAATACAATAGAACGTTCCTTTACAGTTGATTTACTGCTGCTTAATGAAAAAGAGGAAACTCTTGAAACCATAACATTCGAAAGTCCGGCCTATTCAGGAAGTTCTAATGCTATAAAATATACCACTGAAATATTCGAAGGTGAGCGATTAAATTTATTAAGGCAAACTTTTAAAATTGGTTTTGTAGTAAAAATGGGTGCCGGAGTTCCTTTAAACGAAAACAGTTTGGGTAGTCTGAAATTGCGATCTTCCGGAACTGCTTATCTGGAAATAGAATGAAAAAGATATCCTATATTTTCATAGCACTTTTTCAGCTTTCTTGTTTTTGTCAAAATAAAGAAGTGTTGTATAATTTTACAAGTATTCCTCAGTCATCACTTGTAAATCCGGGTGCCGATGTTTCCTATAAGTTTTATTTCGGAGTTCCGGTACTATCCGGTGTTTCAGCAAATATTGGCTCTAAAAGTTTTTCGGCTTACGATTTATTTGCTGATAACGGGCTCGATTTTAATGAAAAAGTACGAAGAATCGTAAACAGGTCATCCAACAATGATAAAACTCAGATCAATCAACAATTGGAGTTATTTTCCGGAGGTTTCCGGGTAGGAGGAAAAGACAGTAAATCTTATATCACATTTGGCGTTTATCAGGAATTTGATTTTTTAATGTATTTCCCTAAAGATATTGGTGTTCTGGCTTTAGACGGAAACCGTGATTATATAGGTAAAGCATTCAATCTGGGCGATTTAAATATTAGGGCCGAAGTCCTTTCGGTATTTCATGTTGGATTTCATAAAAAAATAAGTGAAAAACTGGTTTTAGGCGGACGTGCTAAAATCTATTCAAGTGGAGCAAATGCAACATCTACAAAGAATTCCGGTTATATTTATACAGGCAGGAATGAAGGGACTGCCAATATTTACAATCAGATTATTTCTTCTGATTTAGAACTTAAAACATCCGGAATTTCGAGTTTCACAAAAGACGAATACGAAGGAAGTATTGCTGGTGATTTAGTGCATAATACTTTTTTTAACGGAAGTTTAGGCTTGGGTTTCGATGCCGGAATTACCTATTATTTCAAAGAAAACCTTCAATTTACAGCAAGTGTTATAGATGTTGGTTTTATAAAACAGTCAAAAGATATCGAGACATTGAAATACAAAGGGTATTATGAATATGAAGGTGTAAACCCTATTTTTTTAGAAACGGATGAACCTGAAAATGTTTTTGATGATTTTGAAAAAGCCATTCCGCGTGACACACTTTATAACAAGTACACCACGTGGCGTCCTGTAAAATTTTATTCCTCAATGCAATATTCATTCGGAGAATCCCGTTCTGATGAAGATTGCAATTGTAAAGTAAAATCTGAAAGAAAATACAGGAATGGAGTTGGTGGCCAGTTGTTTATGATGACAATGCCAAAGCAGCCTTTCATGGCTTTTACAGCATTTTACAGACGTAGTATTTTGGAAAAATTAGACGTAAAAGCCACTTATACATTTGACTCATTTTCTAAAAAAAACATTGGTTTAGGAGTATCCGGAACTATTGGGAAATTTAATATTTATGCACTTGTGGACAATGTTTTAGAATATAAAGATGTCTCCAAAGCCAATAGCATAGCATTTCAATTTGGCTTCAATTTCGTTTTTCAGGATGAAGACGACTAACGAACAAATCATATAAATAATGTAAGTTCATTTAAGTCTTTTTTATTGAAGAAATTCAAAATCCAAACTTCGTTCCAATTATCAAATTCAGTGATATGAACTTATGTCACTTATAGGATTTAATTTGAAGTTACTTATTGTATCATTTTACTTTGTTATTTCCTCATTTTAGCAACAGAAAAATAGATGTGGGTCCAGAAAATTTAGATGTTTGTCTTTGTAAGGCCTTTCCTGTAAATGTAATTTTATGATTAAGTTAGTGAACAAGTTGCCGATTTATTCACTACATTTGCACGCAATTCAACTAGAAATTGCAACATGATAGCACACAACTCCAAGATTATCGGCGAAGGTTTAACTTACGACGATGTATTATTAGTACCTAACTACTCGAATGTGCTTCCACGCGAAGTGAGTATCAAATCAAAATTTTCAAGAAACATAACACTAAATGTGCCAATAGTATCAGCTGCTATGGACACCGTTACAGAAAGTGCAATGGCAATCGCTATGGCGCAGGAAGGCGGAATAGGAGTTTTACATAAAAACATGACTATCGAGCAGCAAGCAGCGAAGGTTAGAAAAGTAAAACGTGCTGAAGCAGGAATGATTATCGATCCTGTAACTTTACCAATGACTTCTACAATTGCAGATGCTAAAAATGCAATGAAAGAATTTGGAATTGGTGGAATTCCAATCGTTGACGAAAACAAAATCCTAAAAGGAATTGTTACAAACCGTGATTTACGTTTCGAGAAAAACGGAGCAAGACCAATCGTAGAAGTAATGACAAGTACAAACTTGGTTACTGTTGCAGAAGGAACTTCATTAGAGCAGGCAGAAGTAGTTTTACAAGGCCACAAAATTGAAAAACTTCCGGTTGTAAATGATAAATACGAATTAGTAGGGTTAATCACTTTCAGGGATATTACCAAACTGACTCAAAAACCAATCGCAAACAAAGATATCTTCGGACGTTTGAGAGTTGCTGCTGCAATTGGAGTTACTGGTGATGCTGTCGAAAGAGCTGCTGCCTTAGTTGCTGCCGGTGTAGACGCAATCATCATCGATACGGCACACGGACACACAGAAGGTGTTGTTAATGTATTGAAAGAAGTAAAAACAAAATTCCCAAAAATAGACGTAATTGTTGGAAACATTGCAACTCCGGAAGCGGCTAAATATTTAGTAGCTAATGGTGCTGATGGTGTAAAAGTTGGAATCGGTCCCGGTTCTATCTGTACAACACGTATTGTTGCAGGTGTTGGTTTTCCTCAGTTTTCTGCAGTTCTTGAAGTAGCTGCCGCCATAAAAGGAACTGGAGTTCCGGTTATTGCAGATGGTGGAATCCGTTACACGGGAGATATTCCAAAAGCAATCGCTGCAGGTGCAGACTGTGTGATGTTAGGATCATTATTAGCTGGGACAAAAGAATCTCCGGGAGAAACAATAATCTTCGAAGGAAGAAAATTCAAATCATACCGCGGAATGGGTTCTGTTGAAGCCATGCAGGGCGGGTCAAAAGACCGTTACTTTCAGGATGTTGAGGACGACGTTAAAAAATTAGTTCCGGAAGGAATCGTAGGACGTGTACCATACAAAGGAGAATTAAACGAAAGTATGCTTCAGTTCAT
>JBDTNT010000244.1:0-10884 GCA_039933615.1 Flavobacterium sp. | reverse complement strand
TCACGAAGACGCGGACAAAAACGGATTTTTTTAGATTCTATACTTAAAATCAGTATAAATCCAAATGGGTGTCATCAGTGTTTTAAATTAGATACGTTGCATTTTAAAAATAGAATTGCACCCAACGGGTTATAACTGATTTAATTTATATGTTGGTTTTTTACTGCCATTTATTAATTACAAATCTTAACTGCAAACCGGAAATAAGCATTAGTAAGTTTATTCTTTCGGACCCGCCACATTGCCGTAACATCGGGTATCAAATGTTAATAATAGGTTTAGTAATCCTGCGGTTTTATTAATGTAAACGTAACCTTTTCGACCTACCCACAGCGCTAATTTTGGAGACATATTATAAGAACCCAATACTTGTATATATGTCCTTTTTTAGAGTAAGAATACATCGCAGAAAAACAATTCAATCCCGTTTTTTACAAAACACAGGTTATTTGGCAACTCCTGCAAAAATGATGTATTATGTATAGTAAATATAACGACGAAGAACTTGTTGAATTACTGAAACAAGGTAAAGACAGAGCTTTTGATGAATTGTATTTCCGATACAGGGATTTGCTCGTCCGTTTTGTATATCAGAGAATGAAATCGATTCCAATTTCAGAAGAGATTGTTCAGGAAGTTTTTACCACAATCTGGGAACGCCGAAAAACACTGGTCATTCAAAAGAAATTTTCGGCTTATATGTATACCTCAGTGCGTTATGTGACACTGGATTATATTAAATCTAATAGGATCAATGACCAGTATATACAGGAAGTCTTTGACCGGAATTCTATTCCTGAGGACAGCAATACTACTGAAGAGTCCATTTATCATGATGAACTGCAACAGGCTTTGGACAAAGCTACTTCATTACTCCCAAAAAAATCCAAGGAGGTTTTTATCCTGAGTCGTTTCAAGCAATATTCAAACAAAGAAATAGCAGAAGAACTTAATGTTTCGCATGAGACAGTAAAGTATCATATTTCCTATGCTTTGAAATTTATGCGAATCTATCTGGGAGAGTTTAACTGATACCAGATTTCAACTTCAACAGACTCTTTTGTTTTCTTAACAAAAGCGTAACCTGCAGAACCTACCTGAAACCTGAATTCCCAAGACTTATTATTAAAGCTATAAAAATTTATAATGCCGAAAAAATTACATCAGGAGATACAATCTTTTTTAGAAGGTAATCCTTCTTTAAAAGGAAAAGAAATATGGAACAACTGGTACGATAACCCCGAAAGAATTTTCGGAGACGAAGTGGTTATCGCATCAGATATTTCAAAATTAAAAAAAGAAATCAAAGCAATCAAAAAATCCGACAAGGTCATTTTTCTAAACAACAGAAATTGGATGATGGCAGCTTCAATTTTACTTCTTGCCGGATTAGCGGGTTTCTTTTCTATCTCATCAGAAACAATTACGACGAAACAATACGCGGCAAAACTGGGAGAGCACACCAAAATAAGGCTGAGTGACGGAACTCAGATCTGGCTCAATGCCGGAAGTCTTTTAAAATACCCGAGTAAATTTAAAGGGGACACCCGCGAAGTCTATTTAACAGGGGAAGCTTTTTTTGATGTTGCCAAAGATAAAAAACACCCTTTTATCATTCATACAGACAAGATGGATACCAAAGTATTAGGGACAAGTTTTAATGTACAGGCCTATCCGGGCCAGGCGACGCAGGAAGTTTCTGTACTGACGGGAAGGGTAAATGTGAAATCGACCGTAACCGATGAGAATGTTTATGTAACGCCGGGGCAAAAGGTGGTTTTTAAATCAAAAAACAGCAGTCTGCATGCCTTTAGTAATATCCCGATGAACTCGATTTCGCTGTGGAGAAAAAATATTATTGTTTTTGAAGATACCCCTTTACCTGAAGTGGTAGCGACGATCAACCGCAATTATAATATTGCTATTTCCGTAGAAAATAAAAACCTGAACAATCTCCGGATAAGTGCCTATTTCAAAGAACTCCCTGCCGATCAGATTATCGGATTGGTCTGTAATATCATCAATGCCAATTATAAAATAGAATCGGGAGTGTACAGGATTCAGTAGACATTAAACTCAAATACAACAAGAACAAAAAAAGCAAAAACAATCAAAACTAAAAATTATGAATGAAAAACAGATGCGGTATGTCGCAAAGTGTCAAAGCATTAAAAAAGGCTTTATGGCCCAATTGATCCTCTTCACTGCTTTATTTTTTATCGGATTAACGGCAAAAGCCGGAAATGTCGATATGGATAAAAGAATAACGTTAAAAGTTGAAAATGAAAGCATAAAAAATATTCTTCAGAAGATTGAAAAGCAGGTTGATGTACATTTTATGTATGAAGCCAATCAGATTAATACCAGTCAGAAAGCCAGTCTAAAACTAAACGATGTAACGCTGGAATATGCTCTTGATAAAATCTGCAGCAGTTTTTTTCTAAAGTATGAAATTATAAGCAACAACATCGTAATCAAGAGAAATCAGAAAGTCACGGATGCGGGACAGAACAAAATTATTGTTTCGGGAACTGTTTTCGGAGGTGATGACGGAATGCCGTTACCGGGAGTTGGAATTAAGGATAAAGGTTCGAATGCAACCGCAGCAACAGACTTTGACGGAACCTTTACGATAGAAATCAATTCCTCTGAAGCTGTATTGGCTTTTTCGTATGTAGGTTACGTAACTCAGGAAATTAAAGTGACGGAGACTCAAAAGAACCTGAATATCAAATTGGTTGCAGATGTAAAACAACTGCAGGAAGTTGTAGTAATGGGATATGGAAGTATCAAAAAGAATGAAGTTTTAGGAGCGGTTGGATCAGTTTCGATGAAAGAGACTTCAAGCAGGACATATAATTCTGCGGCCGAATTACTTCAGGGTACGGTAGCGGGTGTTACAGTAATCAATAATGGAGGTGACCCAACGGGAGAGCCTACTATTAACATTCGTGGTATTGGTTCTTTGAATGCAGAAACGCCTTTAATCGTTTTGGATGGAATCATTTACAGTGGTTCACTGAATACGATTAATCCAAATGATATTGGTTCGATCAGTGTTTTGAAAGATGCGGCTTCGGCAGCAATTTACGGGGCGAGAGCTTCGGGTGGTGTAATTTTGATCACTTCTAAAAAAGGGACTTCCGAGCGAATGAATGTGAATGTAAATTATCAGGGAGGTTTTCAGAATGTAGCCAAAAAACTGAAAGTCCTCAATGCGGCTGAGTATGCTGATGCTATGAATACTGCCAGAGATAACGCAGGTTTGCCAAGAATACCGGCTTTTGACCCGGCATTTGAACCAACTGCCAGAACAACCAAAACCAACTGGATGGATGAAATTTTCCAAACCGGTGAGATTCAGGATTTGTCTATTTCGGTAAATGGTAAAACAGAAAAATCGAATTTCTTCCTTTCAGGAAGTTACCGTAAAAATGAAGGTATATTACTGAATACTGCTGCAAGCCGTTATACAGCAAGAGCCAATTCCTCTTTTAAACTGGCACCGAATTTTACAATAGGAGAAAACCTGACCTATTCCTTAACAGACGGTCAGAGTGCCAATACTTCAAGTGCTTATACAGGAGCCATTTTGGGAGCGATTTTATATCCGCCAAATGCAACGGTATACAGAGAAGACGGTTCCGGATCTTTTGGCGGAGTTCCGGAAAAATACATAGGATCATACGGTGACGTTATCAATCCGGTGGCTTATTTGAAAAGACTGGATAACAGCAATCCAATTTCTACTGTCCTGATTAATCCGTATGCGGAATGGGAAATTATTAAAGGTTTAAAAATCAAAACCAACTGGGGATATACCAGAATCCAGAATGACTACAAAGATTTTACGGTTAAGATTACAGAACCGGGTAAAGTATTTGATTTTAACAGATTAACGCAGACCACTTCTACAACGACCGATTTATTGGGAGAACAAACCCTTTCGTATGATAAATCATTTGGGAAACATAACTTCAAAGCTCTGGCCGGATATACGTACCAGGATACCAAAAGGGATTTTTACAGTGTAACAGGTACCGGTTTTGATAATGAAGATCCTTCACAGCGTTATTTGCTGAATGCGAAATTAATTCAGCAGTTAGGAGCAGGGATGTCAGAAGAAATCATTTCTTCTTATGTGGGAAGGCTGAATTATGATTTTAACCAAAAGTATTTATTCTCCGGAATTGTACGTCGTGACGGAACTTCAAAATTGACTTCTGCAAACCGCTGGAGAGTGTATCCATCAGTTTCTGCAGGCTGGTTGATTTCTGAGGAAGGATTTATGAAAAACATCAGTTCAACAGTAAACAATTTAAAATTGCGTGCGAGCTGGGGTCAGATTGGAAATTTAGGAAACCTTGGACCTTACCAATTTAGTGTGCCGTTAAACCAGACTACAGCCTTAATCGGATCTACTCCGGTTATTAATTATGGTTACTCAGAAAGCGAATTGTCAAATCCTGCCTTAAAATGGGAAAGTTCAGAACAAACCAACTTAGGTCTGGATTTCAGCCTTTTCAATAATACACTTACCGGGTCGGTAGATGCTTACCGGAAAACAAACAAAGACATGCTGGTTCGCGATCAGTTGCCGGGAGTTGCCGGAACACCTTTAGGAAGAATCGTAAATTCGGGTGATGTGGAAAATAAAGGTATCGAAGCAAGTCTTACGTATCAGAAAACACGTGGTGATTTTAAATTTGATGTAACTGCAAATGCTGCCTTTTTGCATAACAAAATTGTTTCTATCAAAGATGATCTAACTTCTCTGGAGCCGCTTAACCTTAGCAGGGTTCGTAGTTTGCCTCTGGCGAATATCTATCAGGTAGGAAGCCCGGTTGGTGCCTTCTACGGATATGCAACAGACGGATTATTTCAAAGTAATGCTGAAGCTAAAGCCTATGTAAACAGTACAGGTGTTGTGTATCAGCCTAATGCAGTTGCAGGAGATATTAAGTTTAAAGATGTAAACGGAGACGGTGTGATCAATAACAGTGACCGTGTGGTGTTGGGGAATCCTTTTCCAAAAACAACATTCAGTTTAAATACCAATTTTAGATATAAAGGATTTGATATGAATATCTTTTTGAGCGGTGCAGCCGGTAACAGTGTTTTTAATGCTGTAAAATATACAGGTCTGAACGGTTCTTTTCCGGGATATAATTTACTGGCAGAATCTAAAGACGCCTGGTCTCCAACAAATACAGGTTCAAATATTCCGGTACTTTCAGCAACAGACAACAATAACAACTTCGGTAGGATTTCTGATTTTTATATTGAAAATGCTTCCTACCTGAGATTAAAAAACGTTGCTATTGGTTATACTGTTAAGGACAGCTGGCTGAACGGAAAAGCGAATCTGAGATTTTTTGTTTCGGCCCAGAACCTTTTCACAATTACGAAATACTCCGGTATGGATCCAGAAGTCGGTCTGAATAATTTTGGTCTGGACTTAGGTAAATATCCGCTTTCAAGAATTTATATGACTGGTATAACTGCTACTTTCTAAAAATATTAAAACAAACAAAATGAAAAAAATAAGTATTTTATTATTGAGTTTTACAATGCTGTTAGGAACTACAGCTTGCGAAAGCGAACTTGATCTGGTACCGCAGGGAGCTCCTTCGAGTGGGAATTTCTGGAAAACACCTGCAGATGCAAAAGCAGGAGTAAATGCTATTTATGCTTTGTATTCGGATGATAATATGTATGGCCGTGGTTTCTTCTGGCTGAACAATGCCAGTGATGATATCGGGACCAAAACCAGACAAAATGCAGAACGTATTAAAAATTTCATTGTAGACGGATCGGAATCGGATACGAAGGATATCTGGAGACTGCATTACGAAATCATGAAACGCTGTAATGATGTGATCCGTAACATTCCAAATATTGCTCTGGATGATAAGACCAGAAATATGATGCTGGGTGAAGCTTATTTCAACCATGCTGTAATGCATTTGGAACTGGCATATCACTATGGTGATGACCGCGCCGGAATTCCGATTCAGGATAGGAACGATCCAACCAATGTCTATGTACCACGTGCTAAAAATGTGGCTGAGAATTATGCTTATATTGCTGCCGATTTAGTTAAGGCTGCCGATTTGCTTCCTTATTTTAATGAACTGACCACAGACAATTACGGACGTGCACACAAAACGGCTGCATGGGCCTATTTGGTTCGTACGTATTTGTATGCAAAAGACTGGGACAACGCGATTAAATATGCCAATATGATCGTGAACAGTGGTAAACACAGTTTGCTTCCTAATTTTGAGGATGTATTTAAAATTAAGAATAACTGGTCCTCAGAATACATTTGGTCTGTTACTTCAAGTGCTGAGAATACATCTCTTGGTTCTATTTTTCCGGGGGTTTGTCTGGAAGACAAAGGCTGGGGAGTTTATAACGGCTGGGGAAATTTCTACCCAACCAAAGAATTGTTTGATACTTACGATCCTGCTGATAAAAGGCGCAGTGCTACCATTTTACAAAAAGGCGACCAGTTTATGTATTTTGGTGAATTAGCCACTTTTAATGTGGGGAAATATGTGGTGAGTTCCAGTAACCGTACCGGATATCAGTTTAAAAAATACATGGAGCCTTTCGGTTACCCAAAAACCAATTCAGGCGGAATCGACATTCATTATGTAAATGCAAACGGGGACAAGCCTTCAACAGCATTGAATGTTCCGCTTTTACGTTATGCTGATGTTATCTTAATGCTGGCGGAATCAAAATTAATGAAAGGACTGAATGCAGATACCGAAATCAACATGATCCGTAATCGTGCAGGTCTTGCGAGTATTTCAGGAGCCACAATGACTGATTTAAAAAGAGAAAGACGCTGCGAGTTGGCAGGGGAATGGACGGACCGTCATTACGATTTGGTACGCTGGGGCGATGCTCAGGCGACTTATGCAAAACCATTACACCATTACGACGGAACAGTGATTTATCCGGCCCGTAATTTCAATCCTGCAATTCACCATGTATGGCCAATACCACCGGATGAGATTGCAGTGAGCAAAGGTGCTTTATTTCAAAATAAAGGCTGGTAGACCTGTTTTCATTCTAGTTTGTTTTTTTTTTACGCTGCAGGCTTTTCCGGAAGTCTGCAGTCGTAACAAAAAAACAGGTAATTTAT
Source organism: Flavobacterium sp. (assembly GCA_039933615.1). Classification (GTDB taxonomy): domain Bacteria; phylum Bacteroidota; class Bacteroidia; order Flavobacteriales; family Flavobacteriaceae; genus Flavobacterium. The sequence continues at coordinate 3,728 of JBDTNT010000244.1, read as the reverse complement.
ACATAATCAATAAGCCAGTCTTTTTTAAGGACTGGTTTATATTTTCAGGATAGTCAGTGCATTTTAGTGTAAGAATTAAAATGTATTTTAAAGCGGATTTGACCGATTCGTTATCACGAAGACGCGGACAAAAACGGATTTTTTCAGATTCTAATTTAAAATCAGTATAAATCCGCGTTTTTGCGGTAGCAAATGGGTGTCATCAGCGTTCTAAATTATTACGTTGTATTTTAAAAATATAATTGCAACCAAAGGTTTAATATCAGTAACTTATATTCATTTAATTAAAGTTAAACTACAGCTTTATAAAATCATAAATCATAGTAAATATGAAAAAAATAATCACCCTTTTTTGCCTCCAGTTCTGTCTTTTCGTACAGGCACAGGAATACAGTTCGGTTAATATTCATTCGCATAATGACTATGCAAGTCCGCTTCCTTTTTATGAAGCCTATGCGAATGAAGCCGGCGTTATCGAAGCCGATGTTTTTTTAGTGAACAACGATTTGATTGTTGCCCATACTTCAAAAGAAATCAGCCCTGCCAACTCCCTTCGCAATCTTTATCTGGAGCCCCTTTTATTGAAATTTAAAGCACTCGGAGGTAAAGCGTATAAAAGCGACAAACCATTAATTTTAATGATTGATATAAAGTCGGAAGCAGAGGCCACTTTAAAAGTAATCACTGAACAGTTAAAAACATTTCCGGATTTGATTTCAAATAAAAACTTCAAAGTTATTATTTCCGGTAACAGGCCAGAACCCTCAAAATGGAAGGAATACCCATCGTTTATTTATTTTGACGGTAGAATCAACGAAACCTATACTACGGAGGAATTGTCCCGCGTAGAAATGATCAGTGAAGACCTGAAAGAACTTACGGTATGGAACGGAAAAGGCGTGATAACGCAACCCGATTCGGAGAAAATACAGGCAGTTATTAAAAAAGTGCACGATCAGCATAAAAAAATCAGGTTCTGGTCTACGCAGGACAATGTCAATACGTGGATGACCTTAATGAACCTGCATGTTGATTATATCGCAACAGATAATACCTCGGCATTGACACAATTTATCAAAAACATCAAATCGACTTTTTACCAGAACACGGAATTTTATGATACTTATGTTCCTAAAAACGGTTCGGTTTTCCCTAAAAATAAACGCCCTAAAAATGTGATTCTTCTTATTGGCGACGGAATGGGACTGACTCAGATTTATGCCGGCTACACAGCCAACAAAGGAAAATTAAATATGTTTAATATTCCAACAGAGGGATTTTCGATTACCAAAGCTTCAGATAGTTACATCACAGATTCGGCTGCCGGAGCGACCGCCATGGCTTCCGGACATAAAACGAATAACCGTTTTATAGGGGTTGATGAAAAAGGAAAACCGCTGGAATCCATAACACAAATCCTGGCCAGGAAAAACTATAAAACGGCTATTATCTCGTGCGGCAACATTACCGACGCCACACCGGCAGCTTTTTATGCACATCAGTCAGACAGAAGTTACAGTGAACCGATTGCGGAAGATTTTTTATCGAATCCGTCTGATATTTTAATTGGCGGGGGAACAAATGAGTTCAGATCAAGAAAAGACGGTAAAAACCTGGCAGCCCTATTGCAGCAGAAAGGATATACTTTTTCGGATAAATTCAGTACTCTGGATACAATCACTAATTCCCGTTTTGTGGTATTGGATAATGCTTCGGTAGTTTCCATGAAAGACGGAAGAGGTGACTTTTTAGCGAAATCTTTATTGAAAGCCACAACGACATTTTCTAGATCATCGAATCCATTTTTTATAATGGCCGAAGGGGCTCAGATTGATTACGGCGGACATAATACGAATGTAGAATATGTGGTTCGTGAATTGCTGGATTTCGACCGCCTGGTAGGGCAGGCGATGGAATTTGTAGATAAGAATCCGGAAACTTTGCTAATCGTAACAGCCGACCACGAAACAGGCGGACTTTCTCTGATAGACGGCAGTATAGAAAAAGGATATGTACACGGAAGTTTCAGTACGAACGATCACACCTCGGTGACGGTTCCGGTTTTTGCTTACGGTCCCGGAGCCCAAAATTTTATGGGGGTATATCAAAACACAGAAATTTACACTAAAATAATGCAATTGCTTGCTACAAAATAACAACTTTCAAAGAATAACAGAAACTGCAGTTTTACAATGAAAATTATAAAACTGCGGTTTTTACTGATTTATAATTTCCTTTAAATAAATGCCATGAATAAAATAATTTCAGGTTTAATTCTATTGTTAAGTTGTACGTTTTGTTCTGGACAGCAAAACAGCAAAATTTCAGGAATTGTCTTTGCTGACACGAATAAAAATGATGTTCTTGATAAAGATGAGGTGGTACTTCCTAATGTTCTGGTTTCTAATGGAAAAGATATTGTAAGTACAAACTCAAAAGGAAGGTATGCCATTGCCAGAACAACAGGAAATACCGTTTTTGTAATTAAGCCAAAAAGTTATATTTCAAAGAAAAACAAACAGAATAGTGTACAATTTTATGTTCCGTTTGATGAAATAAAAGAGGCGAAGAATTATGATTTTCCACTGATTCCTAATATTGAAAATAAAAATTTAAAAGTGGTTCTGTTAGGCGATACCCAGGTAGATGTCATGGATGATATTCACCATGTTGGGAAACTGGTAACGGAGGAATTAATGGATAAGGATATTGATTTTATAGTTCCGCTTGGTGATCTTTCTTTTGACAACCTGACTATTTTTAAACCTTTATCAGAAACTTTGGGACTTATTGGAGCCCCGGTTTTTTATACGATAGGAAATCACGATCTGAATTTCAGGGAAGCTGCTTTTGAAGACAGGGATAAAAGTTTCGAAAGTATTTTCGGCCCTTCGTATTATGCTTTTGAATACGGAGACCAATTATTTTTGGTATTGAATAATATTTATCCCGTAAATGAAAAAGGATATACAGGCCGCCTTGATGAAACTCAAAAGCAATTCATTTCCAACCTGATTGCCGTTAAAAAAGACAATTTTGATTCCATACATTTATTCATGCACATTCCGCTGGAGGAAATGGAAGACAAAGAATGGGTCATCAAAGCGTTGGCGCCTTTTTCTAAAGTGTTGATCAGCGCGGGGCATACGCATACGCAATACCATAAATATTTTGAAAGGGAAATGGGAGAGCCCATTCACGAATTGGTTGCCGGAGCGGTTTGCGGTTCGTGGTGGGAAGGTCCGCATGATATCGATCAGATTCCATTTGCATTAATGTACGACGGCACACCAAAAGGATATTGGACTGTTGGAATTAATGCCGGTGCTTATACTTACGATTATAAAGTTTCCGGAGCACCACTCAGCAAACAGATGGATATTTCTGTTCCGAAAATAAACGAATGGGATACGACACTCAATATTCTGAACGATAATTTTATCTGCGCCAATGTATTTGCTGCCGATGAGTTCACAAAAACCTACATCAGTTTTGACAAGGGAGATTGGATCGAAATGACGAAGTATGAAGGTATTTCTCCCAATGTTGAGAAGCAGTATTATCTGCAAAGTCAGGGAAGATACGATAGTATGAAAATATCCAAATTCCCAAAGCCTGAAACCATTAGCACACATTTATGGAGGATAGAAAAACCTGTTGGTTTACTGCCCGGAGCCCATAGTATCAGAGTAAAAGCTTTAAGTGAAAAAATTAATCTGGATGCTCAT
>JBDTNT010000243.1:0-7293 GCA_039933615.1 Flavobacterium sp. | reverse complement strand
AGAAGTTTGGGAGTAAACATGGTTCTAGGAGGAATAGGATCTGTGGTCTGTGCTTCAGAAGCTAATATACATCCACTTCCAGTATTAGTTTCAATGCGATTGTCGGATTCGCTGGCAGATAGTGAATCGTATTTCTTTGCAGAAATAAAACGTTTGAAACAAATTATGGATGGATTGGAACAGCAGCCGGCCTTTGTTCTTTTGGATGAAATTTTAAGAGGAACCAATTCCGATGATAAACGAAACGGAACAATTGAAGTAGTCAAAAAGGTAATTGCAAGAAAAGCTATCGGAGCAATCGCAACGCACGATATTGAAGTTTGCCTGACCACTAACGAGTATCCGGAAATTTTAACGAACCAATGTTTTGAAGTTGAAATTGAGAACAACGATTTACATTTCGATTACAAACTCCGCAGCGGAATCTGCAAAAACAAAAGTGCCACTTTCCTAATGCAGAAAATGGGAGTTATATGATTTTAGAATTTAGAGTGTAGATTTTAGGTTTTTTTGCAGTATGTCTTTTCGATAGAACGTAGAAAAATTAATTTATGTCTGGATTTTTTTGTCTGTATATTTGTCTTTTCACAAAGGATATTAACAAAGAAACTTAATAATAAATTTCCGCCAGAAAAACACACAAAGCAGTGAGTCTAAAATCTACACTCTAAAATCTATGACTTCTGCATTTCCTTAATAGTCTGTACGAAAGTCTCAACTGGCTGTGCACCTGAAATCGCATATTTCCTGTCAAAAACAAAGAAAGGGACACCTTGTACCCCAATTTTCTGTGCTTCCATAATATCAGTATGGACGTCGCTTAAAAACAAATTTTCATTTTCGAGGACTTTTAAAGTTTCATTTCTGTCCAAACCGGCTTTTTCAGCTAATTCCAATAAAGTTGGACCATCATTTAAATCCCTGCCTTCTGTAAAATAGGCTTTAAAGAAAATCTCTTCCATTTCATCGCCTAGTTTTTTAGTTTTAGCCAATTGAATGATTCGGTGTGCTGTAAATGAATTTGAGATGATGGCTTTGTCAAAATGATAATCCAGACCAACGCTTTTTGCGCGTTCTGTGACACCTTTATGCATTTCTATAGATTGTTCAACAGACATGCCTTTTCGTTCGGCCAGGAACGTATAAACATCTTTGCCTGATTGTGGCTCAATAGTAGGGTCAAGTTGAAAACTCTTCCATTCAATTTCAAATTCATCATTCGGAAATTCAGCTAAAGCAGATTCCAATTGTCTTTTACCGATATAACAAAACGGACACATGATGTCCGACCAAATTTCTATTTTCATATAACAAAGTTAAAGAAAAATTTTGTTTCATGTTTCAGGTTCATGAAACAAAAACAAATAAAAAACCGCAACTCTTTATCGGAATTGCGGTTTCTAGGTATAAAAAATGGTTGGTTAATAGCGATATTTTTTTTTACAATGATATATCTTTAATCTTAAATTAAAAAACATCCCTGTAACAAAAAGAAGATTTGATGTTAACTATTTAACATTACTGGCATTACCAGCATGGTAACAGATTCTCCTTCTTCTAAACCGTCAACTGGGGTTAAAATACCAGCTCTGTTTGGTAGTGACATTTCCAACATGATCATATCTGATTGTAAGTTGGTCAGCATTTCTGTTAAGAAACGGGAGTTAAAGCCAATTTGTAAGTCATCTCCCTGATAATCACAAGTCAGTCTTTCTTCGGCTTTGTTTGAGTAATCGATATCTTCAGCAGAAACATTTAATTCGGCTCCTGCAATTTTTAAACGGATCTGGTGTGTTGTTTTATTCGAGAAAATAGCAACACGACGAACAGAACTTAAAAATAAAGAACGATCGATCATTAATCGATTTGGATTTTCCTTAGGAATTACCGCTTCGTAATTTGGATATTTTCCATCAATTAAACGACACATTAAGATATAATTGTCAAATGAGAAAGTCGCATTTGAATCGTTATATTCAATTTTTACTTCAGCATCAGAACTTCCCAAAATACTTTTTAAGATATTCAAAGGTTTCTTTGGCATAATAAAATCAGCTACCTGAGATGCTTTTACATCTGTACGGGCATATTTTACCAGTTTATGTGCATCTGTAGCTACGAAAATTAATCCTTCCGGTGAAAACTGAAAGAATACTCCCGACATTACAGGGCGTAAATCATCATTTCCTGCAGCAAAAATAGTTTTGCTTACTGCAGTTGCCAGAACTTCAGCTGGAACCAACGTTACAGAAGGATCTTCCAGACTTACAGCTTTAGGAAATTCTTCTCCTGCAGCATAGGCCAGTGCATATTTTCCTGAGTTTGAACTAATTTCAACCGTATTATTCTCTTCAACTGTAAAAGTCAAAGGCTGCTCCGGGAATGTTTTTAAAATTTCAAGCAAAAGTTTTGCCGGCACAGCTACGCTTCCTTTACTTGTAGAATCGATAGATAAGGTAGCCGACATTGTCGTTTCAAGGTCCGAAGACGAAACTGTTAACTCGTTATTGTCTAGTTCAAATAAAAAGTTATCTAAAATAGGCAACGTATTGTTACTGTTGATTACACTACCTAAAACTTGTAATTGTTTTAATAAGTACGAACTCGATACTATAAATTTCATCTGTTTTGTTTTATTTTTTTGAAAATACTTTAGTTCTTTTTAAAACTAAGATAGATTTTACAAATATATCGTAAACAATCTTAGTTTCGTAATTTTTTTATTAACATCTATTTACTGTATTTCCTTTTACGGAAGTAGGTAAATGCTAGTCCGAAAACCAATAAAATAAGAATTGGAAGCCCGATAGTTATGAATTGGGTAAGGCTGTAATTTTCATAAACCTTTTCCTTATCCAATAATGGTAAATCCAGATCTTTGCTTCTAATGTTAATAAGTCCCGTATCATCCAGTAAATAATTGATACAATTCATCATAAAATCCTTGTTATCATAAAGATTTCCTGTGCGCTGATCATAACCCAATTCTACTGGCATCATGTTTTTGTCCAATTGGTTTTTCGCTAAATCCCCATCAGAAATCACAATCATTTTGGTTGGTTTTCCTTTTGCTAAAAAAGAGTTTTCTTTGAATGGCAAAACACGGTTTTCAAAAGCAGAATGGAAAGAACCCTCTAATAAAACCGAAAGTGGAAAATTTCCTTTGTCTGTGTAATCCTGTGGCGAAGTTTTTTCGCTCACAATATTTAAATTGATTTCAGCCGGCGTTCCGATTATTTTTGAATATTGTGATGATTTCAATAAGACCGTTTTCTTGATTCCGTTTTTTAAAGTATCAATGGGACTGGCAAAATCAAATTTAATTCCACCCAGATTTTTAACAATAGGATGTTGGCTGTCAGGATAAACCTGTGGTGCGAATTTCCAGACAAAATCCTGGTATTGCGTAGCACTTCCTTGTTCTCCGGTTGCCAGTTTTATTGGACTTCCCTGTTCGTCCTTTACTAAATCCGGATTGATTCTGAATCCGTATTTGAAGAACATATCGTTAAGATTCAAATCTCTGGGATACGCCAATGTAGCACCGGACTGATTGTATAAACTGTCCATATCGGCTGCAACCTGATCGATTAGCCAAAGCGTCTTTCCGCCATTCATAATGAACTGATCTAAAACCTGTTTTTCTTCATCAGTAAAAGTTTGAGTTGGTTTTGAGATAATCGCCAAATCATATTTTTGTAAAGCTTCTAAACTTCCTGTTGGATTTTTTGCAACAGAATCAAGTGTAAAAGGTCCGATATAATAGCTCTCGCGAATTTGCATCAGCATCTTGGCAATATGAATTTCATTCATTTCACCATTTCCTTTTATAATAGCAACTTTTTTCTGTTTGTCTTTGGTAATTTTATTAATGGCATCCGCTATTGAATATTCCAGGTGCTGAATTGAGCCCACAACTTTCTGTGTAGTTGAAGCACCCATCCTGTTTTTTAACAATGGAATATTGACCTCTTTATTGTTGTAAACCGCAATCGCCCATGGAAAAACCATTGCCTGAGATTGTTTCCCTTTATCGTCAACGGTTATGTTTATTGGCGTTAAACCTTTTTGGTACAACGATTTTACAACCCCCATGCTTTCTTCTTCGTTTTCCATAGGATTTACGAATTCAAAAACAATATTGCTGTTATAGGCCTGGAATTCTTCTAATAACTGTCTGGTTTCCTGTTGTAAACGTCTGAAATCTGCCGGAAGATCTCCCTGCATGTAAATCTTAATTGAAAGTGGATTCTTTACTTGTTTTACAATGTTTAAAGAAGTTTCAGATAAAGTATATCGTTTGTCTTTCGTTAAATCAAATCGTTTGAAATATAAAGTTCCAAGTATATTTAAAACAATTAAAACGAAAACTGTAATGCCTAATGTTTTTATATTTTGTTGGGTTGATGCTTTCATTAGGCTTTAAAAGATTTTAATTTATAAACGGTAAAAGACAGAAATAAAATGGTGATACTTAAAAAATAAATAACATCGCGTGTGTCGATTACGCCCCTGCTCATACTTTTAAAATGATCCTGCATTCCAAATGCTGAAATAATTCCCGAAAACCCAGGTAATAACGCAGCTAAGCCCTCAAAGCCAAAATAAAAGATAAAACACAGAAAAACGGCAATGATAAAAGCAACAATCTGATTTTCTGAAAGGGTAGAAGTGAAAATCCCGATTGCCGAATATGCAGCAATTAAAAACAATAATCCGAAATACGAACCAATTGTGCTTCCCATGTCAATATTGCCTTCCGGTAAGCCTAAGTTCGAAATCACTTTTACGTAAATAAAAGTCGGAACAATTGCGAGAATAATTAAAATTAAGGAACCTAAAAATTTTCCGTTCACAATTTCCCAAATCGATAAAGGCTTGGTTAAAAGCAATTCTAAAGTTCCCTGTTTTTTTTCATCAGAGAAACTTCTCATCGTAACCGAGGGAATCAGAAAAATCAAAATCCAGGGTGCTAAAGTGAAAAACGGAGTCAAATCTGCATAACCGGTATTCAAAATATTATATTCTCCTTCAAAAACCCATAAAAACAGTCCGTTGCTGATTAAGAAAACTGCAATGACCAAATAGCCAATTGGAGAGCCAAAAAAGGATTTTATTTCTCGTAAAATGATTGATTTCATGTATAACGTTTATTTTGTTTCTTTTGTTTTTCTGTTTCAGGTTTCACGTTTCAACTGAGTCAGAGACTGAGATTTTTTTTGTTTCAAGTTTCAAATTAACGCACAGAACGTGAAACCTGAAACTTGAAACTTTTATTTTATGCTCACCAGTTTGTCTACGCTCCATGCTTCCGGTTTTGCATTGAATAGTTTTTTTGTAAAGCTCCAGACTGAATTAAAAAGTTCGGATTGTCGGTAGTTTTCTAAATCAGCTTCCGTTTCCCAATAACTGTATGTGAAAAATATTTCTCTGTTGTTTTTGTCCTGATATAATTCTAAAAAACGATTTCCTTCAGCATTTCGTATTTTGTCTTTCACGGTTTCAAAATTTTCTAAGAAATCAGGAATCTTTTCTTCGTGAAAACTCATTTTTACTATTCGAACAAACATGTTTTGTTATTTTAGATTTAAGATTTAAAACCTCTCAATGCGCGCGCAAAAATACCAAATTAGATTGTTCTTTTCAGTAAAATTTTAAATGTATAATCTAAATTAAAAGCAATTCTCATTTTTTGTCATTTCTTAGGAACGAGAAATGACAAATATTGTGTTAATCTAAAATCTAAAATTTTACAAAAACTGAATCGTTATCACATCGCGATAATTCAATCCTAACAAGCTGTTAGCAGAACCCACTTTTGAAGGATTACTTCTGAAAATGGCAATTTCCAGAAAACCGGCTTCATTAAAAATAGCCAGCTTTTCCCCTTCATAAGTTTTGATGGGATATTTTTCAGAACTTGCTATAGCGGAGTAATTGGGAAGAATGGTTTTGATACTTTTTGGCTTCATCACAATTTCATACTTGCGCCCTTTTGCTACTTCTAAAAATTGCTGTTTCGAAATATTTGTTACCACATTTCCAAAATGATCGATATAGATAACGTAGCCTTTTAGTGAATTTCCGTCGTTGGCAAGAACAGCCTGCAATTCGGTAACTTCCTTAACCGATGGAATTTCTTTTCCAATAACATTCAATAATCCGCCTTTTGCAATGTGGCAGGCAACTTGTATGAAAATATCCAAATCACTGGATTCCGGTGGGAAACGATCGTGAATATTAATTGCAACAATTTTTTGTGGTACAATTTTCTGTGTCAGCATACTCAGGATGCCGTTATCAGCACAAATAAAGTAATGATCATTCCATTGCATGGCAATATGCTGATTCTCTTTACTGAGTTCAATATCGACTCCAATTAAGTGCACGGTCCCTTTTGGGAAGCTCAGATAAGAGGCACCAATAATGTAACTTGCTTCAGCAGTGTTGAATGGGTCAACGTCATGCGAAATGTCAATAATTGTAGCTTTGGCTAACTCGGATAATATTTTACCCTTTAGCGAACCAACAAAGTGGTCTTTTAAGCCGTAATCCGTAGTAAGGGTAATTATTGACATCATTTTGTTTATAACTATTGGTAGTTTTTAAATCTAATTTTCATTAAATTTGAGAAATGCAAAGCTAATAATACTAAATGCAAATTGAAAGAAAGAAAAGACAATTTGCGTTTTTTAAAATAAGTAAGTGTTACAATAGTCTCATTTTTAAGTTTTAGTCTTCAGTCCTGGATTAAAAAGTGATTTTTAATTCATTTTTAAGCTGTTGACTGCCACTGAAAACTGCGATTTAAAAATTACCCGACAGCCAATTGATTTAAAAAAAAAGATTTAATTTTAATTTAAAACTATCTCATTTGAACGAAAGAATAATCGAGCTAATAGACATCGCGCCAAAAGAATTTTGGGGCGCTCAGGACAGCCATCTGGAAATCATTAAAAAGTACTATCCAAAGCTTAAAATAGTAGCGAGAGGAACGACTTTGAAAGCATTTGGTGAAAAAGAAGTTTTAGATGAATTCGAAAAAAGATTTCAAAGACTAATGCTGCATTTTACCCGATACAACAACATTGATGACAATGTAATAGAACGTGTAATTATGAGTGATGGTCAGGATGAAAAAAAGATGTACGACCATGACAAAATATTAGTTCATGGTGTGGGTGGCAAAATTATAAAAGCCATGACTCCGAACCAGCAATTACTGGTAGATACCATCAAAAAAAATGATATGGTATTTGCTGTAGGTCCTGCCGGAACCGGAAAAACGTACAC
>JBDTNT010000242.1:0-16278 GCA_039933615.1 Flavobacterium sp. | reverse complement strand
AAAAAGGGAAATATGAGGCCTAACAGTAATTGAATTTTCTCTTCAGGAATATAATATCTTTTACTCAATCGTTAACTATTCTTCCCATGCAATAAAAACTGGATAGAGCTGCTTGAGATTTGTCAATTGATTTCTTATTATATGTCAATATCGATATCAATATCCCAGCCTAATTTTGTACTTCAATTAATAGTTAAATAAATGAAGACTTACTCTGACACAATTAAAAAAAGGGCTTTAACAGCTATAATAATTTTCACAACACAAATAAGTATGCATGCACAACAATCAACACTGATTCAAGATAAAAACAGCACACCGCTTGTATTGTGCATAAAATTTAAAACAAGCCCGGAAAATGCCGAAGAATTTAAAAATGTATTGATTAAACTTTTCGACACCATTAGCCATGAACAGAATTTTGTAGCTGCAGATCTGCATCAGGCTATTGGCAAACCTGAAGAATTTCTTGTGTATGAAACATGGAACGATACTGTATCTCATTTTATCAATGTCCAGATGAAAAAAACATATGCTGTAGCGTTTGAGAAAGTTTTGAAACAAATGAATGTTGAACGTTCCCCGGATGCTTATACTTCTTTTGGTCACTGGACAAGAAAATAATTGGAGGAATTCTTTTCGCAGTTTAGCGTAATTACAAAAGGCAAATACAATATCAAGTTACTTAAATTAGACAAAAATGAGTACTAAAACAGCTAAAGAACTGCTTGTCGGTTATCTTGAAAATGTTAGCAATCCAGATACAGTAATAGAATTATTTGCAGATGATGCTGCTATTGAACTTCCATATCTTAAAAGTCTGGGGATGCCATGGCAAATGAAAGGTAAAGATGTCATATTAGAATTTCTGCAAAATCTACCTAATATGTTTCCTGGTTTTAAATTCGAAAATGTTCAAATTCTTATTGATACACCAGATCAGGTATTTGGAGAATATGACGTTCATTGTATCAATGGGAAAACCGGACTTCCATACGATCAGTCTTATATGGGTAGACTGGTGGCCGATAATGGAAAAATTAAACTGCTTCGCGAAGCTTTGAACATGGCCGAGGTTACTAAAAGTTTCTTCCCTGAAGCGGCAACTTATCTGCCTTTTGAATAATTAAATTATACTTTTTATTTAATCAGTTTAAATTTCTAATATAAACACAAAAAGCATGTTTTTTAAACTAACCTAGATTGTAAATTTTGTACTTCAAAATTAAATCGTAATAAGTTTATAATGGTCTTACAATAGAGTTTGGCTTTTTTAAGCACAGATCAAAATACTATTATTTTTAACATAAAAACACACAACAATGGACAATATATTATTTTCTGAATACAAATTGGGAGACCTTACTTTAAAAAATCGTATAGTGATGGCACCAATGACAAGAGGCCGTGCTGCCAATCCCGAACTTTTGGCTACTGACCTAATGGCTGCGTATTATAAACAACGCGCATCAGCAGGTTTAATTATTACAGAAGGATGCTGGGTAAGCCCGGATGCTATTGGATATATAAACGTACCGGGTATTTACAGTGATAAACAAACCGAAGCCTGGAAGCATGTTGTCGATGCGGTACATGATGCGGGAGGTAAAATATTTCTTCAGATTTCGCATGTGGGGGCAGTTAGTCATCCGGATCATCTTAACGGGAAACTGCCTTTGGCCCCCTCTGCTATTAATCCGAACGAACAAACATACACACATGACGGATTTAAAGATACTCTAGTACCCCGCGAAATGACAACAGAGGATATCAAGGGCATTATAGAGGATTTTCGCATCGCAAGTCTGAACGCAAAAAAAGCCGGTTTTGACGGAGTTGAAATTCACGGTGCACATTTGTATCTCCTGCCGGAATTTTTGAGTTCTGCTACAAATAAGCGAACTGATTCTTATGGCGGTTCTGTAGAAAACAGGAGCCGTTTTGTACTAGAGCTTCTGGAAGCTGTAACTGGCGTTTGGGGAAAAGGAAGAGTAGGATTGAAAATTAGCCCTGCAACAAGTTCCGGAACGTTGAAGCCTAACGCTGATACTGAGCCTACTTTCCGTTATTTAGCCAAAGCGCTGAATCAATTTCATCTTGCATATCTTCATGTTTGGGGACCTGGTGAATCGGTTGCGGGCACTCCGGCTGAAGCATTTCAGGATGTTGCTTCTTATTTCAGGCCACTATATAATGGTACACTCATGATTGGCGGCGGATTTGATTCTCAAAAAGGAGATGCTCTTTTGCGCTCAAACAATGCTGATCTTATAGCCTATGGTATGCCGTTTATTGCTAACCCGGATTTAGTTGAAAGATATCGTACGGGAGTGGAGCTGTCTCTTCCAAATACTGATCTTCTTTATACGGGCGGTGCAGAAGGCTACACTGATTACGATACAAGCAAGGAAAACTAATTTATTTTGTATCTTTTTTTCAAATTAAGCAAAACTCTATATGTTATAAGTAATTCAAATTAGATCCTATTTTAATCAGTAAATCCATTTGTTAATTGTTTTATATTTGCGTTTGTAATTAACCTGTATTTAATAAGATTTATATGTTTGAGATTTTTGCTCAATACTTGCAAAGTAAAATAGAACTCAGCGATCAGGAACTCAAAATGATCGAGGAGGTTTGCGTGGTACGAAAACTTAGAAGAAATCAGTATCTGTTGCAAGAGGGAGATATTTGGCGTTATAACGCCTTTATAACCAAAGGATGTTTGAGGACCTATAGTATAGACGACAGGTCAATGGAGCATGTTCTGAATTTTGCGATTGAAAATTATTGGATAGGAGACAGGGAAAGTCTTCTAAATGGCACACCATCCCGCTTTAATATTGATGCCATAGAAGATAGTACTTTGTTATTAATCAGTAAGGAAAACTTTGCCGGACTTATGAAAAGCATACCTCAATTTCAGGATTTGGTAAACTTAATTATTGAGCGAAGTTTTGTGGCAAGTCAGGATCGTATCAATAACAGTATCAGCCTTAATGCAGAGGAAAAGTATGTTCGCTTTATTGAGAAACAGCCGCAGATTGCGTTACGGGTTCCACAGCACATGATTGCTTCCTACTTAGGAATGACACCTGAAACGCTGAGCAGAATAAGAAAACAGAGCTTGAAAAAATAATATGGAAATACAATTCCAACCATCAGGCACTTGATATATATCAAGTTCTTTTTTATTTTATATCAATTCTTTACAGCGTTATTGAAGTTATTTTTGTCTACTGCTTAATGCATAAAGATGATAGCTTTAATAATTTCACTAGTATTATAATTTAATGGAAACGACAAAAAAATCTGTTGAAAAAATGGAAGGGAGCATTATTTATCAGGCATGGCTTTTACAGAACAGGAAAATTAGTGATCTTGTTCACAAGCTCAATGATGAAGACTTAAAAAAAGATGTTGCTTTCGGAAGAAACAGTGGTCTTTATCTGTTGGGGCATTTAATTGCCAGTAATGATCTTTTAATGCCTCTGTTTGGTTTTGGTGAGAAGATGTACCCCGATTATGAAAAAATCTTCTTGTGCTGTCCTGACAAGTGTGCTCAAAATTTTCCAACTGTCAAGCAGGTGAAATTTCATTGGTTTACCTTAAATGAACACCTCAATCTGAAATTTTCCTCGCTAAATGAAAAACAATGGATTATTGAGGACGATACTGCTTTTCACCAATTTAAAACTATGCTAAGTATTGTGAATCATCAGTGTTATCACTTAGGGCAGCTTAATTTTCTTTTATAAAAAGAGTATTTAGCTTTCGCTGAGGTTTTAATTTCAATACATTTTATCATCATGTAAATAAATATGCTAATTTTATCTCTTTAAATCACCCTGATATTTATAGACATGATTTATAGTGGAGACAGTAAAGAGTTATTAATTCTGGAGGAATTGGATAACTTAAATAAAGATATACTTTATAAAAGCGGCGATACCGATATGACTTTACTGTGGAACAAAGGAGAGGAAATGAAAATCATGATTGATAAAGTTGAATATAATTTGAACAGGAACGACGTTGTTTTTCTTACTGAATATCATAAAATTGACAGCTTAGATTTAGACTCGGTTCGATTTCTGCGCTGGAATCAATCCTTTTTCTGTCCTATTAATCATGATAACGAAGTGGGCAGCAAAGGACTCCTGTTTTTTGGAGCGACAGGTGTGCCAATTGTAAACATAATACAAAATGAAATTAAGTTTCTTGAAAATTATTGGGAAAACTTTTCAAATGAAATGTCTGCCAAAGACAATCTTCAGAAGGACATGCTCCAGTCTATCTTAAAGCAAATATTGATTTTTTGTGCCAGAAGCCTTAAAAAGTCTGCCAATTACGACCGTCTGGAAAAGAGTCAGGTAGATATTATTCGGGAATTTAATTTTTTAGTAGAGGGGCATTTCTCAAAGCATCATGATGTTGCTTTTTATGCTTCTAAATTAAATAAGTCTCCTAAGACACTTTCCAATCTTTTTGCACTGGTTTCCAATCGTCCTCCCATAAGTATTATTCACGACAGGATCATGCTCCATGCCAGAAGACAAATCAATTACACCAATTTATCCATAAAAGAAATTGCCTACGATTTGGGTTATGAAGACATTCAGACTTTCAGTCGGTTTTTTAAAAACAAAGAAGGTGTTTCGCCCATTCAATATCGCGAAAAACTAAAGCTAAATTAGCAAACATTAAACTCATTATAAAAGTGCTCCAATCAGGGCACTTTTTTTTGTCTCTATTTTATCGGACTTGCCTATTGCTTTTTGAGATTTTACTAGTTCAAAAGACATTCTAAAACTCTTCTATACCTTGTTTTCTCTTTATTTCCGCTATTTGGGAAAAAAGGTTAACTCATCGGGAAAATGTGACTAACTCCTGCCACTATAAGTATTGCAACTTTGTACTGTCAATAACGACAATCAAAACGAATATCAATTTAATAATTAAGATTATGGCACGATTAACAGCTTTAGACCCGGAACAAACAAATGGTAAATCAAAAGAATTATTTACTGCAATAAAAGGTAAAATGGGCATGGTTCCCAATATGATGAGAACGATGGGAAATTCACCGGCAGTACTAAACGGGTATCTTGGATTGAGTACCGCACTTAACAGTTCATCCCTTACACCAAAAACCAGAGAATTAATTTCTTTAATGATTGCAAATGAAAATGGATGTGATTATTGTAATTCGGCACACAGTTTCATTGGAGGAAAAATTGGAATTGATGCTGATGCACTTGCTCAGGCGAGAATTGGAGTTTCATCAGATGAAAAAACAAACGCGGCTCTGGAATTTGCAAAAGCAGTACTTGATACGAAAGGAAATGTACCTGATGATGCTATAGCAAAATTTAAAAGCGCAGGTTATGAAGAAGAGCAGATTGCAGAAATAGTAGCTGCTGTTGCATTGAGCGTTTTCACAAATTACTTTAACAATACCGCCAAAACAGATATTGATTTTCCAAAACTGGCGCCGATTAACCAAAACTAATAGTAAACCAATACTAAAATTATGAAAACAACTTATCACACAAGAAAAATCAACGGAGTTGAAATTTTTTACCGCGAAGCAGGAGATAAAAACAAACCGACTTTAGTATTACTGCACGGTTACCCAACATCTTCTCATATGTTTAGAAATCTGATTGTAGATTTATCAGACAAATATCATTTGATTGCGCCGGATTATCCCGGATACGGAAGAAGCGAGCAGCCACCAATGAAAGATTTCGACTATACTTTTGAAAACATGGCCAGCATAGTAACTACGCTTTTAAGTGAACTAGACATACAAAAATACAGCCTTTATTTAATGGACTACGGAGCACCAATCGGGTTTAGAATTGCAAGTGCAAGTCCGGAGAAAATAGATACTTTAATAATTCAGAATGGCTGTGCTTATGATGAAGGTCTGGAGACTTTCTGGGATCCCATTAAAGCCTACTGGAAAAACAGCAATGATAAAGAGGCCGAGGCTACCCTTAGAACTTTCCACAGTCCTGACGGATTAAAATGGCAGTATACACATAGCGTACCTGACGAAAGCGCCATATCCCCAGATAACTGGGAAATTGACTTAAGACACCTGGAACGTCCTGAAAACGGAGCGATTCAGCTTGCCATGTTTTATGATTATCAGACCAATGTGGTATTATATCCCAAATGGCAGCAGTATTTCAGAGATCATCAGCCCGAAACTTTAGTTGTATACGGCAAAAATGATTATATATTTCCAGGAGTTGGAGCAGAAGCGTTTAAAAAAGACTTGAAAAATCTGGAATTTCACTTATTCCCAACCGGTCACTTTGCCTTGGAGAGCTACGGAAAAGAAATCGGAGAACTGATCAGTGATTTCCTTGACAGAAAAGTAAACAAGTAAACATAAAATTTCATTCCGCAATACTCATGAGAATATTGCAGAATGAAATTATAATAAGAAACCCGAAAATCATCAAATTAAGAATCATGGAAAAAAAATATCCTTTACCGCCTTTTACCCTTGAAACAGCCAAAGAAAAAATTCAGCTTGCAGAAGATGCCTGGAATAGTATGGATCCCAAACGAGTTTCAGAAGCTTACACCAAGGACAGTGAATGGCGTAACAGAACCGAATTTGTAAATGGCACGGAAGAAATTATAGCACTTCTGACCCGAAAATGGCAAAAGGAGAAAAATTACAAATTAAAAAAAGAATACTGGGCGCATAACGAAAACAGAATCGCAGTACGTTTTGAATATGAATATCAGACAGCAGACGGCAAATGGTTCAGAGCTTATGGAAATGAAAATTGGGAGTATGATGAAAACGGCCTGATGCAAAAAAGGTATGCAAGTATCAATGATCTCGAAATTCAGGAAAAAGACAGAAAGTTTAAATAATCAGAAGACATCTTAAATTGTAAAACCTTTAAAAGTATTTATCATGGCAACAGCTATAAATCATAACCAGGACGACATTGATTATAATGTTTACTACCAATATGTTACTGTGAAAGGGATACAAATTGGATATAGAGAAGCAGGCACATCAAATCAAAATGTACTGTTTTTACTTCATGGTTATCCAAGTTCCTCTGTCATGTTCAAGATGATTATTCCCATTCTGGCGAAACATTTCAGAGTTATTGCCGTAGACCTTCCAGCTTTTGGATTCAGCGATATTCCAAGCGCGGATGATTTTGATTATACCTTTGAAAATTATGCTGTATTAATCTCGGCCTTTATGCTAAAAATGGAAATTGGCAGAGCAAGTTTTTATCTTTTTGATTATGGTGCTCCTATTTTGATGCGAAGCATTGTTAAAAATCCAGATATGGTTGAGATGCTGATTTTTCAGAATGGGAACATTTACATGGAAGGTGTTGGAGATAAACTAAAGGAAATAAAAAAATTGTATGATGACAATACCAGTGAAAGTGCTTTACAATTAAATAAGTTTTTTGAGTTGGATTATACCAAATGGGAATATCTGAATGGAGTAACAAATAAAAACAGGATTATGCCCGAAACGTATCTTTTAGATCAACTTCTATTGGAGAGAGAAGGCGTAAAGGCTATTCAAATGAATCTGAAAAGAGATTATAAAACAAATATTGAACTGTATCCGCTTTGGCAGGAAACACTTAAAAAGCTGCAGCCTCCTACTTTAATAGTATGGGGAGAAAATGATGAGTTTTTTAAAAGAGAGGGGGCAAAATTGCTTCACAGGGATATACCTAATTCCAAGCTGATTTTTTATCCTACAGGACATTTTGCGCTTGAAGAATTTGGATTACAAATAGCCAATGAAATTATTGATTTCTGGAAATTAAATTTTAAAGAGTAAATCATGGAACAATATGCTTTTGAGATTCTTTTATTCTTTGCCGCATTGGCCGGAAGTGTGCTCAACGCCGTTGCAGGAGGAGGAGGGTTTATTGCTTTTCCGAGTCTTGTCTTTGCAGGTGCTTCTCCTGTAAGTGCAAATGCAATTAGCACAGTAGCACTTTGGCCGGGCAATATCGCAAGTGCCAAAGCATTTCAGAATGATATAAAAGCTTCGAGAAGAACTTTAATTTACCTGCTCTTGATATCGGGATTGGGAGGTTTTTTAGGTGCAATGCTTTTAATTTTTGCTTCCTCAAAAACTTTTGAATTTTTAGTGCCTTACTTTCTTTTGTTTTCATGGCTGCTGTTTTCTTTCAGTTCGAAAATTTTGGCGTATTTTAATTCCAGAAAAGAGGTTCAGAAAAGTTTTAGTTACGATCATAAAAAATTTGCTCCACTTTTAATATTGGGTATTTACGGAGGCTATTTTGGTGCAGGACTGGGAATGATGGTTTTGACCGTATTTACTTTCTACGGAATGAAAAACCTAAATGAAATGAACGGACTGAAAGTCCTAATGGTTGCGGTAAACAATGGAGTTGCAGCCTTTACGCTATTATTCTCGGGATTTATAGACTGGCATTTTACTATAATTATGATTGCAGGAGCGCTTATCGGCGGCTATTATGGGGCTTCGGTAACACGAAAGATAAATCAGGACATACTAAAAAAAATAATAATCGTAATAGGGGGATTAATAACCCTTTATTTCTTTATAGCTAAATAATTAAAAAATAAATAAGATGAAAAAAATTGCAATT
The DNA here is from genome assembly GCA_039933615.1 of Flavobacterium sp. Lineage (GTDB taxonomy): Bacteria > Bacteroidota > Bacteroidia > Flavobacteriales > Flavobacteriaceae > Flavobacterium. The sequence continues at coordinate 7,630 of JBDTNT010000242.1, read as the reverse complement.
AATGGTTTCGGCAGAATCGGGAGAGCGTCTTTAAAAGTAATATTAGAATCTCCGGATCTCGAACTGGTAGGAATTAACGATCTGATGAGTATTGAAAATGCTGTTTACCTTTTAAAATATGACAGTATATATGGTAAGTACGATAAAAAAGTAACTTTTGAGGGTAATAATATTGTAATAGATGACCGCAAAATAAGATATACCTCGATAAAAGATCCTTTGGAACTGCCATGGAAAGAACTGTGGGTGGATGCAGTTATTGAAAGCACAGGTTTGTTTACCAATAAAACGGATGCTGAAAAGCATATTACAGCGGGAGCTAAATTTGTTGTAATTTCAGGTCCTACTAAGGACACCCCTACGATAGTACATGGGGTCAATACGGCGGAAGGCAAAGTTTCCATTTTCTCCTGCGCCAGCTGTACCACTAACAATATCAGTCCGCTTATAGAGATTTTAGGCCGCAGGATTGGAATAAAGAAAGCTATTTTAAATACCATACATGCCTATACTGCTTCTCAGACCTTAGTGGATGCTCCTTCTAAAAGAGAGCCAAGAATGGGAAGAACTGCAGGTATAAATCTGGCTCCGGCAGCTACCGGCGCAGCAATTGCAACGACCAAAGCACTGCCCGAGTATGCCGGTAAATTTGATGGTGTAGCAGTAAGAGTGCCTGTTCCGGTGGGTTCTATCTCTGATATTACTTTTGTGACAGAAAGAAACACGACAGCCGAGGAGATTAATGCAATATTGTCGGAAGAAGCCTTAACGGAGCGTTATGTCAAAGTAGTAGCGGTTACAGATGAACCACTGGTGTCTACTGATATTATTAAAAGCCCGTATGCGGCAACAGTTGATCTGGAAATGACAAGAGTAGTAGATGGGGATCTGGTAAAAGTTATGGCATGGTATGATAATGAGTGGGGATTTACCAACCAAATGATCAGACAGATTCAGGAATTATAAAATAAGTATTTTTAAATCCTAAAAAATGACGTACCTGAATCATTTTTTAGGATTTGGCATGCAATACAATAGGGCTGTACTATAAAATTCTAACAACTTAAATCTTTGATTATGAATTATGCACAATTAGCTTTTACAGATGCTGTTAAAGACCTGCAGGAAAAGCAGGGAAGCAGAAATGGTTATGACAGAATGGAAAAAATGTCGGTCGTAGACGGACTTACCGATAATGAAATTTATTTTATAGAGGACAGGGATAGTTTTTACATGGCAAGCTTTGGCGAAAATGAATATCCGTATATACAACATCGCGGAGGACCTAAAGGCTTTGTAAAAGTCATTGATAATAAAACCATTGGAATTGTGGATTTTGTGGGAAACAAACAATATATATCTACTGGAAACATTGCCACCAATAATAATGTGGCTATCATTATGATCTCCTATCCGCACCGTGCCAGGCTGAAACTTTATGCCAAGGCAAAGATTGTAGAATTGGAGGAGGATCAGAAATTATATGATTTGCTGAAACCTGAAGACTATAAGTTCCGTCCCGAGAGAATGATGGTATTCGAAATTCAGGCATACGACTGGAACTGTCCGCAGCACATTACGCCACGCTACACAACCCAGGAGATCGATGAGGCACTAATGCCCCAGAAAGAATACATCGTAAGCTTGGAGAATAAAGTAAAAGCACTGGAAGAAAAACTGGGAATTAAAGAAGAGTAAGGATATGAGTATTGACATTTTAGCATTTGGGGCACATCCTGATGATGTGGAATGCGCGGCTGCAGGAGTTATTTTAAAAACCATAAGTAATGCAGGAAAAGTTGTTATTGCTGATTTGACCAAGGGAGAGCTCGGCAGCTTTGGCGATGAGCACACCAGAAATAAGGAGGCAGCAGAGGCATCAAAAAAGCTTGGTCTTTTTGGAAGAGAGCAGTTAGATCTTATGGACGGGAATATAGAAAATACCCATGAAAATCGGTTGAAAGTAATTCAGATTATCCGAAAATATCAGCCTAAAATTATTTTAGCCAATGCTGTTTTTGACCGTCACAGTGATCATAAAAAAGCAGCAGATCTTATCAGGGAAGCTTCATTTTTATCCGGATTAAGGAAAATAGAAACTTATAATGACGGACAATTACAGCATAAATGGAGACCGGGGGCTGTTTATCATTATATACAGGACTATTTTATTAAACCGGATGTTGTAGTTGATATCAGTGATTTTTTTAATCAAAAAACAGAAGTGATCAGGGCTTATGATACCCAGTTTGTTTCCGCAGCAGATCCAAGTGCTGTAGGGATACTAAATCTATTGAAACAAATTGAAAGCACCAATCAGATTTTTGGTCGTGCAATAGGGGTAAAGTATGCGGAAGGGTTTACATGCGAGCGTTATATCGGTACAAAAGATTTAATGGATCTTATATAACCGAAAACAGGTTTAGATAGCATAGATTAGTTTATATAAATAAGAAATGCGCCCCAGTGGAAGATTCTCTCCGCTGGGGCGCATTTAATTTACTGCGGTGCAGAGTTATTACAGCCAAAATTAAGACGCATTATATTTTTTCAGGAATTCCAAGAGTTTAATTAAACCTTGAAAAGCGGATCTTTTTCCTGGTGGTTCAACTCGGTCACTTCCTGAAGCTCTTCTGCATGTTCTATATTCCAGTCCCCTTCAATCATTCTGTGTACGTAACATGCATCAGCGTGTTTTAGAAGTTCCTGCTTTTGATCCTCTGTGATATCGCCTTCGATATTGATTTGGGTTTGGACAGTAGTAAGAAGTTTTCCATTTTCACCCTTCTTTACTATCTGAGAGAGTTCAGCATTTACATCTCTGATCTCCCATCCATTTTTACGTGCGATGTATCGCACCGTTGCCACTTTGCACATTCCCAGTCCGCTCAAAACAAGTTCGGTTGGTGAGAGTCCAAGATCTGTTCCTTTGCTGGTTGTAGGCTCATCGCCGATGACTGTATGCTTACCGTTTGTAATGATAGACTGATAACCAGAAGGTAAATTTTTGATATTAATTTTAGTTGCCATTTTTAATTTTGTTTTAAATTATTATTTCATTTGACATCTTCCTTTAAAGAGTTGTCCTTATTGACAGTACAAAGTTCCGACAGTTTCGCCGTCTTACACTAGACCAATTTTCCCGAAGACTTAACTTTTTTTCCTTAATTTCTATCTGTAAAAAGAAAAAGGATCTACCGAATTTTTTCCGTAGATCCTCACTATCTTTAACTGCAGCCTTCCCCAAGAAAGCTGTGCTGTTTATCGGCGTGCGGTTATCAATTTTGCGTTTTTATTTTTAAGATAAAGGGCGGCCGATTCGCTCATCGTAATTATGGAAGCTCCCATGATCACTATATCTTTTAAAACAAGACGTCCTCTGCCGGATAAAAATGGAAATCCATACTGCTGATCCGTCAAATGAGGTACCCAGCTTTCCGGAGTTGTAATCAGAAATGACAACGTTCCAAGTGTAAGTATAAATACAAGGATACTTCCAAACATGCTCTCCAGTGGTGCCCAGCGGTGAATGCCTACCAAAATACCAAGAGCAATTAATAATATCCCCAATTCATTTGCAAAACCGTAGGTATTGTTGTCGATATTCCACTGGCGGTTTTCAGTAATCAATTCGCCTTCCTTATTCACATGGTCTTTATATTCCTGCGGGTTGTTGTATAAACCGGACATAAAAGGGCTGTTGGCAACAAAGGGTACAATTCCGTCCGCTTCGTATGGTATAAATTTAAGACCGCCGATCCAAAGGAAAACGATCACTATTCCGGCTCGAATGACGGATTTTCCTGCCTTGTCAAGATTTGCTATTGTAGTTAAAAAGGTATTTTTCATTGCTTTGTTTTTTTAAATTATGTTTTGATAATTAACACTACAAAGCTACAGAGCGGAGAGTTCTGCTGAAATGGATAAATAATGCTTTTAGATAGACAAATCTGCCACAATTGAGATACCTGTAGTATTTCTAAAGGCCTGCGGAGAAATTTTAGTCATCTTTTTAAATAGCCTGCTGAAATAATATTCATCCTGAAATTTAAGTGCAAAAGCAATTTCCTTTATGCTCAGCCTTGTGAGATGCAGCTGTTTTTTTGCCTCAAGGATTAACCTTTCCTGAATCAGCTGAGAAGGAGTTTTATTAAAACGTCTGGTACACTGTTTGGTAAAATTATTTGGCGTCATTGCCAGCAGTGAAGCATAGTCGCTTGGTTTGTGAAGGGTCAGAAAATTTTCTTCAAGAAGCTGTTTGAACAGATCCATTTTTTCATCCTTGAATACTTTTTGTTTTTCAATACTTTTTATTTTTATGCTGCTGGATTTGGCAAGGAAAAGCTGAAGGTAAGCCCTCAGTATGATATCTGATGGATCGGGCTGTTTGAATTCATCGTTAATCTGATAGATTAACTGCATGTAGGACTGAAGTTCTTCAGGGGTAAGTTTCAATGATGGCTCAATATAAATATTATTAAAAAGCAGTCCATTGCAGGCAACTTCATTTCTATGGTATTCAATACAGTAAAAATCGCTGTGGAATTGCAGCATAACATATTTTACAGGTTTGGTTTCTTTAATATAGATAGACTGCTGAGGTGTTGAAAACAGTATAACAGGAGAAGTAAAAGGAAAAGAGGCAAAGTCTGCATGAAATATACCTTCACCTTCTGTAATGAGAATGATTGTGTACTCGGCAAACTGGGCAGGTGAAGCTAATGTGTTATCTTCAGGATTGTCGAGCCCTAAAAGTACATTTCCTGTATCTGAAAATACTTTGTTCATATGCTGGGAACTATTTTTATTACTGATGTAAAAATAAACAGTTTAATTTATGAATTTTAATTTTCAGTTCCTTTTTACTGAAAGATAACAGCAATTTTATCCATCCTTATATAAAAGGGATAAAATATCAAAGCTGCAGCATTTACTGCTACAGCTCTTAAAACATTAAGCTTAATAACTAATTAGTTTTTAGTCACCAATAATAGTATCAGTCTGGAAAATATTAATTTTATTTCCATCTACGTCCTGAATCATAGTACAAAGCATTTTATCGCCTGCGATATAAAGTTCGCGCCACACAAATGTCACACCTTTTTCTTCAAGCTCCTGTGAAGCGACAGCAAGGTCATTCACCTGAAGCACAATAGATTTATTTCCGATTGTGATGAGGTGCTGAGGCGCTTCTGCAAAAAGCGCTTCAATTCGTTTTGCATTTGGAACCTGTAAAAGTTCAAGACGAAGTTCTCCGGCTTTTATAATTGCTGTTTCTGCAGATCCGGATGGAATAGTAAAGGTCACACGGCTTACAAGATCAAAACCGAAAATAGATTTGTACCATTCGATGGACTGATCTAAGTCAGTGACGGTAAAAGCAACATTGTAAAGGGAAAAAGAGGCAAGACCATTATTATTAAGTGAAGTAGTTTCCATATTTGAAAAAAAATAAAATTGTTATTTAGGCACTTGTAAAGTGTGTTATTTAAAGTGTAAATTTCCGATAAAAGATCATTTTACTGATTGACATTTGATAGGAAAAGAATTGATTTATATCAAGATCAATATACAAAAACATCCTCATCACTTCTAAGACCGCTGGTGTATATCCTTTCTTTTCTCGGACCCCTACTGTATAGCGAGCTTGTATATTTTAGAGTTTTTATCGGGAAACACATACTTTTCAGGCAGATTCAATTTATCAGTCTGCTGAAAGCCATTTTTCTCATAAAATCGGTGCGAGGCAACTGCAATTCCAGGGGTGTCAAGCCAAATCACCTTCAGGTTAATACTTAGCGAAAAAGCAAGCAGCGCATTAAAAAGTACCTGTGCAATCTTCAGTTCAGTACCTCTGTAATCTTGTCGTACAAACATTTTTCGCAGTACTCCGTTATGATTGTCAAGATTTTGAAGACCTATTGTACCCACAATTTCTCCGTTGATCCTGGCTGTCCAAAAATTCCCTCCGTGATAAAAATTTTCTGTATCAATAAGGTCAGGCTGATCTGATTCTTTAAATCCCAGATTAAATTCACCGTTTTGTATATTCAGTACAAATTCACGCACCAGACTCTGGTCGGTCTCTTTAAATTCTATAATTTCAATCATCTGTTTTACTGTAATTCTTAAGAGTTTTCTAATTCTTTTGTATGGGTCTGAAGTTACGAAGTTATAAAAATTAAGAGGAAATATAATCAGCTGTTCCACTCGTAATTATAATTTGAAAACTGAAGACGAGGTTATTTTATTAACGGTTATCAAACATATAAATAAAGCCACTATACAAGTTTACTTTAATTAAATTAAGCAAAATTCAATTCCATTTTGAATATATTAGATCCTCTGATTTCAAAGAAATTAATGCGAAAGCTTAACAGATGTTTTATTTATTAAGATGTATACAGTTCCCAAAAGGGCAGCTGCGGCTATTCCTGTGCTAAGTGCGAAATAAACATGAGAATAAGAAGGCAGAACCATCGGAAGCATTGCCATGGCATACACAGGAGGCATTTTCATTTTTAAATAATGCAGAATAATAGTGACCGCAATCAAATTTGTAAAGGCAGCAAGCAGAAAATTGTCTAAAAAATAAAAGCTCTGAGCTCCAATAAAGGCGGCCAGCATTAAAGCGGCAACCTGTTTGTACAACATCGTAAGGCTGTACATTTTCTTGTCAATCAATTCATAACCCATTACAATTACAGGAGGAAGCGCCGCTATCTGCATATTACCTAAAGCAGAGCAGATCATCACCCATACTATCAAAACAGCTAAAAATACCAAAATTGCAAGTATCGATTTTGGTTCCTCGACGGCAGCTGTCCCGGAAACTTCAGTCTTAAAAAACACAGCAGCAAGGATTGCGAGCAGTCCCATTGAAAGAACTATGGAAATTAGAAAGATATAAGAATCACAATTTGTCACAATGGGCAGTAATCCTGTTGCGAGTGCAGGTGCCAGATTGCTCTTAATTGAGTAAAGAACGGTCAGCATCACTATCATAATCACTACAATTTTGGCGGCCATATTAATTTCCAAATGATTAATAAAAAAACCAATAAATGCTGTGACGGATGGCAGCAGAAACAGATGCAGAGGCTTACCAGTCCATGTGTTTTTTTTGTAAATGAAACAGCCGATCGACAAGGCGGCAAGTTCCGGCAAAATAATTTCCTTATCCTTAAAGCTTAATGCGGCGGCAGTCATCAGCAGTATAAGTCCGTAAGCTACTGTATAAAACTTAATTTGATCTTTTGAGCGAGCCACCAGGGTATTGTTATAAAAAGGTTTCATTTGATTATTTATTTAAATACAATCCAAATTTCCAACATAAAATAGAGATGTGAAATGGATCTTTCGAGTTATTTAATGGACAATTCATTCCTTGTTCTTATTTTAACGATTATCTACATAGTATTTAAATGTAAGTAGCTGCATTTATACATACATTCCTCCATCGATAGTAAATGTAGCCCCTGTAATATAACTGCCTTTTTTGCTTGCCAGATAAGAGACGATATTGGCCACATCATGAGGCTTTCCAAAACGCTTAAAGGCAACTGTTTCCTGTAACCAAAGCTACTTTTGTGACTAGTGATTTCACTTTTGTGGATTATAATAGTGTAAA
>JBDTNT010000241.1:0-3869 GCA_039933615.1 Flavobacterium sp. | reverse complement strand
TTAAATTGATTGTCGAGCTGCTTACGGAGATTTCTCCTTCGTCGAAATGACAAACCGTGTGTAACTAGTGTGATTTCTCCTTCGTCGAAATGACAAACTGTGTGTAACTAGTGTGATTTCTCCTCTGTCGAAATGACAAACGGTGTGTGAATAATGTTATTCCTCCTTTGTCGAAAGGATGCAAAATTCCTAAAATTCAAACCTGAAACTTTGACCTTTAAAACTTGAAACATTTTTTCTACTTCGGCAACTCATACATTTTAGGCAAAGAATTTACCAATGCCGTTTTTGTTTTTTTACTAAAAGCATTGAAATCACCTGCATTCGAAACAGAGCCATTCGGGACATAATAACCATCCGTATTATTATTCCAGAACAAGGCATAACTTACTTCAATACTATTAGATGTCAATGCGCTGTACAAATAAGTAGAAAACCAATCTTTGACTGGGACAATTGAACCTGTAACACGATATCCCGTCTCGGTCAACGCAGCAATTTTGACTTTGTTTATGGCTAAATCAGATATGATTTTTAGTTTAGAGTTGGCTGTATTAGCTCCGGTTTGGCCTTTATTGTCGAAGTCACCATAGTTGTCCATTCCTAAAACATCTACATATTTATCTCCTGGATATCGGCTTAAATAATTGTTTTCGGTTGCATAAGAGTTGTCCGGAGAAAAAGCATAAAGAATATTGTGAACGCCTTTTGTGTTTTTTAAATAATCAACAGTAAATTGATAAGCAGTTTTGTATTCTTCAGGGGTGCAAAAACTGGCTCCCCACCAAAACCAGCTCCCGTCAAATTCATGAAAAGGCCTGAAAATTATTGGGATCAATTCGCCGTTTGTACCTTTCATATTTGAAACTACACTAGCTACTTTGTCCAGTTTTTTCCTGTACCATTCATGATTCACTCCGCCAGGTAAAATACTTTTAAAAGCAGTAGTTTTTTGTTCCGTTGTCATATCGGAAACGTAAAAGGATTCTTCTTTGTTGGGTTCTCTCAAATGCCAGCAAAAAGTATTGATCATTCCTTTTGCATAGGCAGCTTTGGTATCGTTAATTATTTTTTGTTCTTGCTGATAAAACCAGTTGCCAGGCTGATTGTTGTTGTTCTTGTCTGTAATAAACATAAAATCGGAACCAAGTACAGCAGGGTCGAAGCCGGTATTTTTTTTAATGTCAGAATCTCCTCCGGCATCTTGGTAAAAACTGTTAAAAGCATCTTGCTGACCAATAGCAGTTTTGGTTTTTGCGAGTTTCTTTAAATTATAAAATAAAGCCACCGTTTCTTTTGTAGCATTGGCATCAACCATATAACTGGCGACATTTACTGTCGTCAGAGGATCACTTTGCGTTGGCGGATCTATTATGATTTCCCCGTCGGTATTTTCATTGTCAGACGAGCAGCTCACGACTGCTAAGATTGATAAACTTATAAAAGCTATTTTAAGAAAATTGGTTTTCATTTGTTAGGTTTTAATTCTTTGAATAAGTTCTGAACATGCACGGCTATTGTGATAAGGGCATTTCCAGAAACCGGCTTTGTCTTTTTCTATTAAAGAATAATCCTGGTAAACTCCCCAAAACCATTCTCCGTTTTTGGAATCTAAAATGTGTTTTTTAATAAAATCCCAGTTTTTTAAAACAATATCTAAATATTTTTCATCACCGGTAAGCTCATAGGCATTATAAAAACCAATCAAGGCTTCGGCCTGTACCCACCAATGTTTTTCAGCAACTAATTCATCTTTTTCAGCATCAAATTCGTACCATAAACCTCCGTCTGAATCCAAACCTTCTTTGGTAACTTCGGCCATTTGAACGGCATGTTTTTTATAATTGCCAATAAGGGTTTTATCTTCCGAAATTTCAGCGCACTGCAATAAAAGCCAGGCTGCTTCGATATCGTGGCCATAGGAGATAACATCCGGTTTCTCGATCCAGTTTTCATTAAAAAACAAACGTAAATGCCCTGTTTCGGTATTGATGAAATGTTTTTCTATGGTCTGTAAAAGTTCAATTATATCGTTTTGAAGGGTTTTGTCTTTCCATACTTTAAACAAATTAGCATACGCTTCTACAATGTGCAAATGTGTGTTCATTGTTTTCTTTTCGTTGGCATCTTTATCACTCAGACGTAAATCCTCAATGGGCTGCCAATCTCTGGTAAAAGCTTCTAAATATCCTTTATTCTCCGGATCGTAGCTGTGCTTTCGAATTTCTAAATATAAACTGATAGCTATTTCTAAAGCTTTCTCGTCTTTTGAAATAGCATAATATTCTGACAATCCGTAAATGGCAAAAGCTAAAGCATAAATCTGGTTTTTCGTATCCTTCGGAGTTTTATCAGGATTAATGCTCCAAAATAAACCGCCAAATTCGCTATCATAAAAATGACCGGACAAATATTCAAAAGCCCTTTGGGCTATTTTTTTATGGTCTTCATTTTTAGTGATTTGATAACCTGAAGAAAACGACCATAGGATTCTGGTATTCAAAACAGCACCTTTTTCAGCACCTTCTATTACCTTTTCGTTATGGTCTATCTGTCCAATAAAACCTTCATTTTGGGTGTCAATCGAGTTTTTGGACCAATACCTTAAAATGTTTTCAAGCTCAGCTGTTAATTCGGTTTTGAGTTGGTTTAGTTGTTCTGCCACGATCAATTATATTGCGTTATTTTTATCAATCTGCCTGATGATTGTACTTACGGAACCTGCAGAAATAAAAGTGTCTTCCGGAGTATTCATTACATAATCAATTAATTTTTCTACAGATGAAACTGCCACGTGCATTCTGGTGTCTGATGAGGCATAATAGATAAAAACTGTTCCGTCATTATCTTCAATCCAACCGTTTGTAAACAATACATTTGATACATCACCAACTCTTTCAATACCTTCAGGGGCCATAAAATGACCGGCAGGGACATGGGTTACTTTGGTAATATCGTGCAAATCGGTCATGAACATATATAAGGTATAACGCAAACCAGCTGCGGTATTTCTAACACCGTGTGCTAAATGCAGCCATCCTTTTTCTGTTTTGATAGGAGCAGGGCCCGCACCATTTTTTAATTCATAGATGGTGTGGTATTTTTTTCCGAAGATGATTTTCTCGTCTTTTACAACAGGATTGGTCATGTCGTCAATATATCCTAAGCCAATTCCGCCGCCATTTCCAACATCAATAAAGCCATCTTGCGGACGTGTGTATAAAGCATATTTCCCGTCTACGAATTCAGGATGTAAAACAACATTACGCTGCTGACCTGTATTTGAAATCAAATCAGGTAATCTTTCCCAGTTTACCAAATCTTTGGAGCGAACGATTCCTGCATTGGCTACAGCCGAACTGGTATCGCCTTTTGGTGCTTTCGGATCTTTTCTTTCTGTACAGAAAATACCGTAAATCCAACCGTCTTCATGGTGAATCAAACGCATATCGTAAACGTTTGTGTCCGGCTCTTCGGTTTGTGGAATCACACATGGCTTTTTCCAGAACTTAAAATTATCAACACCGTTTGGACTTTCCGCTATAGCGAAAAAAGACTTTCTGTCAATTCCTTCTACACGAACGGCAAGCAGGTATTTTCCGTTCCATTTTAGTGCTCCTGCATTAAAAGCTGCATTAATTCCAATTCTCTCCTGCAAAAAAGGGTTTGTTTCCTCGTTAAGGTCAAAACGCCAGTTTAAAGGGATGTGTGCTGCTGTAACTACCGGATTTTTGTAGCGTTGGTATATACCGTTTCCGATATTGTCATGAGGAGCATTTTTTTGCTCGATCAGTGTTTTATGTTCTTTTTCTAGTGCTACTTTTCTATCCTGAAATGTAGTTGAAGTGGCTATTGCTGTCATAATAATC
>JBDTNT010000240.1:0-3908 GCA_039933615.1 Flavobacterium sp. | reverse complement strand
TTAGAAAATGATAGAAATCTTTTAAACGGATAATCATTTGATAGTTCGATGAAAGGATAGGCAATTATTATGAAAAAGGGTCAGATTGATAAAAGTTGCAATTCTCAAAATTTTGTTATTTAAAAATACACTATTATTGCGGCATGGCCGGATAGATAATCCTTCTTGTCGGCGTACTTAAAGTTTCTATGAAAGCGAGGAGATCTTTGATTTCGTCTTTGCTTAAATCTAATTTTTTGAGCATAGGATCTGCTTTCGGAATTAAGGAATCACGTTCTGTTCCCAGGTATTTCTTTTGCACAGGAGAAGGATTTCCTCCATTATATAATTCAACAACATCCAGCAAAGTAGGAAAATGTCCGTGATGCATCCAGGGTTTTGTATTGACCGTTTCGCGTAAAGTTGGCGTTCTGAATTTGCCAATATCTTTTACATCTTTCGTCACATTATATCTTCCGAAGTCTTCATTTTTTGTTCCAAATAAAGTCTGACCGTCGTTATGGAATTTATTGTCGCTGAAATAAGGTGTATTGTGACAATTGATACATTGCGCCTTAGTTCGGAAAAGATGCAAACCGTTTACCTGAGAATCTGTAAAAGCTTCAGATTTCCCACTTATAAACTGATCAAATTTACTTTTTGGACTATTGATCGATCGTTCGAAAGTCGCAATTGCATATTGTATCCTTTGCAATGAAACTTTTTTGTCTCCGAAAGCAGCTTCAAAAAGGGAATTGTACCCTTTGATTTTCGCTATCTTATCGACGGCTATGGTTGTTTTTTCATTCATTTCCAATGGGTCTCCAATGGGGAATTGTGCCTGATCTTCGAGGCTCGAAGCACGTCCGTCCCAAAATAAAGTTTTTGCGTAAGCGGAATTCAGAATGGTCATCGAATTACGTTTCCCCGTTTGACGGTCGTGACCAAAAGAACGTGTCAGGTTATCGGTCCAGCCCAATTCTGGATTGTGACAGGAAGCGCAGGCAATTTGTCCGCTGACAGATAATCGCGGATCAAAAAAAAGAATTTTTCCCAGGCTTTCCTTTTCTTTCGAATACGGATTATAGACCGGATAAATAACAGCAGAAAGCAATCCAATATCCTGGAATGCTTTTTTGTCTATACTTTCATGTAATTGCGGTGCCGGCCATAACGAAGCATCTCCACTGGAATAGAGTTTCCTCAATTCCTGAATATCGATGTACGGGTGTTGGTCGATACTTTTGTACGCGGTGAGACTTAATAAAAGTAGCAGAAGGGGGAAAAAAGTTTTTTTCATTGTAAACCTAATTGGTTATTTTATTGAAATTTATCTTTACAGTGTAACTTCTTTTGGACAGTCATCACCAATCGGATTTAGTTTTGGATACGTTTTATTATTGTATATCCTGTATTGTGTAGAAACAGTTCCACCAAAAAGTTCATCGTTAGTAAGTTTCAGTTCAAATGAAATTTCAAATAAACCGGCACTGATTTCTTTGTAGGTTCCTTCACCTGAAATCGCAATACTGTGGCTGTTTTTATTGCTTCCGGTAATCGTAATGTATTGCGGAATTACCAAAACTTTTCCATTTGTCTTACTGTTTCCATTTTCCGGAAAAAATTCAAGGGCTGAGGTTATATTAAATCCCGGAGAGTTTGCTGCTGTTACACTTTCATTAGAAAACCATCTTTTTAGGCCAAACGAATTGGTGGTGTTTGCTCCTGTTGAAACATTAAAACCTATTTTAAATGCATCATGATAAATATCGTCAGCAGGATTTGTGTTGCCTTTGTCACTATATAATATAGCGTTTTCGTTTTCTGACGTTACAACTACAGGGAATGTAAAGGCATTAAAAGTCTGCCATGCACAAGTCCCGCTTTTATCAAACCAGTGTTCACCATACGTCAGGTAAAACTGATTCGTAAGGTCATAAAATTTAGAAGCCGGATTTGCCTGTATATCACGTGTTGATTTTATTGGTTTTACAATTTGTAAAATCGTGGTTCCGGCAGCAATATAATCTCCCGCATTTATAAGAGAAATAGTTGTTTCATAATAAACATCGTCACTCTGAATATCTTCTAAAAGTGTTAAATGATAGGTTATTGAAGTTCTGTTGTCTCCAAAATCATCATGCGTTAGCGAATAATCGAAACCATTCAGAAATTTAAAAACAGACAGATTTTCAATTTCCGACGGAATAAATCCGTTAGGAAAATTTACTTTAAAATCAATTATTTCACCCGCTTGTCCTTTAATTACAATTCGGTTTGCTGAAAGTGAATATGGTGTAATCACCTCGTCTAAATTTATAGTAAGGATAGAATTTGATTCTGATGTGTTTAAATTTCCAATATGAATTTCAGGGTCAGAAATACTTTCTAATTTTAATGTGATAGTTTGTTTCTCTTTCCATCTTTTTTCGAATGAAAGAAAAATAGTGTCTGTTAGTTTACTTCCATCAAAAAGTAATTCAGTTGAAGGTTCAACACTAAAACTAGTAACATCGCCCGAAGTTATTGCACTAAAATTGGCGATAACGGCAGATTTTAAAGGTTTTGAAGTTAAGGTTACGGGAACTTTTAATGTTTTTACATACCTATTTTCATAAGTTACTGCAGGTAGCAGGGCAGTGCTGACAGCGGGATATTCCAATGGTACATTAGTAGTACTGTTTACCAGTAAATTAAACCTGATAAAAGGATCAATGTTTGAATTTAATTTATAATCATCCTTAGAGCAAGATGCAAATAATGCTATAACAATACTTAATACGGATATAAATTTAATATGATTCATTTTGTTTTAAGTTTGAGTTGATGTAAAGAGTATTTAATGGAATTGGCAACACATATTTTGGTGAAGGATAGCTGAGTCCGCAGTTTAGTGAAATACAGCCGTCATTGCGCGAAATATCTTTTTTATTTCTCGCAATATCAAAGAGTAAATGTCCTTCAAAGCAAAGTTCTTTTCTTCTTTCTAAAAATAAAATTTCGGCAATATTATCTGTAGTTGTCAATAAATCAGCGTTTGCACGGGCTCTTATAATATTGATATCTGATTTTGCATCGTCTGGTTTTTCGAGTCCCAGCGAAGCTTCAGCACGGATTAAATACTGTTCACTTAATCTAAATGCAACGTATCCGGGATTACCCTGAAATTTTTTAGTGAAATAATAATTTAGCATTTGCGGCTGTAAATTAACCAATGTAGAAAGCGGCTTTTCTAAAAACAATTGTTTTCTGATATCATTTGAATCATAAAGACTAATCAAATCATCAGAAGCCGTGTAATTAGCATAATTGGTATCAAAAATATATCCGAAATAAGTAGCAAGTGATCCGTTGACAACTCCGTCGGTAGTTTTATTTACAGAAAACTCCAATAAAGTTTCTGAAGTTGGAAGATCAATCTGCTCCCATTGTGTAATATAATTTGCTGAATTAACCAAACTTACACCAGAATTAGCAATGATATCATTGGCAGTATCATAAGCATTTTTCCAGTCTTTTTTTGAAAGGTAAACTCTTGCCAACAATGCTTTTGTACTGTTACTATTAAAATAGGAATAAGCAGGGCCATCAAAAAGAGCAGTATTAGTATATAAGCCTAAAGAATTTTTAAGATCATTTATAATAAAAGTATAGGTATTTGCAACTGTTTCTCTTGCCGGGTAAGTAATGCCCTTATCGATTGACTGTTTACTGTAAACAATTCCCATATGTGAAGCGTCTGTAGTGTAACCATAATTTTGACTGTAAATTTCGGTCAGTAAAAAGTGCATGTAAGCTCTGATTGTTAAAGCCTGTGCTTTTATCTGGTTCTTTTCTGCATCGGTAGCATCTTCTATGGCATCTGTATGTTCTAAAATCAGATTTGCCTGGTTGATGATATTATATCCACTAGTGTAGAAACTTCTAAA
>JBDTNT010000239.1:0-13306 GCA_039933615.1 Flavobacterium sp. | reverse complement strand
TGATTCTTTCAAATCCATTAAAATCTGATTCAGAATTATATTTGTTTGTATGTACCATTGGGAAATTATAGTTAGTTTCCGGATAATCTTTCAAAATGGTATTAGAAGCTTCTGTAACAATACTGGATAATGTTTTTTTCTCTAAAGGAAGTTCAGATAATTTTTTATCAAAAGAAGGAAAGTTTGAATTTCCCGCTGTCAAATTTGCACTAATTTTTTTACCGACTATATTGTTAAACTTTAAAATTGCATCAACTAAAATGCCGTCTTTGTCTAAAATTCCATTGAAAACACTTAAGTTTTTGTTTGTATTATAGTGATTGTCAAAACCACTGTCTTTAGATAAAGTTGAGTCTAAATAAAATTCGAAAGGAAAAGAAATTTCTGTCGAAAAATCGTCTTTAAACCATTGGTTTTCTTCTGTGAAAGTCACTTGAAGGTAAGTTAAATCTAACTTGAAATTACTGTGGATAAATACTAACATTTGAATTTTCTATTATATTAAAATCAATGTCAAAATCTTCTTCCGAAGCTTCTGTATCTTGATTAATTAGTTTTGTTGTTGTCGAATCTACCAAAAAATATGGTCCTTCAGGATTATCTAAGGCACACCAAACATTTACACTTCTAATAATTGCTAAAATAACCTGATGATCAGTTTTTAATAATTGGCCAGTATTAATTATTAAGCCTTGTTGGTTTTCAGAAAAAACCTTTTTTTCAAAACTAGTTAATCTTTTTATTTTTGTCGTAGTTGTGTGTTTCATAGCAGAGTTCACACGTCTTCTGCCTGTAAACTCATAAGGTTCAATCATTCCATTAGTGTTTTCAAAGAAAAAATAAGTGCTTTCCCTGCCATTTTTAAAAACTAAATATCTTTTTGATCTAGTTTCGACACCTTTCACTAATATAAGTTCGATACTATCTCCAGGCTTTAAATCATTCTCGAATCGGTAATAAGAATAAATGATTTCACTGTCAGAATTATCTACTTGAAAATCTTCGATTACCTGATTGTTTTTTTTAACAATAATTCTTGGTTTACCAATGTAAACAAATGAAAAGCCTATTATTGATTTTGGTGATATACGTGTAATTTCTTGTTGTGAAACTTCTAATAAAGCAATATTTCCACTAGGCATGTAAGGACGAAAACCTTTTAACATCTTAAACATACTTAAACTGCCTTCTGTAATAAATCCATCATTTGTATAATTCTTTTCGATATAAGATATACTAACTTCCGATGGCTTAATTTGTTTTTTGACATAGTTATTTTTAAAACTTGTAACGTAATCTTTTAGATCATCAATATCTTCGAGTAATCCGTCTACTATTTCGCCTACATAAAATTCTCCTTTTCCTTTAAAAAGAGGAAATTTATATTCTCTCAAAAAGGTAGATGGCAGATTTGAATTTATCTTAAACACTTTAATTTCGAAAAAAAAATGAATGTATGAGTTTAAATTTGCAGATGAAACATTTAAAAAAACATCTTCTTTTGTAAAATACAACCCATTAGCTATAAATGGATTTTTTATAATTTTAGAGAGATTTAAAGTGACCAAAACCTCAAAAACTTCGGATCCTAAATGAAATAAAAGTGTGTTAGAATATGTACCTTCTGCTAATAAACTAAAATTAACCGGAGTTATATTTATAGTTGTATTTTCACTTCCTGAACTATTCGATAATTCTAACCAGTTAGGTAGGGGAGTTTCAACATTCCAAATTCCACCACTAACGATTTGTAATGTTTTAAATTCAATATCAGTGCTTTCTGTGTTAATGTCAAAAGTAATTGTTGAAGGTGATACAGATTGGATAATCGGTGTTATTGCACTGTTTTCTATAATATATGATATGCCCGCAGTATTATTCTCAACTATAAAAAAAGCATTCTCATGTGTTGAAGTTATAGTAACGGAACCTAAACCGCTATCAACATCGCCTGGAACATCTACGACTGTAAAATCATTCATTTGATTAAAATCTATCTCGAAGGCAGTTTTATAATTTGTAGAAACAAAACCATCGTAAGAAACATCGCAAGATCCGATTAGACTAAATCCTCCCTCAGACCAAGCAATAGAATGACCTGTCAATTCATCATAGATATTAACCGGAGTTGACGAACATACAATAAAAGTAATGGATCCATCGACGTACATTAATTGATCTAGTGACATCAAACTAGTTTCGCTTGCAATACCATTTGGGGAATACCTAATTCCAATGTTGTTTATGTTGGTATCTTCGGCAATTGTCATTTCATATTTACCCAAACTACCTCCGGAAACTTGCGGAATTTTTACTTCACAAAAAGCTTCCCTATTAATTTTAAAAGTTTCTGTAAGACTATAATCAAGCTGAGTTTCTATAAAATTGAATTCTTCATCGACTAATGGAATTCGATTAAAAACGATAGTGATCTTTGAATTTGACATTTTTTAATTTTTAAGGCTTTGAACTATTTTCTAGTTTTGTTAATTCTTTTATTTTATCTCTCATTTTCTTTGCAGTCGGAATATCATTGACTAAATAGCTAACAAATCCTTCCTGCTCGATACGTTCTAAAACGTCGAGCGTTTTATTCATAACATTTACGAGTTCGGACAAAACAGTACTGCTTCCTGAAGATATATTGGTTTGATTTTGACTATCATTCGAATTACTTTCTTCTTGTAGTGATGTTTGTTTACCTTGTCTTTTTCTCTCCAAATAACTCATGATATTCGGCATTACAGGATCGTTTGAGAAAAGTACATTATTAGGAATTACATATTCTCCTTTATGGTACGTATAATCTTTAACCCCAAGTGCAGTCGATTCCGATCTCGTATTACCATTTCCGGTATAACCTCCATCATAATAACCATTTTTATCCGGCAAAGGTTGTTTCATTGCAGTAACTAATTGCACGGCACCAAATGCAGCGACTAAAGCTCCTATGACGATTCCGGCAACTCCTCCCTGAGCTAAGGCCTTTGATACTCCCACAGCAGTATTACCAATAATACTGACAATATTCATTGTCTTTTCTCGCTTCGCTTGCTTATATTCAATTTCTGCCTTTTTCTTTGCTAAGTCATTATCTAATTTGGCCTTTCTTGCTGTATAAACCTCTTGAGTTATATACCCTTTTTCAAGTTGACTATTTAGAAAATTTTGTTTTTTTCGATTATCAGATTCAAATTTTTGCAGACTCCTCTTTTCACCTGCAGCAAGTAAATTAGAATACATCCCGTAAGCATTTGAAAGCGCAACAAATCCCATTCCGATTGTTTCAATCTTTCCCTCTAAAGTATCGAAGTTATCAAACACCTCCTGCCATTTCTCTTGTGTAAAACCTAAGAGATCTAAACCTGAGACCTTCGGTTTTTCTTCTTCTCCATTTTCAGTCTTTTCAACGCCTAAAGCAGAAAGCTTTGCTGCATACTGGTCAAGAAAAAGGAGGAATGCTTCCCTTTCTTCAGGTGATAAAAGCTCAATTCCCTGATTCTTTTCGTTTTCAAATACATTTTGAATTCGAGCCATCATATCTATTAGAGCCTGCTCCTGAAGAGTTATTTCTTCATTTAGATATCTTTTTTTAATTTCCTTCTTTGCCTTCTCAAGAGACGTAATCTTTGCGAGCTCATCTTCGGTCAAATACCTTTTAAGAACTTCTTTGGCCGTTTCAAGGGATCGGATCTGAGATAATTCAATGTTGTGCCTAGTCTTTAAAAGCTGTAACGAATGATCATTATCTTTTTCCTGCTCTTCAATGTCTTTTTTCACGAATTTTTCACGTAAAGCACCAAGTTTTAAATCTCTTGTTTGTTCGACTGTAATTAACTGAGAATTGTAAGTTTTTTGAATTTCGAGACGATCCGAAAGTTGTTTCCTAAAGGACTTTAGATCTTCCTTTGATGTATTAGGATCAGCAATTTTCTTTCTGAGTTTACTTATTTCAGTCTGCTCCTTGGTGATATTCAGTTTTAAATCTTCGATTTTTCTGTCGTATTCGGTATTTAAAACAGTACGTTCCTTTTCGTATTGATCGCGAATAAGCTGATTTTTTATGTCTTCCGCATTTCTTTTTGATGCTAATAACTGTTTTTGAAGTTCTTCTTCTTCTTTTCGTAATTCTTCAGCGTGTTTTTTTGCGTCCGCAAGTTCTTTTGCTCGTTTCTTTGCTGCATCGTCAAGTGCTTTCTGCTCATCGGCAGTCAGTTTATTTGAACCTCTGGCTTTATTTGGATTTTTGGCATTTTTAATGATATCAATTTGTTGATCATAAGTTTTAGATTCTTCGTCCGTCCGCCATTCACTATCCCTTCTTTTGGTAATTGTTGCCAAGTAATCGGCACGTTCTTTTTCCCAGTCAAACTGCATTCCCAAACGTTTACGACGGCGTTCCATGTAATCATTAAACTGTTGTTCCATATCTTTCACCCGATTAGCTTCAGCCTTGGCATTAGCTTGTTTAATCATGTCTTCTTTGTTATTGACAATTCCTGATATCATCGTGTACCACCCTTTTTTAACAGAATTCAGAGCCATTAAGGCAAGGTTTTTCCATCTTTCATATCCATCTGTCTTCAAGGCAGCTTCCTGCTCAAGGGCAAGTTCAGCATAAGAGTCTGCGAGATCTTTTGTGGCTTGTTCAGCTTCACTTAAAGGTCTGATCTGATTTTGAATGGAGTGGCGAACAGCTTCAAATATTTTTAGGGCACCTCCGGCATCTTCACCGGCTCCCCTAAATAGATCAGCTGTTAATTGCTGAGCTTGCTGAGCATTTAAGCCAACTCTCTCGGCTTCTTGAGCGACAAGAGTAAGCGCATCCTTTACTGAGATACTACCGTTTTTAATTCCACCAAGTAACTTATTTGCAAATTCTTCCCCAAACGCATTTATTAACGCATCTCGAACTCCCTTCGTTTGTTCATTTACTGACAAGGAAAATTCTTTTATAGCATCTGGTAATTTATCCTGGTAAATTCCTAAATCAACTCCCGAATTAATTAAATTTTGGAATTCGCTAACAGAATACCCTGCTGTAGCGAAAAATGTAGGATATTCCCGCATGCTTTCTAAAAACTCATCATTGGCATTACCGCCTTTTATAAATCCGTTTTCGATAGACTCCAAAGCTTCATCGTAAGAAATACCAAATTCCTTGACAAGAACTTTGGCCGTGTCAATTATTTCTTTGTATTCTTTATCAAACGTTTTTGCGATGCTTGAGGCTTTCAGTCTCACGTTGTCTAGTTCGGCACCCGTAAGACTCGTAATATCGCGTGTTAATTGGTTAGCCTTTACAACTTCCTCGTTATAATCTATCCATTCCTTTGTTGCCTTGCCGATTGCAAATAATGCTAAAATAAACGCACCGAGTGGCGTAGCAATAAATGCTAAGGCTGCGCGAGTTGTAGCCATGATTGTACCCCTGATCGCTAATAAACCTGTTCGAATCGCATTCATGTCACCTGCAATAAATGCTGCAAAAAGGGCTGTCACGGCTTCGGTTGCTGCGCCCAGCTCTACAGCAGTAAGACCTAACTCTTCGTTAAATTCCTCCTGACGATCAGTTAATTCAGCTAAAGTCTTTTTCAGTCTAGCTACGTTTTTTTCGTAATCCTCTGAATTTTTATTTAAGTTTTTAAGCTCATTTTTTGTCTTATTAATTTCGCGGGTTATCCCGGTCAACGAATTAACTACTTCTCTATCATTTATATAGATGTGAAGGTTTCGAGTAATACTTCCGCCTGCCATTAGAATTTTATTTGAGAAGCGATTAATACTATTCTATTCTCACCTAAAGCCGTTGCTAAGTTTTCTAACGCCTTGGTCTGGTTTAGTGCACGTGCGATATGATTATTCGAACGATAATTGATGTTTTTATTAAAGCCCGAAACGGAACCGCCTCTTCTTTCATAAGACTTAACTTCGGAGTTTCTTCCTTTGATATGACGTGAAAATGATTTTACATGAGATCCTTTTCGCTGTGTAGGTTTTTGTGTTCCAGATTTACTAGAGCCAAAATGCATCTGAAAAGAATATCTTGGAGAATTTAATGTTAGTCGGTCTAATCGGCCATTGCGATATTTGGCAGAAACTGACGATTTTTCTAATTTACCAGAGTCACCTCTTTTAAACGTATTCCTTATTTCATTCAAGTAAGACGCTTTAAGTGCGATTCGAGCAGCCGTTCCTGCTTTTCTTTCCTCGACTTCGAAATTTGTTTGATTAATCATAAACTTGCAATTTTGATGCAAATTGGAAGTTTTAGCGATCTATAAAAAGGACAAAAAAAAACCACTACAAGAGTGGTTTAAGATTATTTTATTTGCGTTTAAAGTACCATAAAAATAACAGTGGTATTTTTTCTTTTGGTTCAAAACCTAGCTCTAAAAGAGCTTCATAAACAAGGTGGTCATCGATTACATTATAAGGTAATATCAAACTTAAATTTTCAACTATTTGTGAAGTACTATACTCAAATTCTTTACTAACTAAGTCTGCCGCTTCGTAATTTTCTGAAATTAACCTTTTAATTTCTTCTTTGTAGTTTAAGATGAAAATTTCCATAGTAAATTCAGTTTAATTAATATAAAGGAGTTCCCTTTACGGCTTGACCAATCACTACGAGGAATGAAAATCGGACTGTTTTTTTTCCAGCTACCCGAAACCTGAGAACCCCAGTATTAATTGAATTAACATGGAGCACTCCTCGTATTTTTATGATTGGTCGATGCAAATATATACTTTTTTATATATTTTATTACACAAAAAAGTTTGTATTACTTGGTAGATATTCTATTGTTACCATTTGTCAGCACTTGAACTACCGGATATTTTTTCTTTTAAACTGACATTTACTTCATTTATCATGGTGGAAAAATTAGCGTACAGTTTTTTGTAGAAATCCATTTTACGAAGTTCTCCTTCACTGTTAAACAAATCCGCATAGGTTCTTTTGATCCCCTTATCTAAAAAAACATCATAAAATGAAATTTTATAGCGTCCGTCTTTGAATTCCAATTCACAAGTGTAATTATATATTCCCTCAGTGCTAATGGTACCTTTAAACTTTTTGGAACCGGAGAACCTTAAAATTTTAGCTGGTTCATCTACTTTAATGACTTTAGTCGGGCTGTCAAACATACTTATGAGTGCATATTTTGCGATATCATAAATTTGAGCAGATGATTTTCCTTCAACTGGAACAATGGAAGAGCTAATTCCCTGAGCAGTTATTGAGATTTCAGATTCCTGAGCGGTGAGTAACCCGGTCCAGAACACTAAGATTAGAGCAAGTGATTTCATTTATTAATGATTTAGTGAATTGTAAATATATAAAAAAACCTACACGAATGCAGGCTGTTATCTCTAAGTTGATAATTTTGTTCTCTACTCTTTTTCCGCTAAATTTTCTAATACTTCACTTATAGCCAGATAAACTGGCATTAATTTTTTAGCGGTGAAATTGTCCGTTTCGTTTTCTGAAATGTTTGAAACCGCAAGGGCAAACATTTGATTTAGAATAAGGCGTTGTTCTCTGAGTGATAGTGGACTTTCAAGGATTGGGCTGATAGCGTTTTGTAGTAAATTTTCATTCATGTTTGTATGTGTTAATTGGTCAAAAATTAATATCCACTAAGTACTACAAATAGCTTAAGACATTTATCCTGTACAAAATATGTTCCCATCCTCCCATTTTATTGGATCGACGATCATTTGCTCAGTTGTCTTTAAATCAAAAAAGAATTCCATTCCGAAAAAGCCCTCAATTTCGCCGTCGATTTCAGAGTAGTTGACAGAAGCTTTATCGAAATTATTATAAAGCCATCCTATTTCAGGCATTTTACTTTGTACATTGATCCGGGACAGTACTTCAAGACCTATCTGTTCCGCATTATTTTTTGCATCCAGCACCTCATTTACATTATCTAACTTTATGCCAGAATATAAAATTGAAAATGACAATGAACGATTATTGAAAGTTCTTTGTTGATTTCCGGAAAGTTTTCCGGAGTATCCAAAAAAGACTAAAATAGGTGACTTAACACCACCCACAGAATCTATTTTCTCAGACAATTCGAAGATAGAAGTACCGCAATAATCTTGAATGTCTACATTATTTTGCGCTAAAGTTCTAAAGTAATCGTCTATTTTTTTATATGAGAGTTCTCTTTCCATAATTATTTTTTATTTCGTGATTCCCGTTCTCTTTGCTGTACGATACTTGCATCGTACAATGATAAAAATTTACTGGCATAAACTTTCTCCACTTGCTGATGATTTCCAAAAATCTGAACTTCGTCCATGGCGAAGGAATCAATTATCTTTGAAAATGGAAGATAAGGTTTATTTTTTTTTGTTTTATTCTCGTTTTCCTCTGCTTTACTAACTGGAGACGGAAAAACATTTTTATTTCGATTTATGAAATTTTGTCGGCAACCGGCATACACATGTGCTAGCATGAATTTTACATGTTGCGGTATTTTATCAGTTAACTTGGAATTTTCCTCAAGTGTAAGACTGGAAAAATCGGAACGTTTATCTTCAGGATTATCCTTGTGATTGTTTGGTCGGTACAGAACGGCAACCAACCGATGTAAATCATCTATGTCGTGACCTATAGACCATTTGTAAAAAAATGTATCAGCGTAGGAAAGCTCCTCAATTGTAGAATTCGCCATTCTGGGAAGTGGACCATATAATACCTTTCTGCTTGGCCAGTACCCGACTTTAATCTTAAGAGGGAACCTGGTAAAAAGATCCTTTTCATCAAAAATAAAATCCGTGTATTGTTCAAATTGCGAATAAGGCACTATAGAAAAAAAAATTAACGACTTAATAATATTTTTTATTGAAAATTTAGGTACTAGCAATATACCCATTATTGAAATTTTAAAAAGTCGCGTATCGGTTTTTTCATTCCGGGAATTAAACATATAGCGGCCAATAGCAGAGAATTGCCATTCTGTTAAGTCATTCCATTTTTTTGGCACTGTAAATTTAATTTTCATCGAAGATGTTTTTTAATTCACTTCGGTTTTGTTTTTCAATCTTAACTATGTCGTACACTGTTTTAACCAAATTAATAAAAACCGAATCGTTAACAGTCGACAATGACTCAATTTCTAATATGATTCTGGCTTTTTTAAATTTCAATTTTAAAAGTTCTTCTGATAAATTCATACTGCTGGATTTACTTTTTTATATTTTTCCCATAATTTCCAAGCTGCCAAAATGATTAAAACAGCAATTAATAACCAAAGGATATTCCAATAACTCCACTTTTCACGCTCAATCTTTTTGTTCTTTTCTACCAAATAAGCTTCAGCTTTTTGTTTTATTTGTGCTTCACTTAATTGTTTGGCTTTTTTTGAATGATCCGTTTTTAGGATTTCCTCGGAATTCCCGGAATTCTCTTTTTTTATATCATTTTCCTGTTTGCTGTTTTTAGATGTCAGTTTCGCGTTTTCAAAAATATATTTTTGTCCGTTTGGCATTGTGAATGAGGAAGGCTTTGTAGGATCATCAGGTTCTAGCTTAAACTCTTCACTTGTCGTTTTACTATTATCGGACCAGTTGAACAGATAGTTTCTTTTAAGATTCAAATCAGTTTTCAGTAAGGATTCGGAATTACCGGAATTCCTGAAAAATCCTGAAAAATCCGTTTTTAAAGTTTCCTCTTTTTTTGTGATATCGGATTTTCTAGCGCCACAGGCAAATAATATAAATGCCAAAAAAATTAGAATGGTTTTTTTCATTTATATCATATTTTCGTATCGTTCAACAATTTCAGCGATCTTAATCGCTAATGCCTTTTTATTTGCATTATATGCTTTAATATCGTCAGGATTAGAAATAAAACATATCTCCAATAAAGAAACAATTCCCTGTTCACGCATCAAACCTAAACTTCCTCGATGACTATCTTTTTCGGATAAAGCTCCACGATTTTTAATACCTAAAACTTTCGATGTTGTATCGACCAATTCTTTTGCAAACGCCATATCCAAACGATCTGCATCGCTTCCATATAAAGATGTTGTCCCGGTAGCTGTTGAAACTGCAGCCGCATCAAAATGAAACTCCAAAACAACAGATCCATTGCCAGTCTGAATACGTTTTAAATAATCGGCCAAACGTTCATCATCTTTGTCTGTAATTACCGTTACATTTCTTTCTTGTAATTCTGCAACAACCAAGTTTCTGAACTCAACTGTTAAATCCGCCTCATGTAAACCGTTTGCCACTGCTCCCGGATCTACTTTAATTCCTTGCGGATTGTGTCCTGCTGAAATAAATGCTGTCATTTTACTTTAATGTGTTTGATCTCCATGCTGTCTACTTTGACTTCATACTCGATACGGTTAATAATATTTTCAAGTTTAATTTCTTTCAAAACATTTGCCTGTTTTTGCTCCACAACCTTTTTTGGCGGGTAATGTTTAGGAATTATTGGTTTCAGGGTCAATGCTCCAATAATTATAAATACTAGCATATAAATTGTTGTTTTCATTTCTCATCTTTTATTTGTTTCAATTCTTCTTTTTGCTTATCAAGTTTGAATAATAGTTCGCTAAATTTATCCGTGTAATATTCAAGCTTTGCAGTATACTTCTCTTGTTCTTTAGCACGAGAATCATTAGCAGTATCAAGTCTATTAGCAAGAATGGTAATATTGTCCGCATACGCTTTATTTGTGTAATAGATGTAGGTAAAAAGTAACATTAGAACTACTATAAAATTTAGTTGAATCCTCTTGGTGGACTCCATTCCAAAGTACCAATCAAAAATTTTCGGAATAGCAGAAAAGATCTCTAGAAATTTCATATTAATTAGATTTAGGATTTATAATTATAGCATCAATACAATGCTTTTCCGACAATATCCAAACCAGTACTTTACCAGTACGAGAAAGTTTATTTTTCAATATATTGACGCCCAAAACACCGGAAATTGTTTCTTCTATATTCCCAAATTTATATCCATCTTTTTGAATTAATGTTTTGTCAAAAAGTGTTCTAAATTCACGATTTGCCAATCTATCGAGTGTTAATCCAGAATCTCTAAAATAACCTTTTGACCAAACCATAAAGAAATTGAGAATCGTCAATGGCAGATACAAAATATAAGCTATGATAAAAAGTAAAAAACCTAACATAATTCCCATTGATTAGGATTTAATCTAAAAACAGTCAATCCATCGTCATATAGATTAGTTTGTGTTTCGATTAACAGGCCTTGTTTTACTTTGGTCCAGTCACGCTCAATTTTTGACATTCCTGAATATTCATAACTCGTTTCCAAAAACTCATTAAGTTGATTAATTTTTTCAGCAGTGTAAAAAACCGATTTGGTATTAATTAGCTGCTTTGTGAAATTTCCTTCGCCATCGTCATTTATAGCATAGTCGTTTACAAGATACCTGGTACCTTCCGGGCTGCTCTCATAAGAATCTATTTCAATTTGTATAATTGCTTTTCTGGAACTTCTAAGATCACAAAAAGCTGGTATTTTTGATTTTATCATTTTGTGGTATTTAATTAAAAATTATTGTAATATCTATTGAAGTCGGAAGTTGCTAAGCTTAGCAAAGGAGGAATAACTCCCGCGGATCCAACAATATTTGGTTGATTTGTTTTAATCAGTTGTAAAATTGAGGTCGCATTCGTAGGTACGCCAAAAATCCCTCCATTCTCTGATATCACTCCGCAACCCCACTTTGCACCACCACTTGCTAAATTTCCAAATACAGAGGCTTTTTTGGCTAATGGATCGATATGTAAAATATTCGTTGAGTTTCTAGGGATTCCATAAATATTACCATTGTAACCCAATACCCCGCCCGCCCATTTATCAGAGCCAGACAGCGAACCAAATAAAGAAGTGGTCTTTGTTTCTGGATCAATTTCTAAGACCTGTGTTGCATTCGCTGGTATCGCATAAATTTTGCCGTTTAAAGCGCATACGCTGCTGGTATATTTGTTGGAGCCAGACAACGATCCAAACAAAGAAGTAGTCTTTGTTACTGGATCAATTTCTAAAATTTGTGAAGACTCTACGGGCGGACAATAAATTTTCCCGTTAGGGGCTAAAGATCCACCTCCCCACTTTGAAGAGCCAGAGAGTGAACCAAACAAAGAAGTTGTCCTTGTTACCGGATCAATTTCCAAAACCTGTGTTGCAGATAATGGTGTGCAGTAAATTTTTCCATTCGGTGCAAGTACTCCACCGGCATATTTTAAAATACCAGAAACTGAACCAAAGTAAGAAACGGTTTTTGTTGTTGGGTCTATCTCTAAAATTTGAGTTGAGTTGTATGGTACACAATAAATCTTACCATTGGGAGCCAAAACCCCCCCTAGATAACTGTTGGCCTCAGTACCAACTGCTGCGAAAGTTGTTGTCTGATTCGTGAGGGGATCAATTTCTAAAATTGTGCCTATATTAAAGGGGGCACAATAGATTTTACCGTTCGATGCCAATGTGCCACCGTACCACTTACTAACACCACCAAAGAAACCAAAAAGCTTTATTCTTTTTAATTTTGCAAAATAATATTTTTTTGAACTTCCCATTATGAATCTAAGATTATGGTATTAGTTGTCCCCCTTCGCATAAAGTGCCCTGTTGTTCTTTCTAATGTAGATGCAGGCGTTATCTCCCAGACAAAAGGGGATGTAATCGCCCAAGTAACTGTAACCCCTGACATTGTTCTAAAAGCAAACATTAAAGAGTTATTCAAAGCCGATGGGACAGTTATAGTACAGTTTACAGTAAAAAGAATAGTTTGACCATGCCAAGCGTTTGAAACGTTACTATTGGCCGAAATTTCGAGTTGATTATCAACTGCTTGTTTTCCACTTAATAATGCAACAAGATCACTAATTTGTTTTTGCATTTTACCGAAAGCCGAAACAATTGTATCGGCTGCTGTTATTGGCGTTGATGTCACAAAAGAAATCCCCGTCAAAACATATGACATTACCAAGGCTAATGTTGAATATTTATTGTTAGCACCTTCCGGAACATCATCTGTAGTCGCAATAAGACCATTCGTGATTTGTATATAAAGGGAACCACTATAACGATACTGTCTATTTTTTTGGCCAGTCGTAATATCAACATAAATTTTTCCTGACTCAGGAGGAATTATATTTGTATGACCGACTTCTTTATAAAAGACATTGCCGGATAAATATCCTTCCAAAATATCATCTACAAAGCTTGGAAGTTGCGATGCAGGAACTAATCCGTTTACAAGATCTGCTTTCGTTTCAATCAAACCAAGCAAATCCATGGC